>NZ_JBFSTZ010000012.1:0-161069 GCF_041467155.1 Vibrio sp. 10N.247.310.23 | reverse complement strand
CTGGTCGCATCATCAATGATGGCAATCAAGCAAGATTTTTCATCACCGAACCAACTATGAGGGCTACCATCCATTTGCAGCATAAGTCCAGGTAACGGCATACGCTCTCGATACTTCCTTACTCGACTTCTACGGCGTTTAGAACGCTTCACATGGTGAATCTCATGCGCCCAAGAGCGTAACGTTTCTCGCTTAATCGACAGTCCTTCATTTTTGCTCAGAAGCTCTGAGAGGTGTTGAAGGTTAAAATCGTAATACTTGGTTTGGATGAGGGCTTGAACCTCTTTCTTGAGTGAGTCAGGGATTTTATTGATGGGAGCACGACCAGTGTTACCGTGAATCACGAACCGAATGCCTTCCTTGCGATAACGGCTCAAGTAACGCTCAACCGTTCTTCGTGATTTTTGCAGTAATTGCGTGGCACTATTGATAGTAATTTTACCATCAATGACTTTGCTAATGATATCGACAGTAAACTGTGATTTTGAATCCATATAGAACATCCTTAGCACCCTTTAAAGCTCATTTGATTACTTTAAAAAGTACGCTAAATCAGTCCCGACATTTTCCCTCGGTAGTTAGTGTAATGACAAAGTCGCTTGGTAATTAAGGTACGACAGAATCGCTTGGTGATCACACAAATTTTTGAACAGATCTAGCACTGAAATGGACATTTCCGAGTTAGAACCTCCACTCTAACTTGTCAGTTTCAGATTAAAATTTGATACTTAAACTAATGAATCTTCATATCAAGGATGTTCACCGTCCTGATTTAGGGAATGAACTGCGCCATCAAAAACCATTAAGAGTGACGTAACTCTTACGCTTTTGATGGCATAGGACATACCGAAAAATAACGATTCCAAACCTTGCAAAGTCGTAGGTCTTCAATGTGAGATAAACTTATCGGCACTTCCTTCATTCCTTCCAAGGACGCTTTACCTCCGACTCTAACCCGGCGAATGATATCTTGTTTAGAATCAATGGTAACTTGAATCAAAGATAAGACCCCCATTGAGCGTCCTTGCTCTAAAGCGAACGTTAAGCTATCAGTGATGCCATGCTTAATAAGATAACAACCTAAAGCCCCACTCGCACTACCTGTCGCTGATTCTTCATTGATACCATATAAAGGTGCGAAATTTCGGCAATGGGCGATCGTTGCCTTATCGTTGCTAAGTTCAAATACGTGGAAACCGATAGTATTGAACTCTTGGCTTAGCTTCGATATCGCAGCAAAATTAGGCTTTAGGATATCTAAATGTCCAGTCTGCACAGGGACAATGATATCGGGTAAACCTGTCGAGATGATTTCAATAGGCAATCCCGTACTCGTAATCACGTCACTAGATATGCCAATAGCATAAGCGATGTCTTTAACGTGAGGAGCGCGACGAAACAGAGGTTTGGTTTGATCCATTATGATAGAGCTATCATCGACTGCTATATGGAGAATACCTGCTTTTGTTTGCTGTGTGTAACAGCCTTGCTCAATGAACCCCTGCGAAGCCAATACGAAAAATGCAGCCAAAGTGGCATGACCACAAAAGTCCACTTCCCCTTCAGCAGTAAAAAATTCCACCTTGAAATCTGTTTCTGTATTAGTGTACACAAAGGCCGTTTCAGAGAAGCCAACCTGTCGCGCGATGTATGTTTTTTGTTTCATACTAAGGGAGGGGGGGCCTAAAACAACCCCAGCAGGATTTCCGCCTAATCCACTTTTGGTAAATGAATTAACAAGATAGACGTTTATGTCATATTCAATGGCGAGTGTCGTATCAATAGTCACAGCTTTAACTCCTTAAAATTACCAAGTTCGATCTAAGTCTTGCGCATAGAGCTTGGTAGCTCGTTTGTACGTTAAAATGTCCTCCGAGCTTGTTGTGTCAATCAGAAGGTTTAACAACATATCAACCGCGTTTTTATGCTCTCCAAGGTTATACAAACACATTGCATAAAATGGCATCGCCTCCTTTGCATTGGGGAAAAGAGTGCATGCTTTTTCAAACCAAACGGCTGCTTCATGATCTTTCCCGAGGCTTATCAGCGTGCTAGCTAGGCCAAATAGAGCCTCAAAATGGTCTTTCTCACCGAGGTCATCAGTTCGTGCGGCGTTATCATGCTGAACTGCTTCCTGACTCAAGTACTTGATTATCATAAGACCATGCAATATGGAGGTGCGATATCTTCGTTGCTAAGAAGATTGACCAATAATTTTCGGCTTCCTTCAACATCACCGTTATCCCTTAACTCGATAGATCGTTGAATATGCTCATTCATAGCTTGTTTCCTTCCATTCATTAAGTGGCCGCTTTTTACTATGTTTTAAAGTTTAAAACAGCATATAAGGTGGATACGAACATTGACGATGTTCCACACAACTGCCGTAAACATAAATGTATGTGCACTCAAGCACTAATACGATTAACTGGATTCGATAAGGTAGTTAGTATGAGTTTTTGTATGGACAAACCTTAAGAACAATGGACGAGGAATGTTTAATCTAATTTGTGTTGGGCTAAAACTTTGCTAGCGATGATTGTCGCTGAGAAAGCTTTGGAAAACTGTAAATTAAGGTCTTTGATGGCGCATTCTGACGTTTGGAGTGACTTCTAGTTTACAACCATACATCTCCCTCATACGTAACCAGCTACCACCTCTTATCTACGCCAGTTTAAGCATAACTCAATTTGAGGTGGTTTAGCTTTCTATCCGAATTACTCAGCGGAGTCTTTCACCAATGCTTCCAGCTTATCAAGTGGTACATATCCGGGAATTATTTGACCATTTAACAACATTCCGGGCGTTCCTCGCATACCTAACTGGTTAAATATCTGGTAGTTTTTTGCAAGCATCTCATCGGTTAAAGCATCTGATTTGATATAGTTCTCAAGACCTACTCTTTTAGCAATTCGTTCAATAGAACGATGATCATGTATTCCTGGTTTTTTTATAAGCAACGCATGAGTTTCAGCAAACTTTTCTGGATGGTTCTCCCACACATTTAAGGCAAAACTCGCTGAGTTGGAATGGCTTGACATCTCTTTAATAGGCACGTAAACATTCACAACTTTAATATCATTGGGATATTTATCTACAAGTTGATCTAACACACTATCTAATTTCTTGCACCAAGGACAACTGTAATCTGTAAAATTAATGATCGTAGTTTTCGCATTATTAGAACCAAAGCTTGTATGATTAGAGTTATTGTACATATAGTCGTAATTTTCAGCGATTGTAGCCTCGAAAGCTTTTTGTTGATTCACATACAAATGTAAGCTTTCATGGAGGTTATCTATAATCAAAGGGTTTTCTTGAAGTATCTTAGTAATGTCTTTAATTTTATCATCATGTGTCGTTGCTAACGCAAGCGGTGAAACGAATACACTTGCAATCAATATTTTATAACCAATCTTCATCTCATTTTCTCAATTATTATACAAACCAAATCCTAGCCAAGAGGCCAATAGGAGTCGTGAAACCAGTGGTAACGAATTGAATTTTCCCACCTTTAACAACTGCGATCGTCGGAGTAACTAAAATCCCCCAAGCTCTCGCATTCAATCCTCGTGAATCATTCAAATTCGAAAAGTCATAATGGTGAGCTTCTAAAAACTTCGCTATTCGGTCATCAAGTCCAGAGTTAATTGACACACCAATAACTTCATAAGAATCCATTTTATCTATCAAGTTGATGGTCGGGCTGACAAACTTACAGACTGGACACCAAGTAGCCCAAAAGTAAACGATGACAGGCTTTTCTTTACTCATTTCAAATATATCGACACTTTTACCATCAATCGACTGGCCAACAATGTTGGGAGCATTGGCAACAGGAATACTCTGTTGCCTCCACAAATCCACCCCGCTCGAAAAGACAACAGCAATAAAAACGAAAAGACCAATCTCTTTAAGCCAACGCCTTAATTTTTTATATTTCACTCTTTATTATTTCCGTTCGCTGTCTCAATCGCACTTATCACAGATTCATCTGTAAGAATAATGGGAAGAGGTATTCCATTAGGGGCTTTAGGACCATAAACGATATTGAATGGGACACCAAATCGTCCATTTTCTTGCAGATAGCTCGTTACACTTTGGCTAGGTACTGTCCAGTCACCCTCCATTGCAACAACCTCTGAATGATGCAGCATTCCATAGACTGGGTCTTGTAGTAACACACCAATCTTATTAGCTTTACAAGTAATACACCAATCGGCAGTAACATTGACAAAAACAACTTTTCCGTCAGCAATATGATTTTCAATTGCTGTTGTTGAAAGTGGCTCCCAGTTTGGTTCAGGAGGGAGTAATGTGGCCGATTTATTAGAAGTTATGCTGCCTACAACCAGACTTGCTGAAACTAATATAATCAGAGCACCTCCTGTCCATGTGGCAACCTTTTTTCCATACACACGCAATGTACGCATGACTAATAGAGCCAAAGCTACTATTGAAATTACATACACCCATAACATTGGTACATGGTTAGATAACAGACTTAACAACCAAACACTGGTTATCAGCATCATAAAACCAAATAACAACTTGATGTTATTCATCCATTGGCCCGGCTTTGGCAGTCTTAGTGCAACCGATGGGAATAGAGCCACAGCTATCCATGGTGATGCCATACCCAAAGCCAATGCCGTGAATATCAAAAACATAACTGGAACACTTGTCGCGAGAGCAAACGCCACAGCGGTGCCTAAAAACGGAGCGGAACACGGCGTGGCAAGCAAAGTCGCAAACATACCTTGAGTAAAGTGTCCTTTATATGAGTTATCCCCTTTTGTTGCTAGCCACGTGTTTGTGTTAGAGGACAAGCGTATTTCAAATAACCCCAGCATATTTGCCCCAAATACGCCTGTGATGAATACCATTAATCCAATAAACCAAGCGTTCTGGAATTGGATCCCCCATCCAATAGCGCTACCTGATAGCTTTAGGACGGTTAGAAATAGTGCAATCAACCAAAATGAAACCAGGATACCTAAGGAAGAAGACAAAAACTGAAAGCGTATCTGCCTTTTCTCTAAACCTTGAGTCGAGACAATACTACTCAATTTCATTCCTAAAACGGGTAGGACACATGGCATGATATTAAGAATGAAGCCACCAAACAAAGCGAATAGAATCATCTGAGCGATATTAAAATTGCCCCGATCTTCAATGACCATTTGAGATTTGACGGTAGTGGCGTGCTCAGCAATGAAGTTATTGTCATCTAAAGTGACGGTTATCGTTTGCTCATCAAGCTGAGGTGTCCCCATCCAGTTGGTGACGTCAAAGGTCGCAACCAGTTTGTTCCCTTCAACCTCGAAAACGGGTTGTGTGAATGCCGAGTCTCGGACTTCTTCTGTGGTACCATCTATTAACATGTCGGGCTCCGTCCAACCCATGCTATTCTCGACAGTGACTTGTAACTTATTATTTTGTTCATCCCAGATAGCGTTCACATTTTTAATAAGAGGGGATGGTTTGGGTACTAAGCTCATCCCTTGAGCGTAAGTATGCATAGCAGATTCAGAAAACTTCAGCTCTGAGGGAATAAATGATATTTCGAAAGGATAGTCGGTCAAAACACAGACGGTCGTGCATGATGATAGTGTCAGATTTGCATCTAATACCACCGGGGAATCTAAATCATTTACATGTAGGGTCATAGGAAAGATAACGTTGTCTTTATAGCCCAGTGTCTCAATACCTAAAAGCTCAAATCTCTTTGGATGAGGCCAATGCCATACAATGTCACTAAGGTTTTTAGATCCATCCCAAGTCATACTTGGCGCGATCCCGCCTTCACCTGGGCTTCTCCAATAGGTTTTCCAGTCCCCCGCTAAGCGCACTTCTAGAAAACCAGCAACCGTCTTGCTCTCGGCATCAACCTGCCCACTGATGACAAATCGTGTCTCGACTGGTGGGTGGTTGAGGTTTTTCAACCAACCTGTAGTCAGTGGTTCTGCCTTGACCACACTGGCAAACAAGGTAGCCACTATTGCTATAAATAACCCTACGAAAGCTAGACGACAAGTTGGTTTGGAGTTTTTCATTTATTACCCTATGAAAATAAAATAGATCAAACTAAATACTGAAGATGTGCTTCTTTGATCTATCAACAACCTTTAGAGAATGTAGAAACAAAATAATTTCTCAACGGAGTCAATGATCGCTTGTGATTTTTTACGGTCATTCCTTGTATAGAACCCTTAACAGGTTAGAGTACCTCCTGACCGGTTTTCGACTGGAATGCTTTAATTCGCTGGATGACTAAGGTTCGCTTCTGTTTGTTTTTTATTTGTATATGACATAACTCAAGCGTTAGTCCGAAAACCATAGCAAAGTACACATAGCCTTTATTGATATGAATGGCTAAACCTTCCGCCATTAGTAGTCCGCCTAATAAAACCAAAAACAGTAAAGCCAATGTTTTAAATCCAGGGTAACGAGTGACTAAGTCGTTGATTTTTTCCGCCGTTAAAATCATAAAAATCGCGGATGTCAAAATAGCGGCTATCATAACTGGCACTTCAGATGTTAAACCAACGGCGGTTATGACTGAATCCATAGAAAAAACGGCATCCACTGCCACAATTTGGAGAAGTACGACGGCTAATCCAGTCCTAGCTTGAGTCGAGTATGACGATGGTGTATGCCTTAACCACGACCAAAGTTCTTTCGCACTTTTAGCCAACAAAAAGCCACCACCCAATATCATAATAATATCTCGTCCAGTAAACGTGATGTGGGTGAAGCTCAGCAAGGGATTAGTCAGAGACATCACCCACGAAATAGAAAACACGAGACCTATTCGCGTTAACACCGCCAGAGCAATACCTAAATTACGTGCAACTTTGCGTTGCTGTACTGGGAGTCGTTCACATAGAACAGAAATGAAGACGACATTATCGACCCCCAAAACAATTTCAAGGATCAATAACGTGGCAAATACAACCCAGATTTCGGGTTGTAGAAAGAGCTCTAGCATGTGCTTATCTCCTCAATACAAGAAGACAATGGGATAAAACGGCACCTAAAGGGGTCGTCCATAGAAGTAATTTACCTCTCTGTTTAGAAATGTTGGATTAAGACTAAGTATTTGTTTTAATAACGCTAATTTTTAATGAGCTATCTGTTTTATTGGGGAGCTCGATATTTAACATCGGATGTTTATCTGGTAACAACTGGATGTCATTAGCAAGCGTGCAAAACTGTTCAAAACTGATAGGATCTGAATGATTGACCTTGGATGTAGGCCAATCATCGTATTTCTCTTTGCTCATCATGAAGTGATGATTGCTTGAGGTTGGGTTGAGCAATCGTGAGTGACTCGACTGTGTATTTCGATTAAGAGGAAAAGCCACCGTCGATCATCAAATCAGCACCAGTGATGTAACCCGCTTCTGAGCTAGCGACGAATACTACTAAGCTAGCAATCTCCTCTACTTGACCATAACGACCAAGTGCACCAATAGCTTTTACAGGCTCTGAAGTATCGCCATTGTCTGGGTTTAAGTCGGTATCTACCGGACCTGGTAAAATGTTGTTGACGGTAATGCCTCTAGGGCCTAAATCGCGAGAGAGACCTTTGACCAATCCGGTTAGTGCAGACTTGCTCATTCCATATATAGAACCGCCAGCAAAAGGAATGCGCTGAGCGTTCGTACTACTGATATTGATTATTCTGCCATTATTATTCATGTGCTTCGCGGCTTCATGAATCGCCACAAACACACTTCGTACGTTGGTATTGATGGTCTTGTCCCAATCATCCATCGTCAAATTTTCAATACTGTCCCAGATCAGCGTACCTGAATTGTTTACGACAATATCAATTTGACCAAGTTGTTCTATGGTTTCGCTGATTGCATTTCTGATATCTTCAGGTTTAGTGCTATCCGCCTTTATTGCGATGACTTTGCCACCTTGTAAAGTTAAGCTCTCCGCAAGCGCTTTGGCTTTTCCGTGGGATGACACAAATGTAAAAGCAACAGACGCTCCCTCCAATGCCAATCTCTCAACAATGGCGGCACCAATACCGCGACTGCCACCTTGGATAAAAGCGACCTTACCTTTGAATCTATTGAAGTTATTCATCATGTTTACCTTAATTGAAAAGTCGATGTAATCATCTCGTTGATGTACGCAGAATAATCGATTCACATCCGCTTATTAAGTCCATATAATGACAAACATAAAGTCCTACAGGGAATTAATTGATGTTAAAAAGCCAGTTTGTGGAAGTTCGTCACTTTGTCACCGTTGCGCAGTTGGGGAGTTTTACCCTTGCGGCCCAAGCGCTTGGGATGACCGGTTCAGCTTTAAGTAAAAGCGTTGCTCGACTAGAAAAGCAGCTAGGCACCAAACTCCTTCATCGAACAACTCGACGCATCGCGTTGACCAATGATGGGGATTCCTATTTAGCCGACTGCCTTAAAGCGATGACTATTTTAGAGGAAGCAGAGAAGCGCTTAAGCAATCAACAGTTATTGCCATCAGGGCGTGTGCGTATTGATTTACCCGCAGTTCTCGGTAGAAGAGCAATCCTACCCAAGTTGTTAGAATTAACGTCCAAGTTCGAGCAATTAGATCTATCTATTACCTTTAATGACCGTCCTACGGATTTAGTCAGTGACGGGATTGATCTTGCGATCCGCGTTGGGCACTTAGAAAACTCGGGCGATATTGTTGCACGTAAAATTGGGGAGCAAAAAAGGGTGATATGTGCCTCTCCCTCTTATTTAGCAACGCGAGCACCGATTAACAAAAAAGAAGATATTGCCCAACATGATTGCATCGTCGGCTGGCCTATAGGACAAAGGCATAGCTGGCTACTGAGAAATGCTAAAGGAGCAACCGAACCTGTTGATATTTCAGCACGTCATGAGATAGCCGACTGTGAAGGTATTTTACAATCGGCTTTATCTGGTGCAGGTTTAGCTCAACTACCAGTGTGGTTAGTGAAGCAATACCTTGATGATGGACAATTATGCCCTGTTTTAGAGAAACTCAATGGCGAAGGAGCACCCATCAGTATTGTTTGGCTAAAAACACCTTACATTCTGCCTAAAATAAGAGTCATCATAGATGAAATCATTGCATTATCGAGCCGTCATCCAGATATTTTTGAGGCTTCTTTGTAATGTTGACTAATCGAAGCACGACATTGCAGGTCATTTGGGTGTTATTGTGTTTTAGATAGTCCAACGATATTGAGGCCACTATCAAAGTTTGATAGTGGCCTCAATCATCATAAAACCTACATACTAGCTAACAATATTTACATTTGTTTTAGGTATCGCGCAGCAAGCTAGGGCCATTCCTTTCGACTTATCACTGTCTTCAATTCCTGGGGCATCCGGCTGGTAAATCTCTCCTGATTTCACCGTGACTTTGCAGGCGCCGCAGAAACCAGCTCTGCAGTTATTCGAAATGGAAAGCCCCGCAGCTTCAGCTTGCTCCAGAACGGTGCGCTGGTTGCTTCCCTCAAATACGACTCCATCAAGGTTGATTTGGACCATCTTATGGCTCTCGTCGATCACTCTTGCCACACCAAATGTCTCTTGGTGGTACTGTTCTTCAGGCAGCCCACTCTCTATCATCAAGTGCTTTACACTCTCCATGAAACCACCAGGACCACATACAAAAACTTGTCGTTTGTGAAACTCTGAAATTTGATTTAAATGAGTACGACTAAAATGCCCCTTTTCGCCAAGCCAATCAGGTGATGGCTCGCTAAGGGCTAGAGTCACAGTGACATTGGCGTGTTGTTTTTCTAGCATAAGGAGCTCTTCCATGAATGGAATATCCGCTTCAGTCAAACATTGATGATAAAACGCAATATCACGAGTGTCCCGTTGGTCAGTCAAGTACCGAAGTATGGAGATCATGGGTGTCACACCGCTACCGGCAGAAAGCAGCAACAGCGGCTCATTCGATTCGTTGGCAATATGGAAAGTGCCTTTGGGTTGATCCGCAATAATAGTATTGCCAACTTGTAAGTGGTTGAATAACCAGTTGGAGACTTCACCACCACTGACCCGCTTCACTGAAATCGACAAACGTTCTGGCCGAGAGGGGCTAGATGACAGCGTATACATTCGTTTGGTCAGTTTGCCATTGACCATGATCTCAATAGGGAGGTGTTGTCCCGCTTTATACTCAGGCACCAAGCCATTTTTAGGCTCAAACCAAAATGTCTCGAAGTTTCTTGCTACAGGTTCTCTTTCAACGCAAATCAACTCTTGTTTTTTTGCGTCGAGATCTTCATAAAACTCCTTGGACTTATACTCAAGCACTTCGATAGCATCATTGATGGAGATAACACCTTCGTTTTTAGCTACAAGGTTTTGCCCGAAAAATATTTTGCCTTGCTCGTTGGCTCTAAAGCGCGAAAAGGTTGTCAATGGCTCTTTACTGGCCCTAAACTCCCTATTTCCCAGATCAAGTGTCGTTAAAATGCACCGCTCACACGGCTCTACAATTTCAAATTCGACGTCACCTATCTTGATACGCTTCCATGAGTCTTCGATAAAAGGTTCGTCTGATTGAACCACGAGGTTAGTACGAAACTGTTCCATGGTGTGGACTTCGCTGCTGCGTCTATTCAGCTCCGCTAATGAGCCAGAGCTAATAAGCAGAATAGGAAAACCGTCGGCAAAGCTCACATTATGACCAAGACTTTCTCTCATGCGGTTAGATTGCTCGCCAGTAAACAGTAACTCAACTCGTTTCCCTATCACTTGGCTAAACCAATCGTTCGCTTCATCGGTTGTTGTATAGGCGGAAAAACGGTCTCTCCAAACACTGGCATCTGTCGCCTGCATTTTAAAAGTAGAATAGTGTAATTTTAGCGGTTCCATCCCAGGGTAAGAAAAAATGATACCAGTTGGCAGTAGACTGGAACTCACTTGAACCATATTTGGATATTGACGCGCCGTCACCATCGTTGGGTATTTAGCTAAGGCGGAAACCGCCTCGCCAGTCAGCGCCAGCATAAAGCGACGATCAAAAGCAAGGCCTTGCTTTTCAGTCCACGAAGAAGAGAGTGAAAGCCCGCCAATAGATTTGACTGGATAGATAGTGATTTGGGAAAGTACGGTAGGATTTACCACAATGTCACCCTTTATTATTGTGTTGATTGATTGAACCGCAAGCGATGATTTTAACGACCGAGCAAGGCTGATGGTTTATCTTGTGAGGAGGTAGGTTGCCTCGCTGAATTAAGCATGAAGCGCATCAAAGCCGACGCATTCAATGTCATTTTTTCTTAGCCAGAGAGAAAACTCATCGCTGGTTAAAATCTTCCACTCTTCAACGCGAGCATGGGCATAGCTAGAGATGTCCTCTAGCTCTTCATTAAGCGTTCTGGCAGGGTGACACATCAATTCAATCGTGCTGTTAGGCATGCTGTCTTGATAAGCCAGCAACATGGCTTTGAGATATTCAATATTAGCGCCTTCGGCATGAAATCCCATATCAAACGCATCTGGTGTCGGGACCGATAACAAGTTTTGACCTCGTATAAAGCTATCAATACGCCTGACGGGGAGGCCTATTTCATTGGCTGCTTGTGTAAAACCTATTTTAAGAGGGCGATAGGCGCCTGCAAAATGGTGGCTATCGATATGATTAATATTAAAGCCTGCGTCTATAGCGGCTTGATATTGCGCTTTAAGCTCTCTCGCCACTTCGTTAGAGGAGACATCGGATTTATTAAATAGGGTCTTTCTATCAAAAAAATGACCATTCTCGTCGACCAGTGTTGGAACCAATGTAGGATCTGAAATGGGTTGACCAGATGTCACTGTAAAATGCAGTCCAACTTCAGAAATAAGGCCACGTTGATAGAGCTGTGACGCATGAGCGACGCCAGGTTGGTTCATCATGATGGTGGTCGATTTTACGGTTCCGGCACGAAAACAATCCGCAATCCCCAAGTTCACCGACTCCGTCAGCCCAAAATCATCAGCATTTAATATAAGTTTCATCGTATCTCATCCAAGTTGTATTTTATCGATTCTAGTAATAGCGCTATCAGTTCCGATGCCCGTATTGAGCTTTCCGTCATCGACAACGTTGCGCTTCTTGATTGAGTCACCATTAACGTCCTTGTAATGTGACATTACACAAATTAATCTATAGTGACTCACAGCTTCGGACAAACGAACAATACCTCTAAATGAATTAACCAGAGTAATGCATGAGCTCAATAACCAATCAACAACAGCAGCTTTCTCTGCTTCATACTTTTAGCGTTGCAGCGCGCCACTTGAGTTTTACCAAGGCAGCAGAAGAGCTCTTTCTGACTCAAGGTGGGGTGAGCCAGCGAATTAAAAAACTGGAAATGCAGCTTCAATTCAATCTATTCATTAGAAAAACCCGAAAGTTAGAGCTCACCCCGGAGGGACAAAGAGTTCTGAGTGTTTTGAACTCATCATTTGAGTCCATATTTTCCACCCTTTCTGACATTCAAACCGGAGAGCTGACTGGTAGCTTACATATAGCGACATCACCTTATTTCGCCTCTGCTTGGTTGATCCCGAAACTCCCTTCACTTCGTCAGCTATACCCCAATCTAAGCATCAAGCTGCAAACCAAACAAAATCAATCTGATTTTCAATTTGAGCCTTACGATGTGGCGATTTTTTATAGCCAAGGGCGGTATCCAAACCACTACAGTGAGCGACTGTTTTCAGGGAAAAGAACACCTGTGTGCAGTGTTGATTACGCCGCCGAGCATGGCCTTCACAATGGGTTGAGCGCTCTATCTGACGTTAATTTTATCCATAGAGGGGATACGAGTGCGTGGCAGCATTGGTTAGATGAGATGAATGTCGGCATCGACTGCGAAAAGCGATGTGATGTCTATAGTGATAACAGGCTGGCGATGGAAGCAGCGGAATTATCGCTTGGTGTATTCCTTGCTCGATATGAATTTGCGCTACCTTTAATCCAAGCGGGGAGATTAGTCGCGCCATTTCCACATATTGAATCAGGAAAGGGCTACGATTTGGTTTGTCCTAAAGGCATGGAAACGAGAGCAAAATTTCAAGCGTTTTCTCGCTGGGTACATTCTGAACTAGACAACGAATAATGCGTGCTCGTTGTATCGCGATATGACTGAGCACGAATCAACTCAATCGCCATTGTTCTCTGAATCTCTCCAACGCTTTAGACTCATCACCGCTCAAATGAAAAAATACCCTAGTGTTTACTCTAGGGTATGTATTAACAACAATGATAGACAGTCTATAGCAGCAATGAAGACCGCAATAGAAACAAAACTCAGCTCAGTTTTGTAAATTATTTTTTGTCAAAGAAGTCAGTAACAATACTTTCAACCTGGACGGGGCACTCCTCCATCAACCAATGGCCACATGACTCCAACACATGACCTTGAACGTCGTTGGCATACTCTTTCATTTGATTAATTTGAGTTTTACCTAAACTGCCTTGACCGTTACCTGATATTGCCAAAATCGGCATTTTCAACAAGTTATTCTCTGATAGATTGTCATTTTGAATCACAGACTCTGGGAGCGCTCTGTAATATTCAAAAGCGGCATGTAACGTTTGAGGCTTTTTATAAGAGTCAGCATACATACCGAAGAGTTCATCTGAAAATGCATTCTTGTTTTCTGCATGCTCAAGAATGAAATGTTTAAAAAACTTATCTTCATTACCGGAGATAAGTGATTCAGCTAATTCATTCTTAGCAGAGAAAAAACTAAAGTGCCACGCGGTCGACTCTCCCTGAGGTGTATAGGCTGGGAACGTATAGATGAGGTCGCTTGGTACGATGGTCTCTAATAAAGCGACCTTATCAATATCATTCTGATGCTGAGCCAGCATTGGGTAGGTCACCCAACCGCCAATGTCATGAGCGATAACATTAAATTTCTCTTCCGGACTAAAGGTTTTAGCTAAAGAATGGATATAAGGTGATACGTCTTGTCCTGTATAAGAGGAGTTGAGCGGCTCAGACAACCCCAACCCTGGCAGGTCCATGGCTACAACTTGATACTCTTCAGCTAATTTAGGCATTAATTGGTGCCACTCGTACCATGACTGAGCAAAACCATGAACCATTAATAATAAAGGTCCTTCACCTCCAACTACGTAGTGAAGCTTTACGCCATTCACGTCTTTAAAGCTACTTTCAAAGCCTGCAGGGATTGGAAACTCACTGTTTTTTTGACTCTGCTCATTACCCGCAAAAGCCATTGAGGAAAGTAAAATACCCGATGAGGCTAAAAGTGTTTTCTTCCATTTTTTCATAAGGTTAAATCATCTCATAACGTGTTATACCGATATGCCCTCACATTAAATGGCATACCGAAGCAGGGCGCAAAATGTGTCATGGCATGTTCGAGTCGTCAACTGGGTATTTTTTAACAAATCAACGTAACGGCTAAATTGTGTGCATTCATCACACCTTCTATTTATCGAAAGAAACCAGAGATTAAATCATTTAAAAACAGATACTTGTTTTGCTTTCTTCTGAGCTTGATGTTCAGTCTAACGCTGCAAAAAACACACATTAGGTCCTGGTGGGAATATGTATTAATAATCTAAAGGACTTAATTCGGCGTGTGTTATCCCCTATTATGCAATCCAACTTGATAATGACATTCAAAAGATTCTCGGTATCTCTCGCTGAGACTTTGAGGTTCGATGTGACGACGAATAACCCCCATTGCCACTTCTGTTGTAAGAGTGACAGCGTGGTAAAGCATGGCTATGGCCCTAAAGGCCATCAAAGGTATCGCTGCCTGAGTTGCTGTCGCACGTTTCAGGTGAACTATTGTTACGAAGCCTGCAAACCAGGCATTAGGGGCAGAATTATTGAAATGACCGCACAAAATCATGGAAAGCGAGCAACCAGTCGTCACTTGCAAGTTTCGTACAACACGGTTCTAAGCGCATGTCATCGGGATAAATAGAAGCCATTCCCCCTTTGAAAATGCGAATTCCGATAATTTGCCGAATTCAATTGCATTGATAACGGCATTTTTATTGGACGAAAAACAACATTTTTGCGTCACCTATCCAAAGCATGGATTGAGTGTTCTAACAACAACCAATGTTAACGGTACATATATCCCATACGTTAATAATCATTTGAGTTGAAACAATGAAAAAACAAAGCTTGTTTATCTTTGCTCTATCTTTAGCCGTTTTTGGCGTTATCACGACAGAGCTGGGTATCATCGGTCTTCTTCCGCAAGTCATGAAAGATTTAAACATTGACGTACAAGAAGCGGGGCTATTAGTCAGTATCTATGCTGTCATTGTCGCCATAAGCGGACCCTTCATCACATTATTGATGTCTGGATGGAATAGGAAGTATGTTCTAGTCGGCATTCTTTCCTTATTCGTGCTCTCGAACCTTGTGTACGCCATGACGCAAGGTTACTCAACCATGATGATATTTCGCGTTCTACCGGCTTTAGTCCATGCTGTTTTCTTTTCTGTTGCCTTAGTGGTTGTCACATCTATGGTTCCAGTTGAAGAACAAAGCAACGCCGCCGCTAAAGTTTTTGGTGGAGTAGCGGTTGGTTTGGTCTTTGGTATTCCGATTAGCGCTTTTCTAGCTGAAGAATATTCACTTGCTTATGCCTTCTACTTTGGCTTAACTGCTTGTGCTATTGCGTTAGTGAGTGTGATGTTTTTGATGGAAAGCGCGCCTGTAAAGGAAAAAATGTCATTCGGCTCTCAAGTGACTATTTTACGTAGCAAGTCCATGTGGCTGTCGCTATTCACCGTTATATTCATATTTGCAGCGATGTTTTCTTCGTACAGCTTTATTACTCAATACTTAAGCACAGTAACGAATATGAACGGTACGTGGATTAGTGCCATGCTGATGGTGTTCGGTGTATTTGGTATCTTTGGCAACTTTATCTTTGGTAAGTTACTCAGTCAGAATATGCGAAAAACTGTAGTACTGTACCCTGTACTATTCAGTCTTACCTTTATCACAATTTACCTTATGGGATTTTCTTTCTACTTTATGATTGCCATGGTTGCATTTTGGGGCGCTGTACACTCAGCAGGCTTGATCGTTAGCCAGACATGGATAATGGAAAATGCGGGAGATTCTAAAGTGTTTGCGAATAGTCTTTTTGTATCTTTTTCAAACCTAGGAATTACTATTGGCTCGGTAATAGCGGGGTGGTTTATCGCTCAGTTCGGTGTAGAAAATCTATTCCTATCAAGCTTAGCATTTACGGTATTAGCGTTGATTAGTATCTTACTAAATCAGAAAAAAAGTCCCGTTCTTAAACTTTCAGAAGTGAATTAATCCGCGAAAGTGCTGGCTTTCATTAGAGAAGCATAACCGCAAAGGTCAGCACTATTTCTATTACTTGCTCATTCCTGATTGGATTAAACATGTTAGTCCAATCTGCCATTCATTTTGCATTAGATTACTTAATTCAAACTGTATGTCGCTACTTTGAAGTGTCTATTAGTTCTAACAAAGTTTGGGGCGTGCGACGTGAAGTCGTATGAAGCGCTGTTCACCGCTAAACGAGTGAACCATCTGTATCACCAGATGAACCTAGGAGCCTGAATAAAGTAGCGGCTTTGACAATGTAACGAAGGTTGGTATTTTCCAATCGGGATTGAAATCGTGAGAGGACGATCCTCCTGATAACCACAACATCGGGTGAGTGCTAGGTAGTCAGCATGATGAACATAAATGAATCCGCGTAAGGTGCGTTATGTTGTGAAACAGCGGAAGTGGTTAATACGCTGTAGCCAAAAGGCACGAGAGTCGGAAAGAGATTGCCCCATGCTCTTTCGTGATCATTGAACTCTCCGCACCATAGCGGGCATCTAAACTGACATTGCGTGACATACGGAACACGGTAAGCCTGTATCACTCCCTACGGGAAAGCCTCTGTGGCCGATAGTGATGCGGGTAGAGGAGGTTGGAAAAAGCAAAGGCTGCATTGTAATGACGCAGATACAGGTTTGTGCCTGATCACGAAAGTGAGCCCACTTCCAACTGGTCTCTCGTTGCGAGAGAGTTTGAAGAACTTTATTAAGGAAGAAAAGCAAATGACGATTTCGAATGAGATTAGTGCATCTTCTGACAGTGCACTGTGGCAATCCATTAACTGGAAGGCCGTAGAGGCGAACGTCTTAAAGCTTCAAATGCGTATCGCAAAGGCAACTAGAGACGGTAAACACGGCAAAGCAAAAGCATTGCAGTGGATACTGACTCACTCTCGCTCAGCAAAACTTCTTGCTGTTAAGCGAGTTTCTCAAAATAAAGGCAGTAAAACGCCTGGAATAGACGGCGTTGTCTGGAACACAGACACGCGTCGTATGAAAGCAGTAAATCAACTGAGTCGGAAAGCTTATCAAGCGAAACCACTCAGGCGTATCTATATCCCCAAAAAGAATGGCAAGCTTCGACCTCTGGGCATCCCATGCATGATAGACAGAGCACAACAAGCGCTACACCTATTATCGCTAGAGCCCATATCAGAAACAACTGCCGACCCGAATAGTTATGGCTTTAGAGCAAATCGTAGCACGGCTGACGCTGTCGACCAGTGCTTCAAGTGTTTGGCTTTAAAGAAATCGGCTAAATGGGTTCTTGAAGGAGATATTAAAGCTTGCTTCGACAAAATCGGGCATCAATGGCTTATGGATAACATCGCCATCGATAAACGGATGTTGGAGCAATGGCTAAAGTCAGGCTTTGTAGACAAAGGGCTGTTTTACGACACCGACGAAGGCACTCCTCAAGGCGGAATTATATCCCCCACCTTGATGTTGATGACGTTATCGGGTCTCGAACAGCGCATTAAGTCTACCGCGCTTAAGAAAGGAGCAAGAGCTAACTTTATTGGATATGCCGACGATTTCGTCGTCACTTGCGCTTCAAAGGAAGTGCTCGAGAACGATATCAAACCGTTGATTGCTGATTTCTTAGCGGAAAGAGGCTTAACATTATCCGAAGAGAAAACGCACATTACTCATATCAACGATGGCTTTGATTTTCTTGGGTTCAACCATAGGAAGTACAAAGGGAAACTGCTCATCAAGCCGAGTAAATCCAATACGTTGATGTTCTTAAGCAATCTGCGTGAACTCATCAAAAAGCACGTAACCCTTCCAGTGAATGATCTTATCAAACTGATAAATCCTAAACTCAGGGGATGGTCGAACTATTATCGGCACTGCGTAGCTAAACAGGTATTCGGATATGTAGGTCACAAGTTATTCCATACGTTATGGCACTGGGCTAAAAGGCGTCATCCAACAAAGTCTAAAACTTGGATTGCCCTAAAATACTTCATCAACCGAAAAGGCCAATGGCAGTTTCACGGTTGGCAGAAGATCATGGATATGGATTGCCAGTTCAATCTCTTCCAAATAGCCAAAGTGCCAATAGAAAGGCATGTGAAAATCCGAAGTGCAGCGACACCCTTTGACCCTCTTTACCAAGAATACTTGGTAAAGAGAAAATCTAAAAGGCTAGCTCGTAACTCTTGGAACGAACCTGCTTCGACTGCTTTATAAGTTGCTGGGTATCAAACGATGCCTTCGTGGAGGCTTGAGCCTAGTGCAGTGAAAGTTGCACGCTGGGTTCTTAGGGAGACGGCACTTGGTAACAAGTGTCGTCCACCCGACAAATCCGTGTTAGCCCAACCTCCCTCGGTAATCACACCAACCTCAAATTCCCTCCTAATCTCCCCTTAATCCGTATTTTCGACCCATTATGATTTCGTGGAAAGGGGAGGAACAGAATGCCGATGGCGGCATGTGCATTTACACATTCAGCGCCAAAGAAGGTTCTCCCCCTCGGTCGTCAATCTAAAGGGGGGCGATGAACTCAACTTGAGGGGGAGTTAGAGGGGGAGGGTGTTTCAAAATCGACGAATACACGGCAGCCTATCAGCTATTGAAAGCACTGCGATTGAGCCTGATATGAATGGAACGCACATACGTTCCAATTGAAAGGTTTAGCGTTCTAAAACTCACAACGTATAAGCGTTATTCGATTCCAGCCACTCTTTTACCGCTCGGTTAAAAGTGACCAACTTCTGCGGTGTTACTCTTCTTTGAGCATAGATAAGGCTTAGCTTTTGGGCTTTAATCGACCATTCTGGGAACACGTGAATAAGCTCACTTTTTTTGAGCTGCTCTTCAACTTGATAGAACGGCAAGCTGGCGACACCTATCCCTTGCATCGCTAACTCTAAAATTGAACTGTAGGTATTCGAGCTAACGCTTCCGGTTACTTCAACATGGTAGGTTTGTTCGCCATTGATCAACTCCAGCTGATTCCAACGTTCATTTTGACTGTTAAGAATGAAGCTGCATTTATGGATGTCTTTGGTGGTAATGAGTGGGTTAGTCGATGCGTAACCTGCACTGCAAACGAGAACATTGCGGATGTGCCCGAGATCGTTGGCAATCACATCATTAGGGAGTTCATCGTAGGCTCGGAAAGCAATGTCAAAGTCGCCAGACTCTATCTTCTTTTTCATCGGCCCAAAGTCGAGAATCAAATCCACTTTTGGATACTCTTGCTTGAAAGTAGGGATGATATGACGACAAAGCGCACGCCCAAACTCTATCGGTGCGGTAATTTTTAAATCGCCCGCCACTTCCTGCGTCATGTCTAAGACACGCATTTCCGCTTCGGTTGCTAATAGTTGAATTTGCTTCGCTTTCGAATACAACTCTTCACCCACTTCTGTGAGGCTGATAGAACGAGTCGTTCTGTGAAACAGCTTAGAGTTCAATGTTTCTTCGAGTCGTTGTACATGCCGAGACACCAAACCTTTTGACACATCCAATACTTCAGCGGCCTTGGTGAAGCTTAGCTCTTCGGCGACAGTCAAGAAGGTTTGCATATAAATCAAATTCATCATTAACACCATTTAGTAAACAGTTAAGTCATTTTGTACTGTTTTTCTCACTCCTTCAAGAAACTAAGATTCAAAACGTAAACAGAAAGGAGAAGAACAATGAACAAATTACTACTTATTACCGCTGCAATGGCTGCCTCTATGAATGTTTCAGCTGCCTCTGTTGTAGAAAGCAACCCAACATTGGTTGGAGACTCATTCGGCTTTGTTGAAGGCCCTACATGGGATGTGGAACATCAACGTTTCTTGTTTAGCGATATTCCAAATAACACAACCTATTCTTACGACCTTAACGGCAAGTTGAGCGTTTTTGATGACAATTCTGGCTATGCCAATGGTCTCGATATTGATGCCAAAGGCAACCTGTGGGCTGCCCGCCATGATAGAAAGCTGTCGTACCGTCAGGGCAACGGAGAGAAAGTGATTGTCGCTGCAACGTATAACGGCAAGCTGCTTAATAGCCCGAACGATTTAACCGTTAATAGCGATGGAAGCGTGTGGTTTACCGATCCTCCGTTTGGTATCCAAGGTTACGGCCCAGCAAAGGCAGAACCAGAGCAAGCGGTTAATGGCGTTTATCGTTACCTAAATGGTGATCTAAAGTTGATCACTGGAGAGTTCAAGTTACCAAACGGCATCGCTTTTTCTTCTGATGAATCTTCGTTATACGTTGCCGACACATCTGATGGCTGGGTATACCGATTTGATGTTGATGGACAGTCACTCAGCAATAAGACGCAATTTGCTCAAGTGAAAGCGGAGTCTGGCTCTGAACCTATGGTTGATGGCGTTGCTGTTGATGCCGATGACAACCTCTTTGTTGCAGCGCATGGTGGCGTGGGTGTGTTCGATAAAGACGGTAAGCAAATAGACTTCATTGCTATCGATGCGGGCCATATCAGCAATCTAGAAATTGGCGGGAAACAGCAAGATTTACTGATGGTAACGGCATACAACAAAGTGTTGGTGTTCAAGCTTAAGTAATACCTTACACAAACGAAAATAAAAAGGGACGGGTAGAAATACCGGTCCCTTTTCTCATTTGAATAGGTCGAAAGTGGGTTAGCTCGATGCGCAGTAATGATGCTGCCGACGATTAAGGCTTAGGCTGATTAGCTTCTATATCAAGGGCCGTCTGGTTTGGCCTACTGAAATACTTCTTCCATTTTATTGGCATCATAGGAATGACGATCAGGCTAATACCGACAAGGGTCAACATGTCTGGAATCTCGTCAAACCACATCACGCCAAATAGGGTCACAAACACCAACCCCGAATATTCTGCGAGAGCAATTTGGTTTGCTGGCGCTTTTTTATAAGCGACCACCACAAGGGCATGGTACCCCAGAACGAATAGGTTGATTGCCATAATCCACCCAACATGACGCCATTCAATCGCCGCCCATGCAGGCAGAGCAAGAGCCAACGCCAGCGGTAGAGTCATCACACTGGTCCAAAATAGTGTCGAGATAATGTGTTGTTCTGCGTGAAGACGTTTAATCAAAATATTGCCGACACCCATCGCGAGCGCACTGCCTAAGCCCGCAATAGCGGCCCAGTGAAATTGCTCTGGACGCAACACGATTAACACACCCACGAAGCCAATCAGTGTCGCGACCACTTTTGATGATGTCGGCTTCTCTTTCAGTAAAACAATAGAAAGCGGGAGCATAAGAATGGGCCCAACATAGAACATCGCATTTGCGGTCGCCAAGGTGAGGTGTGTGATGGCAATCATTGCGCAGCCACTACCTACTAGGATGAATTGAGCCCGTAAGAAGTTGATGCGACAGCCACCTTGCATGCGCGTCTCTCTGGGTAGCTTTAGCCAAAAAGGAAGCAGCAACATCACGCTCAATAGCTGGCGGATAAACACATATTGGAACGTGGGCACTTCGCCATTCAGTACTTTTAGTGAAACGTCTGAAAAGGAGGCGAGCAGGTTGGCGAATACTAAGAGCAAAATCGCGTGGTTGGTGGCTTTGGTCATACAGAAACGGCGCTACATATTTGTCATACAATTATGGGCGCACATAATACATGAGAATCGAAAATATGTAAGAACAAAAAACCAAGTAAGAACAATGTCGTTCGATGCTTAGTGATATGGGGTGCGAGATCTGCTATTACGACCTGAGTTCAGTAGGTGAGTGCCCAGTCCAATTCGGTATTTATCGAATAATCGAATGAATATGCAACAATATCAGCGCATTGGAGATCATCGCTGTTTGAGCCTACTTGGCAGAGAGACACTGTCGGGTAGGATCTCGCAGCTCAATAATGGTATTGCCTGTGTCTTTTCGTTTGAAAGCAGAGTCATTAACTTGAGCATTGCTGAAGTCAGTGCGAAACAAGTCGGCACGCAGTAAATCGACGTTGAGCATTTGGGCGTAACTCATGTTGGCGTTACGTAGGTCAGCATCGCGGAAGCTCGTATTGTTGAGGTTCGCGTGGCTGAAATTGGCATAGGTGATGTCAGCCTCATTCATGTTCGCACCCGATAAATCGGCGCCACTAAAATCAGTACGTATCAGGTTGGCGCAACGAAGGTCAACATCTTGAAGCGCTAGATTACTTAGATCGGTATTACCTAATTGTGCTCGTTCGCCGCCTTGGTTTTCCAACCACAATTTATGCTGATCTAAAATAGAATCGAGTTGTTGTCAGAGTTTGTTGGTCGAAAGCGAGATCAGTTTTAGGCGATTCAAAGAAAAGCAAACAACCAAGTTAGTCATCTCGGTTATTTGCTTTAGATTTGTTGCTTTTATGGTGAATGGACGAGCGCTTTTCGAGGTTAAAGCGTGTTTTTGTACACCTTGCCGTCTTTCATGATCAGTTTTTGTGTCTCTGTGTTCGCCACACATGCAACACTTTCCAGTGGGTTGCCATCGATGATCAATAGGTCGGCATACGCGCCTTCAACGATCTGACCTAACTTGCCTTCTTGGTATGGGTGTTGGTAGGTCGACATTTCGAACAAGCGACCACAGTTTGATGTCGCCATGCGAAGCGCGGTGATGGTATCGAATACTTGCTCAATCGCACCAAGTTCATTCAATTGTGTCGCGTGAACGTTGGTTTCACCTACACAGTCAGTGCCAAAAGCGATGTTCTGGATGTCGTATTTCTTAATCAGTTCTGCTGACTTGAACATCGCTTTGCCTACGCGTTCTGTCTTGCGGTATGTCTCTTCATTTGGCAGCGGGATCTTACGCTCTGCAATCAATGAAGAGGTAAAGTAAGAAGGAATCACCCAAATGCCTTTCTCTTTAATGATTTCGGCAATGTCGTCGTCCATGATGGTCGCGTGTTCGAAAGACATCACGCCCGCTTCAGCTGCTCGGCGCATCGCATCAGAGGTGTGGATGTGCGCAGCGACATAAGTGCCGTAATCTGAAGCGGCCTCAACTGCGGCTTTCATCTCGTCTGATGTAAATTGCAATGTGTCTAGCGGGTCGAAGGTTGAAGATGCGCCACCGCCAGCCATGATCTTGATTTGTGATGCGCCCATGAATAGCTGTTCACGCACCGCTTTCAATACTTCTGAACGCCCATCGGCCACTTTCATTGAGCCTTGCTTCATCATTGGTGAATCTTCATGGCCGTTTGCTAAACGCTCTTGTGCTTGGTTTTGACGGTAATCTGAGTGACCACAAGTTTGCGAGATAGCCGCCATTGACGGAAGAATACGTGGGCCAGTGGCATAGCCCTTGTCGATGCTGTTTTTAAGGCCAAGCGTATTACCCGCCACGTCGCGAATGGTAGTAAAACCGCGCATTAACATCTCTTCTGAAATCTTTGCTGAGCGAATCGCCACTTCTTCACGCGTCATGGTATCAATGACATTGAATGGTGCAGATAAAGTGATATGAACGTGCGCATCAATCAGGCCTGGCATGACCGTACCGCCTTGAGCATCAATCGTTTCATCGGCAATCGTTGGGTCAATCTCTCCAATCTGAGTGATCAAGTTATCTTCGATGAGGATTGATACGTTCTCGATTAGGTTGTTATCAACACCGTTAAATACGTTCGCGTTAGTGATTAGCTTTTTCATAGTCTGCACCTTTTGGAAATGAGTGTGTGTCGCTGATGGGGTCATCATATGGGGCGCAGCATTTGAAGAATGGCCATTTGGTGACAAGCAATGACGAGACTTATCTTTTGGTGCTTTTCAATATTTCTAAGTTTTTCCTACTCGAACGTTAAATTGACAATATCTTATAAAATGTTAAATCGGTGTCAGTATTTAGGGGCTCTGACATTGGTCTGAAATTTAAGTTCGTTCTATGAGGCAACATCCTTACATCAAGAAAAATATATGGTTAAGGATTAACTCATGAAAAAACAAAATATCTCGGCAGTCGCCCTTCTAGCACTGATTATTACGGGTTGTGGTGGAGAGAGTTCATCAGGAGGTGACAGCACAACGTCTAATAACGCTAATGTTCCAAGTAATCCAAGTAATCCAAGTAATACCGGCTCATCATCTACCTCTCAGCAGCCTGACATTAAAGCTCTTAGCAACAATATGATTTTTGCGATCGAAGGTTTTATCGAAGAAACGGATCCAATCAGAAATTTCTCATCTATTACCGTCAAAAATGAGCTGCCTGCGTTCAAGAGTGGAGATACTCAGGAGGTTGATGTGACTATCGCTGTACCAACAATCGTTATCGATAATGGCAGCAACTTTGTTAACGATTGGCACTGTTACGAAACCACAGGATTAAGCGCGCAAAGGAAGGATCATCAGTTACTTGTGGACGGTACAATTTCTGAATATCGATACGATATGCAAAGTAACTCTTGTTCTAGTGAGCTCTTGGGATCGTATGTGTTTAACGATGCGGTGTTCGACAGTTCGTTGGAATTTAAAACCGTTGGCAGCGTAGTTTCCAAAGATGGGAGCGGGATAGAGTCTAATTTACCTACTTACGATTTTATCGCTCAAGCTTATGGAGAGCAGTCAAAAGAGCGGTTTGGTGATTCGTGGGAATTATTACAGCGCGACAAAATTAACGCAGCAGCTAAGGAGGTTGGGGCCTCGATCTTTGAGTTGAACACTTCATCTGGAAAGATCGATTTGGATCTAGGTCAGCTTAATAGCGACACTCTCATCGATTTCGCTTCACTAGATATAAATCAATTATTGAATGGTGCGATTTGGGGGATGCCCGGTCAAGGCGTTGCCGATGAAAAATGGTGCCGAATTGTGAATATTCCAGAAGATCTAAGTCAGAACAGTATTAAGTATCAATCTGTTATCTCGACAAATTGTGCGAGGTCGACACAACGTTATTGTGATGCCTTTGGTTCATCGTTTTCGAGTGGTAACTACCCACCAGCAGCTCCTATCGCTTGGGACAATAACACGGCAAGTAATGCCCAGTTGAACTCAGATGAGCAGTACCGAAGAGATGCTCAAGGTCACTTTGTTGTGAACAGTTCTGGTCAGAATGCGTTTGTCCTTTCATCCAATTCGGTTGTGATTCCTATTTTCGGTTACACCAGCCCGCGAAGTGATGGGCAAGTTAACAATGCCGGCCTCAATAGTTGGGCTGGTCACGAAGGTCACTGCCAAAACGTGATGAATAGCCGACACACAAAGATGGGGATTGGATACAAAGCCAGTAAGTCAGATGCATCGAAGATGTCTTATTGGACGCAAGATTTCAATTAACACACTTATTGCTTAAATACGGGTCATTCATTTAGCGTCGCTATTCTTTTTTAGTTGGTAGTGGCAGGTTACTTGGTAGCAGCAGATCACTCGATAGTGCCATTTTACTTTACAGTGATACGTGGGCGATCAGGATTATTGAAGGTGGAGGGGCGAGGACACTATGACGATTCATTAATGTCGTGAATGATTTTGAGTAGTGTCATGAAATGGTAAGTTTTGCTTCGATTCGAACGCTAAGATGTATTTCAAATCAAGGCTACTTATCAAATTAGAGAGAGACAGAATGACTAAATCAGGCAAAGTTTACGGGTTCAACACTCCACAACGTCTATTCGTAGGTTACACGTTAGCCGTGCTGGTGGACTTAGTAGTGCTTAACTTTTTCGATGAGTACTGGGACTTCGTCAACATTGAATCTTTCACTATTTCTTTGATAGCGGCGTTGTTGTTGAAGCTCTCTATTGGTTTAGAGCACAAGATTGCCGAGCACTTCAAAAGCAAGCCGGGCACCGCGCCTAAGGTTTACCGAGCAATCACCACTTATATCATCTTGATGGGCTCAAAATTCGTGATGCTAGAAGCGATTAACCTTCTGTTCGGAGATAAGGTGAGTTTTACAGGCCCTTGGGGCGGTGTTGTCGCGTTCTTCGCGGTGGTATTTACGATTCTGGTTGCTGAAGTGATTGTATCGAAGATCTACTTTGCTCTGGATGACAAACAAGATTCAAATGTGAAAGCGCTTAAAGAGACCAACGCGTAACAGAACTAAAATACCTATGTGAATAACAGACGAGCCAGCTGAATAGGCTGGCTCGTTTTCGTTTGAGTTGCGATAACCAATTCGATACGCTAATTGGCTTTATTTTTCGTAAACCACATCCCCGCGTAACACCGTCATCAACACCTGAGTCTTAGCGATTTGTCTTGCTGACACTGTGGTGATGTCGCGTTCGAGAATGGCGAAGTCAGCGGATTTCCCCACCTCAATAGAACCTGTTACGTCTTCAATTCCAAGACTTTTGGCGGCATTGAGTGTGTAAGCATCAATCGCGGTATAAATATCAGTTAGGCCGGTTTTGCCCATGATTAAGCTGTTCGCGATGCCGACCAAAGGGTTGATGTCGTGTACATTCCAATCACTACTTAAGGTGATATTCGCGTCGGTCTTGAGTATCGCGTCGAGGTTCATCATGGCTTTGGCACGGCGAGCACCAAGAAAAGCTTCGGCCCATTGGTGTTGATGCCTTGCAACGTAATCAGAGCCGACTTGGAAATCTGCGGTCACGTCTAATTGGCGAAAGCGTGGCACATCTTCATCATTGATTAATTCGACATGGGTTAGGGTGTAGGGTTTGGTTGAACCTTGTTTGCGAATACTTTCTATCGCATCAAGAGATTCACGAACCGCTCCATCACCAATGGCATGAATGTGGGCGCTAAAGCCGATTTTCTCGAGCGCAGTTAGCCACTCCTTCATTTGTTCTGGTGGAATATAGTTCAAGCCATTAGGAGACTGGGGCAGATAAGTATCTAAGTAGGGCGCGAGTGTTTTGGCGGTGCCGTTGATGAAGATGCCATCGCTGTACATTTTCACCTGATCGACAAGTAACAGACGGCTTTTATCGTCGGAATACATCTTCTCAAAGACTTCTAATTGAGAAGGCATTGCCATCGATGGATACACCCAAGGGCGCAGCGATACACGCGCCGTTAAGTCTTGATTTTGCTCGGCCTCTAGCCAAACGTCATACCAACCTCGTTTCCAATACATGCGACCGTCGCCAATGGTAGTGATGCCGTGGGCTGCCGCTACTTCAAGCCCGAACATTAACCCTTGGTAGCTTTGCTCAAACAGTTCGCTTTGGCTATTCCAAGCCATCTCCATCAGTTGATCGCCAGCATTGTCTAATAAGATGCCATTGAGCTTACCGCTGTCTTGGTCTTTTAAATAAACACCGCCTTGTGGGTCTGAAGATTGTTGGCTGATTCGAGCGATTTTTAGTGCTTTTGAGTTGACCCACATCGAGTGTGAAGTCTGCTCCATGATCACCACTGGGCGATCCGGGAAGATACTGTCGATGATCTCTAGCGGTGTATAGTCAGAGTCGCTATCGAGCGTTGCTTCTAAAGAAAAACCATAACCCATTAGCCAACCTCTGCCATCGGTATCAGCATTGATCTTACACGCTTCTAAGTAGGGGATTTGCTCTTCTAATGTTGCTTCAGAGTCGAGTTCACAATTGCCACCCAGCTCTGAGGCGGCTTCAAACACATGGTTATGGTTGTCAATGAACCCCGGCAAGACAAAGGCATTGTCTAGATCAATGACATCAGTGCTTTGCCCTTGAAAAGTTTGCGCCTGTGATTGGTTACCAATGAAGATGATCTTGCCTTTGTGGGTAACGATCGAGTCCGACTCACGATGCCCGTATATATCAGCATTGATAAAGATCTGGTCAGCACTTTGGTTATGAACAGATGTTTGCGCTTGAACTGGTGTTTGTGTTTGAACAATAGTGTTGGCTTGTGCAAGCACCGGCGCTACGGCCGATAAGCTTGTGAGTAATGCTATCCATGCAGTACGTGGCAGAGTGAGCTTGTTATTCATTATTATGTCTTCCATGTTCCACGGTTTAGTAAGTATAGAAAGCGAGTGGCGAGAATCATATCGTGAATTTTTAATAAAGTGTCCTTGGTTGCTCTCTTGTTTGAATGTAATTCCAGTGCCTTTTGAGGTGGTTGTGGGAATACAGCTCGTCAATAAAGGATTGCGAATCCATTCGCAGACTAAACAATTCACATAAGGTTCTGAATAAATTACAGTTAAGTGAGCTATAAAAATGGATTTAACGTATTACCAAGGATGTAAGTTTATGTTTTCAAGAGACTTACTCGCATTACTAATAAAAACAAGTCGAGGTTAGGATGAAAAAAATATTATTGCTGCTTAGCGTGATCTTATTGGGTGGTTGTGTTGGCATGCCCGAAACGGTAAAGCCTGTTCAACAGTTTGAGTTGGAACGATACCTAGGGAAATGGTACGAAGTGGCTCGTTTGGATCATTCGTTTGAGCGTGGCTTAGACAACATCAGCGCTGAATACAGCCTTCGTGATGATGGCGGCGTGAAGGTGATTAACCGTGGTTATTCGGCGGAAGAAGGTGAGTGGAACGAAGCGGAAGGAAAAGCGTACTTCGTTGAGGGCTCTGAACAAGGCTATTTGAAAGTGTCTTTCTTTGGCCCTTTCTACGGCGCTTATGTCGTGTTTGAATTAGACAAAGAGGGCTACCAATACGCGTTTGTTTCTGGGCCCGACACTGATTACTTATGGCTACTCGCAAGAACGCCTGAAGTCGCACCAGAAGTGATGGAGAAGTTTAAAGCCATGTCGAAAGAGCGTGGCTTCAATACCGATGAGCTGATCGTTGTGGAACATACCCAATAAACCGATCGCTGTTATTGCTGAGAGTGACTGATGATTGATAAGGCACAGAGGATGAATTTCTCTGTGCCTTTTTTATTCAAAGATAGAGCTACAATTAACGAGGCTGGTTGCCGTTCAAGAATAGCGCGACACATTCGCGAGTGTAGTGAAGCCTTTCTTCTTCGGATTCTCCGCTATCGTGACCGAAGAATGACCAATACGCCGATTTGCCGTGAAACATCAGCAACAGTTGGCGTGCTGCAATGACTGGTGAGCTTGATGTCGACAGTGTGAGATCACCAGAGTCTATTTTCGACTGCAAATAATCAGCAAGTAATTTGGTGGTTTTCTGAGGCCCAGTTTCTAAATAGATAGAGGCGATCTCTGGGTGCGTGTTGGATTGGCTCACAGCATTTTGAAAGGTCTGTCTGGACTGCTCATCAAGTAACAAATCTTGAAACTTCACACCAAACTTCACCAATTCGTCTTCCAAAGTGGCATTCATATCAAAAGCAGAAGGGCTGAGTTCGCGCTCGGCACACTTAGTTTGCATGCAGGTTTCGAAAAGTTCGTCTTTGTTTTTAAAGTGAGAGTAGACCGTTTGCTTGGAAACGTTCGCTGCTTTGGCTATCTGATCCATATTGATCTTGAAGCCATATTCAGAGAAAAGTTGGCTGGCTGCGGTTAAGATCTGCGATCTCTTCTGTTCACTCTTGATGATTTTAGTCACGTGCTTGCTTCTCGTTACTTAGTGTTGTCTCGTAGCTTGGTGCCTGTTGGTGCTCAGTTCTATGTGTCTCGTTTTACGCTAAGCATTATGCTTTTTGTGATGGTTTTATCAATCATTAACGATGAAACTTATTTTTAACACAATCAAACTAGACAGTCTAGTTTGATTTGGTTAGTCTAAAAAAAGAACATAATTGAGTACCGCATAGGAACAGTACGTATGTATAAATTGATGAAGGGAAGCGCAGTGGCAGTGGCGTTGTCGGCTTTTCTTGTTGGATGTGGCGAAAAGGAACAAGCCCAAGAGTCGGTTGATTCAACCGCTGAAACGGCATCGAGCGTCCAAACTATTTTAACGGTGGAAACGATGGCCTTGGCGCTGTCTTCCTCTTATGCAGTACAACGCGAATATGTCGGTGTGGTTAAGGCGGGTCAGCAGGCCAATTTAGGTTTCGAGTTGGCCGGAAAAGTAAACGAGATTCTGGTGGATGTCGGTGACACAGTTACAACCGGTCAGCCGTTGATCAGACTGGATACCCAACTTTTGGAAACCGAGTCTAGCCAACTGAAAGCGCAGGCTGAAGAAGTCAAAGCTCAATTGAGTTTGGTGGCAGCGAACCTTAAACGTCAACGTTCATTGAAAGCGAAAGGCTTCAGTGCCGAAGCGGAGATTGATTCTCTCACCAGTGAGCAACGCGTATTGCAGGCGAACTTGTTGCGCATCGATGCATCGGTAAAAGGCAATGAACTGAAATTGGTGAAGTCGACAGTGCTTGCGCCTTATTCTGGAACCATCGCGACGCGCTTTGTTTCGCTCGGAGATGTGGTGAATGTGGGTAATCCAACTCTTACACTGCTCGCTTCTGAGGGCAAAGAGGCCTTCATCGGTATTCCTGCTCACCAAATGCAAAAAGTCACCTCACTTTCTTCGCCTAACATCCGAGTTGGGAGAACAGATTATGCCGTGGAGCTATTGAATCCCGGCGCAATGGTCGACACCCAATCTCGCAGTGTTGGTTTGCGTTACCTATTCCCTGAACAATCATCGGTATTGGAAGGGCAACTTGCCTACCTTAAATTTGATGAGCAGATTGATGACTCAGGTTACTGGGTGCCATTAACGGGTTTGATTGATGGATTGCGCGGTGTGTGGAACATCTTTGTGATTGGTGAAGACAATAAGGTTGAACGTAGAAGTGTTCAGGTGTTGTTTGCCAACAATCAACAAGCGTATGTGAGTGGGGCGATTGAAGACGGTGAACAGGTCATCGCCAGTGGTTTACATCGCTTAGTTCCGGGCCAAATCGTGAAACCAGTCAGTGCGGCTGAGTAGGTAATAGTATGAAAATAATAGAGACTATTTCCAACACTCGACTGCTTATCTTGATGACCGCGCTGCTGATGGTGAGTGGTATTTCGGCGTTCATGACGTTGCCACGTGCAGAAGACCCAGTAATCATCAACCGTTACGCGAACATCACAACCAGCTTCCCCGGCGCCAGTGCCGAGCGTGTTGAAACCTTGGTTACTGAGGTAATCGAGAACAAGCTGCGTGAGCTGAGTGAAGTTAAATTGGTGAGTTCAACCTCTAGGCCGAGCGTATCGATTGTCACGCTAGAATTGAATGACACCATCACCGAGCCAGAACCCGTCTGGTCCCAAGCTCGCGACAAGTTATCTGATATCGAATCCATTTTGCCTGCGGGTGCTCAATCGCCTGATCTCGATAGCGACCATACCTATGCTTTCACGACCATCGCATCTCTAACTTGGTCTGGTGCAGGCGAGCCTGATAGGTTAACGCTGGGCCGTTATGCCAAAGAGCTCGCCAAGCGACTAAGAACTTTGTCGGGTACTGAATTCGTTGATGAATATGGGATGCCGCAAGAAGAGATTCAAATCAGTTTACGTACGGCCGATGCCGCTGCTCTAGGGCGTTCAAGCGCCAATATCGCTGAATCGCTCGAAGGGGCAGACGCCAAGAACTCGGCGGGCGAGTTAGTGAGTGCTTATTCTCGCTTTGGCTTAGAAATTAAATCTGAACTCGATTCTATTGAACGTATTAAGCAAGTGCCAATAGCCACTGATAGCAATGGTCACATCATCCGTATGGAAGACATTGCTTCTGTGAAACGTGGTGAGAAAACCCCACAAGACCAGATTGCCATTATTGATGGTGAGCCGGGTGTGATTGTAGCGGCAAGAATGCATCCTGATCTGCGAGTTGATAATTGGACGTCGCGAGCTAATGCTCTGATTGGTAAATTTGAGCAAGAGTTACCAAGTAACGTTAAGGTGACAGTGCTGTTTAATCAGCAAGGTTATACCGAGACTCGCTTAGACGATTTAGGCAAAAGCTTGATGATCGGTTTCGGTCTGATCTTGATTGTTCTGTTTGTCACTTTAGGCGTGCGTGCCGCGATCTTAGTGGCAATTTCTCTGCCGTTAACCTCATTATTGACCTTGTCGATCATGAAAATGACCGGTGTGCCGATTAACCAAATGTCGGTGACAGGCCTAATTGTGGCGCTCGGGATCATGGTGGATAACGCGGTGGTGATGGTCGATACCATTCAGGCGTATCGTTTGAAAGGGCAACAACGAGCTGAAGCGACCATGAATGCATTGAAGCATTTATGGGTGCCGTTATTAGGCTCAACCTTAACTACCGTGTTGGCGTTTGCTCCGATTATCTTGATGCCGGGTGCATCGGGTGAATTTGTCGGTGGTATTGCGATTACCGTTTCTTTCTCATTGATCGGCTCTTACATTATCTCGCACACCTTAATCGCAGGCTTAGCGACCAAGCTATTGCCGAAACAACTCAGTGATGTCGATAAGAAAGGGCAGCACCATTGGTACATGACGGGTTTGAGAATCCCGGCTTTGACGCGTTGGTTCTCGTCTTCTGTCCGTTTTGGTGTGACGCATCCAATCATCACGATTGCTTTGGTGTTATTGGTACCGTTTACCGGTTACTGGAGTATGTCTCAGCTGACTGAGCAATTCTTCCCGCCATCAGACCGAGACATGTTTGAGATTCAGGTTTACATGCCGCCGCAAGCGAGCATTTACGCCACCAAAAACACCTCTGAAAAAATCGACGATATCATTCATCGTTACCCTGAAGTGGAACGCATTGATTGGCTAGTGGGCGCAAACTTCCCATCCTTCTATTACAACCTGCAAGCAAGGCAAAATAATGCGCCGTACTTCTCGCAAGCCATGGTGAAAACAGAGAACTTTGACCAAGCCAATGCGCTAATTCCACAGTTGCAAAAGGTGTTGGATGAAGAGGTGCCGGAAGCACAAATCTTGGTACGTAAGCTTAACCAAGGGCCTCCATTTACCGCGCCCGTTGAACTGCGAGTGTATGGTGAAAACCTCGATACGTTGAAAGCGATTGGTGAGGATGTGCGATTGATTTTGGCGGGTGTTCCTCATGTGACGCACACAAGGGAAACGCTGCAACCGGGTACACCTAAGGTGTGGTTGAAGGTCGATGAAGACACCGCAAAGCTGAACGGTATTTCATTGAACCAGTTCGCAGGTATGCTGCAAACTACGCTGACAGGTCGTGAAAGTGGCTCTGTGATTGAAGGCAGTGAGTCGGTACCAATCCGTGTTCGTGTCGCGGATGAAGCGCGTGAAAACCTAGCGCATTTAAGCAATATTCGTTTGCCAATTAGCTCTGAGGTGTACTCAACGGGAATTAATGTTTCGACTCTGGCAGAACTGGAATTGACGACCAGCCGCGGCGCGATTACTCGTCGTAACGGGCAACGAGTGAACACCATTGAAGGTTACATTGAAGCGGGTGTTTTACCTCAAACCGTCCTTAATGAATTCCAGAAACGCTTAGCAAGCTATCAGATGCCATCGGGTTATACGATTGGTTTTGGTGGTGAATCCGCTGAGCGTGACAATTCAGTCAACAGCCTCATCTCGAATGTCGCAGTCGTGGTGGTATTGATGGTGCTGGTGGTGGTGATGTCATTCAACTCGTTCCGAATGAGCAGCATCATCTTCATGGTAGCAGGGTTGGCTGGTGGACTAGGGCTGTTGTCGGTATGGATCTTCGGTTATCCGTTCGGCTTTACGGTGATTATCGCGATGCTTGGGATTGCGGGCTTAGCGATTAACGCGGCCATTGTGATTTTGACCGAATTGAAACTCGATAAAGAGGCTTCCTCCGGGAATGTAGATGCAGTCGTTGAAGCTGTGATGTCGTGTACTCGCCATATCAGCTCAACCACGATAACGACTGTTGGCGGCTTTATGCCATTGATCATCGCTGGCGGTGGTTTCTGGCCTCCGTTCGCGGTCGCGATTGTTGGCGGAACGGTATTAACCACGCTTATCTCGTTCTACTTTGTACCTGTGGTTTATCATTTGATGACTCGAAATCAGAGAAAATCCATGACTACTCAAGCGGCATAACTGTTTTTCAATTTAACGTCTCTTCAATTTGGCTACTCTTTAATTGCCCATAATCGAGCCGTATCTGGCTCGATTATGGTGTGGTTATTCTCGATAAATTCATCCCAATTCCTACCTTTTTGTTGTGCTTTTCACCGCTATTACGCCCTCAATTAGTCAAATTATCCTTTCTGTTAGTCATTATATTCTTTCAATTCGTCACATTAGTGCATAGATGAATGCTTGATTATCTTGTTGGTGAATGAGTGGGTGTTTTGAATAATCTAACCAGTGGATACCTTGTAAATGGTATGTGAATTCACAATTTTGACGGGCGTCACACTTCTATTTATTCGCTCTTTCTAATGTACCTTGAACTTGCCCCGAGCTTTGGTGGTGAGCGAGTGTTTATCTACTTTTTCTAAATCCCTTGTCAGTACTGGCTCCATCTATGTAGCACGCTATTGATGTGTGTCTTAATCGCTTACTGCTTCTTAGTTTTCGTCTTCATAAATGGAAGGTTAGTTTCCAAGTTTGTTTGGTGAGCTTTCAATTTCAACTCTTCATAATGCGACGAATGTAACAATGTATTTCAAAGTGTAACAATTAAGTCATGTTTTCTGTGTGGTTTTAACCCGGCAGTAACGAACCTTATTGCATTGCTTTTTGAGATGCGGCGTTTCACATGCTCAACACATAAATATTCTAATGATCATGACAACCAGTACTCAGACGTTCGTTCTGAGGCTGGATAACCATCGAGAAAGTTAATGGAAGCTTCAAGATATAAACGCATTTTATCGAGGACAAATTTGTCGAAGATTGGTTTGCTGGGAACCGTTCTGATGCTCGAAGGGTGTAACTCCGCATTGCTCGACCCAAAAGGTAGCGTTGGCGTTCAGGAAAAAGAGCTGATTATCACGGCTCTGTTGCTGATGTTGATTGTCGTCATCCCAGTGATTCTGATGACCATCTACTTTGCTTACCGATACCGCGAGAGCAATACCACGGAAGAGTATGCACCTGACTGGGCACACTCAACCAAGATTGAAGTGGTGGTATGGACGATTCCAATCATCATCATCGCGATTCTAGCCACCATCACTTGGCGAACAACACACGAATTAGAGCCATCAAAGCCTTTGGTGAGTGACGTTAAGCCTATGGTGATCGAAGTGGTCTCTCTGGACTGGAAATGGCTGTTCATCTATCCGGAGCAAAACATTGCGACGGTTAACTATGTTGCGTTCCCGAAAGATGTACCGGTGACGTTTAAGCTGACTTCAGACAACATCATGAACGCGTTCTTTATCCCGCGTCTTGGTTCGCAGATCTACGCGATGCCGGGAATGGTGACCAAGCTGAACTTGATTGCTAACCATGAAGGTGACTTCAAAGGTTTTGCATCGAACTACAGTGGCAAAGGTTTCTCACAGATGAAATTCACTGCATCAGCCATGCCTGATCAAGTGGCATTTCTAAACTGGGTGGAAAAAGTGAAAGCAAGCCCTGATCGCATTGAAGATTGGGAGCAGTTCCGTTCATTGGCTGCGCCAAGTGTGGCTGAACCTGTGACGCTGTTTTCTAGTATCCCACCATTTTTATTCACTGATGTCGTGACCCAGCACCCTGGTTCAATGAACTGTTTGCCGGAAACCCAAGGATAATCGTCATGTTTGGAAGATTAACTCTAGACTCAATTCCCTACCACGAGCCCATTATTTTGGTCACGTTAACCATGATCGCTTTAGTGGGCAGTTTAGTGGTGTACGCGGTAACCAAAGCCGGTAAGTGGCAATACCTTTGGAATGAATGGTTTACGTCGGTAGACCACAAAAAATTGGGCTTCATGTACATTGCTGTTGCGATGGTGATGTTAGTTCGTGGCTTTGCTGATGCGGTCATGATGCGTAGCCAGCAATTGCTTTCTGCAGCCGGTGAAACGGGCTATTTGCCGCCACATCACTACGACCAGATCTTCACGGCTCACGGCGTGATCATGATTTTCTTCGTAGCGATGCCTTTGGTTATCGGTTTGATGAACATCATCGTGCCGTTGCAAATCGGTGCTCGTGATGTTGCATTCCCTTATCTGAATAACTTGAGCTTCTGGCTATTTGTGGTGGGTATTATCCTAACCAACATGTCGCTTGGCTTGGGTGAGTTTGGCCGTACGGGTTGGTTGGCGTATCCGCCTTTGTCTGGCATTGAGGCAAGTCCGGGAGTCGGGGTCGATTATTGGATATGGGCGCTGCAAATATCCGGTGTGGGTACCACGTTAACGGGTGTGAACTTCTTCGCGACTATTTTGCGCATGCGTACTCCTTCTATGCCAATGATGAAGATGCCAGTATTCACGTGGGCGTCTTTGTGTGCCAACATCCTGATCATCATCTCTTTCCCAATCCTTACGGTAACCATCGCGTTACTGACTTTGGATAGATACATCGGCACGCACTTTTTCACCAATGACCTTGGTGGCAACGTGATGATGTATGTGAACCTGATTTGGGCATGGGGACACCCTGAGGTGTACATCCTAATTTTGCCTATCTTCGGTGTGTTCTCTGAAGTGACTGCAACCTTCTCACGTAAAAAACTGTTTGGTTATACCTCGCTGGTATGGGCGACGGTGGCTATCACCATCCTTGCGTTTGTGGTTTGGCTGCATCACTTCTTTACTATGGGTTCAGGCGCAAATGTGAATGCCTTCTTCGGCATCGCAACCATGATTATCTCTATCCCAACCGGGGTTAAGATCTTCAACTGGCTGTTCACCATGTACAAAGGTCGCATCCGTTTCACAACACCTATGCTGTGGACAGTTGGTTTCCTTATCACCTTTACTGTTGGTGGTATGACAGGCGTGTTGATGGCGGTACCGGGTGCAGACTTCATACTGCATAACTCAGTATTCCTGATTGCTCACTTCCACAACGTAATCATTGGTGGTGTTGTGTTCGGTTGTTTTGCTGCGATTGGTTACTGGTTCCCGAAAGCGACCGGTTTCACTCTGAACGAGCTTTGGGGTAAACGCGCATTATACTGCTGGATCATCGGTTTCTTGATGGCGTTCTTGCCGCTTTACGCTCTGGGCTTTATGGGCATGACGCGTCGTTTGAGCCAAGACATCAACCCTGAATTCTTCCCACTACTGGCGGTTGCGGCTGCAGGTACGGGCGTGATTGCGATGGGTGTTGTTTGTCAGTTCGTTCAGATTTACGTGAGTGTTCGTGACCGCGACCAAAACCGAGATCTAACCGGTGACCCATGGGGTGGACGTACATTCGAATGGGCAACGTCTTCACCACCGCCGTTCTACAACTTTGCAAAACTGCCTAAGGGCGATGAACTAGATGCGTTCTGGTACCAAAAGCAAAGTGGCGAGTTTGACCCAACTCAGGAAGAAGAATACGAACGTATTCATATGCCAAAGAACACACCAACAGGTATTTATGTGTCTGCATGGGCGTTGGCATTTGGCTTCGCAATGATCTGGTACATCTGGTGGTTAGCAGCTGCAAGCCTAGTGGGCATCGTGGTGACGTGTATTCAACACAGCTACAACGACGATGTGGACTACTACGTGGAAGTTGAAGAGATCAAAGCGATTGAAGCGGCTCGACGTGCACAGCTTGAAGAAGCGAAGAAACAGTCAGTGAAAAGCGACAATTCTAGTCGTGGTAACAGCGCTGACGGTGACAGTGATAACAACGAAAATAAAGATGATTTGGAGACGACGTATGCAAGCTAATACTCCGTCACACACTTATGATCTTGCACACTCGCATGATCATCACCACGAAGCCGCGGGCAACAAGTTGTTTGGTTTCTGGGTTTACTTGATGAGTGACTGTGTCCTGTTTGCCACGCTTTTCGCGACTTATGCCGTGCTTGAGAGTGGCTCAATCGCTGGGCCGACAGGTAAAGACATCTTTGAACTGCCGTTCGTGTTTGTCGAAACCATGATGCTGCTGTTCAGTAGTATCACCTTCGGTTTTGGCATGATTGCGATGAAGCGCAAAGACGTGACCGGACTGAAGCGCTGGATCAAAGTGACTTTCGTATTGGGCTTAGCCTTCATCTGTATGGAAGTGTATGAATTTCATCACTTGATTGCAGAAGGCTATGGCCCTCAAGAAAGCGCATTCCTTTCTGCGTTCTTTACCTTGGTTGGCACACACGGTTTGCACGTAACGTTCGGTCTGATTTGGATGGCGGTGGCGTATCACCAGCTTTCAACCAAAGGCTTGAACGACAACATGTCGATGCGTTTCCAGTGCTTAAGCCTGTTCTGGCATTTCCTTGATATCGTTTGGATTTGTGTATTTACCATCGTGTACTTAATGGGGGTGATGTAATGGAACAGCATCTAGACAGTGGTGCAACGGATTATGTGAAAGGCTTTATTGCGTCACTGATTCTCACCATTATTCCGTTCTACATCGTGTGGGCGCATGTATTACCAAGCACAGAAACGTACGTGATCTTGTTCGGCTGCGCGTTGGTGCAAATTTTTGTGCACTTTAAGTACTTCTTACATATGGAAGCGAAATCTTCCGATGGGCGTTGGAACTTGGTGTCACTGATGTTTACCGCCATTGTTGTATTGATTCTTATCGCTGGCTCGGTATGGATTATCTACAACATGAACGTCAACATGAAGTTGTAGGCTAAGGTATGCTGAAAAGATATTTGTCTATCACCAAACCGGGCATCATTTTCGGCAACCTGATTTCTGTTGCGGCGGGGTTCTTCCTCGCCGCAAAAACAGAACCAGCCAGCGCGATGTTGTTACTGACAACATTAGCGGGTGTGGGACTTGTGATTGCATCAGGTTGTGTTGTGAACAACATCTTTGATCGAGACATCGACCAAAAGATGAAGCGCACACGAAATCGAGAATTGGTTCAGGGCAACATCAATACAGACGTCGCGTTCGTTTATGCCTTGGTTTTACTACTCTCAGGCACAGCGCTTCTGTTCCAGTTCGCTAATCCGATCTCTGCGGTCATGGTGTTGCTTGGCTATGTGTTTTACGTCTTTTTCTACACCATGTGGTACAAGCGTACATCGGTTTATGGCACTTTAGTCGGCAGTATTTCGGGAGCCGTTCCGCCATTGGTGGGTTATTTGGCGGTGACGAATTACATCAGCCTTGAAGCGGTATTGTTGTTTGTGATGTTCTGCTTATGGCAAATGCCACACTCGTACGCGATCGCGATGTTCCGCCTTCAAGATTATCGAGATGCAGGCATTCCTGTGTTACCGGTGAAAGAGGGCGTCGACAAAGCGCATCAACACATGAAAGCCTATGTAGTGGCGTTTGGTGCAGTATCATTGGCGCTGTTCCTACTCGGGGAAGCAGGTTATGAATACCTCGCGGTGTCGGCGGCGGTTTGCTTTATGTGGACCAAAGTGACATTTCGCAAAGTTGATTGCCTCAACTACATCCAGTGGTCAAAGACCGTCTTCAAGGTCTCTCTGCTGGTGGTAATGAGCATCAGTGGTGTACTGGGGCTGGAGTTGATTCCGTTGCCTACGCTTTTTTGATTTAAGTTTGTCGTTGAACCCTCAATGTTCTGAAGTCCGAGGGTTTGACGACTTTTTATCTGTCCCGCTTTAAGCTATTACCCTTCAAAAATATCACTAAGCCAATCTTCAAGCTGCTCTCGTTTATCTTGTGGGCCATTGATGATCACTAAGCCGTTTAGTGTCGCGTGATCCCAAGAGATGGTGCCAGTTGCTAGCGCATCGAACACATCGAGTTCCGTAATCAGTAAGAGATCTTCCTCGGTAGGCAAAGTATCTCTGCCTGACACATCGACACCTTTCTCAAACTTCACTTGGCTGTAATGACCTTTAATTTCTTCGAATAAATTGAACTCAATTTTGCTTGGGTGGGGTTTTGAAAGCGCAGCTTTGATGGCAAAGAGTCGAAAGTGATCTGGCTTATTGAGGTTGTTGAATTCATTGTCTTGTCTGGCTGTGATTACGTTGCCAAACACCTCTAGTGAACCGGGCTCTGTCACCAAACTAAACCCGGTATCTTGGTGAAGGCCACAGGCAAACGTGAGTGAAGAGGTGAGTGAAAGAATCAAAGCAAATCGTTTTAACATAATGGTTATCGAAACCTGTAAAAGGATTAAGAATCTGACGGCAGCAGCCAAACCTGACGATAAAAAAGGGACCACAAAGGGTCCCTGTATTTGTTTGTCGTCCATGTAACGGTCAGCGAATCGATTGATAGCTATTTAGCGAGATTGTTTGCTAAGTAGCTATCGTCAAAGAGCCATCGTCGAAGATCTATCGCCAAAGAGCGACCGTTCGAGCTCGCTATTAGCGAACGATGAGCATGATCTCTTCTGGAGTCATTGCCTTATCGAAGTAGCTCATGAATTGACCGAAGCCTTTGATGTCGCCATTCGAGAACGTGAATGCACCAGACTGTAGGTTGGTACCAATCACTTGTTGAGCGTTTGGACCTGCAATCAAGATTTGGTTCAATACTGCACGAGTGGTGTCGATTTGAACGTCTGCGCCTTTCACTGCTTCTTCGTGTAACTGAGCAATACCGTTGCGAATTTCGATAGTGAATGCTTCGTTCGTATCAGAGAAGTTGTACGTTAGCATCATGTTCACGTCTAACGAGTTTTCTGCGATAAGCGTTGAAGTCATCATGTCGAAGATCTGCTTGCTTGGTAGTGCAGTAAGAACGTCAACAGAAGCGAAGCTGATCATGTTAGAGAAGTCACGTTTGTTCTCTAGTTCAGCCGCCGCGTTGAGCGCCCAGTTACGCCAGTTGATGTTCACTTGGTCTGCAGCCCATGCTTTGTAAGCTTGTGCTTTCATCTCACGAGCTTCCATATCTTGCTTGTTTACCGTGATTGGGTAAGAAAGAATTTCTGCTGCAAATGTGTAGTTCTCAGCCTTAATTGCTGCTTGTGCAGTCGTAAGGATGTTGTCACGACCGCCCATGATCTCTACGAATGCTTTAGCGCGTTGCTCGTAAGCCATTGGCTCTAGCTGCCATGGATCCGCTTCGAAGAAACCGTTGTAACCTACGTAAATCTGACGCACGGCGTGTGCAACAGTACCGTAGTGTTCACCTAACCAAGGGTGTTCTGCAAGGTGCTTAGGAAGTTTAACTACTTCAACTAGCTCGTCTGGCGTCATACCTTTGTTCATGTAACGGATAGTTTGATCATGAGTGTATTGAATCGCATCACGGTAAGCCGTTAGTACGTCAGCTACTGCTTCTTTACCTTCAACAGGACGACCGTGAGAGTTAATCATGATCTCAGTGTCGAACTTACGCATTACGTCGATGCCCTTGAACCACATGCTTGGATCACGGAATTTCGTACCGCGAATTGTGTGTAGGTTCGGGAAGTTTTCGCCTTGAAGTACTTCAGCCGCGTGCAGGATTTTTTGCTCTGGGAAGTAAACCACTAACTCATCTTTAGTTTCAGATGGCACGTTCTCGATGTGCATCTTAACGCCAGCAATTTCGATTTCGATGTGGCTTTGGCTTGGTACAAGCAGGTTTGGTTCAATGAACGAGATAGCACCTTGCATGAAACGTGGACCAAGGCCGTCGTTTACTGTGCCGTGCTCACCTTCTTCTACGTGCTTAGCACCTGTGTAAGAAGTACGGTGACCAAATAGAGTACCTAGGTTTGAAGACCAGTTAGCCACTGCTGCGGTTAGGCCTTCTTCAGCGATGATTTTTACTTCGCCTGATGCTACTTCTTCATCAGTCACCCATGCACGCACACCAGAGATGTGGTCGATGTGGTTGTGAGAATAGATGATGGCTTTAACTGGCTTGTCGGTGATTTGACGGAACTGTTCTTTAACCGATTGAGCCATTTCTACCGACTCGCCTGGATCAACAATGATGATGCCGTCCGTACCTTCGATCATGACAGGAGTGTCTAGACCGAAGCCGTAACCAAGATAAATATTGTCATCCACTTTGATGATTGCTTGGTCCATTTTACGACCGTGCTTGGTGAGGATTGGATGAACGTGATCAGATTCTTCTGTGTAAGCCAGAGAGTCGCCCGTTTTCGATACAACTTGGATGCGCTCGCCTTTGCCCCAGAACATGTTTGACTTGTGTTCGAATAGAACCTCACTCTTGTAGCGAGCATCAAGGTCAATGTTTTGGTATTGCGCAGCATTTGCTGTTTGAAGTTCTTGGCCGACTTTCGATGTCGCTTCTACAGTTGGCGTTGCAGATGCAAAACCAGAAGCAAGTAGAGTGCTCGCAATAGCAACAGGAAGCGCCATTTTTTTGAATGTATTAGTCATGGTAGTGACCTTATATTTGGATACAGGAATTGGATTTCTTGAGCCAAATGATAGAGGTGGGGGAGGTCGCTATCTACGCGCTAATAATATTTCAATCTATCGTTTTTTCGATGATTTGTTTGATAAACGATTGTATTGGCGATTAATTTTGATCTAAATCAATTAGTAAATGAGCTTGCAACAGATACAAAAATGCCCTGAAATTCAGGGCATTTGTTTTACAATTAGTCGCTAGTTCATGAGTGGCTGTGATACGAGTGAATAACAGCCAAATCATTGAATACTTAATTGCTTATCAAGAGCTAATCGTTTACCAAGAGCTTAATCGTTTACCAAGCACCTAGGTATGACTTGTAAGATTGTAGGCGAACTGTTGCTGCGCCGATTACATCAATGAAGCCCCAGAACGGATGTGGTTTCTCTGCCGAGATCCAAGCCGCGCCAGTTGAACCAATAGGGATGTTGTAACCTTCTGGTTCAATGATCTCAAGTACGATAGTACGACCTAAACCATTGCCGTTTCTTACCACGTGTTGACCGACGCTTTGTGGCCCCTGAAGTGGAGAAATACTCGACTCACCGGTACCGGCATTAAAGCTGTGTACTTTTGCTCGGAACACGTGGCCTGGGTATGCATCAACGAAGAACTCAGCGAAGTCTCCTACTTGAACATAGCCATAAGTTTGGTCTGAAATACGCATCTCAAGAAACTTTTTGCTGGTGTTGTAGAGGTGCATGTTACCCATGACAGAACCTTCAGCAATATTCACTATCGATACCTGACCATCAAACTCAGCTCTAATGGTCTTTTTCTCTTGCGCCCAATTTACTTTTTGTAAATCGGCTTTTAACGACACCAGTTCAGCATGCAGCACTCGAAGATCAGAGTCGTACTTTTCTACGTCACGCATATTGAAAATTTCAGGTGACGTTTCAGCACGCTCTAAGTCGCGATTCATTTGCTTGATCTCTTCTTCTTTCTGAACAATTGAAGATTCGATCTTTGCTTTGTCTGCGGCTGAGTCAATGTCGACGAGTGTGTAAATTACGTCGCCTTCTTTAACCATTTGGTTGTGTTCAACAAGCACTTGGTCGATCTGCTGGCCAAAGATCGGTGACATTACCGCGTGTGGTGCTTTCACTGTGGTTGAGTTGGTTAGATCAACGGGTGCCCACAAGCGAGAGATAACCGCTAATACCGCAAGAATCGTTACGCCGCCAATGGCAGCCCATGTGTAGTTCTTGAAGTTCTTCTTAAGTGCGCCTGTCGCAAACAGTGACCATACAATTAGGATGTATGGAATCATCATCTCTTTCATTATGCGACCTCTTTTTCTGTAGCGGATGGTGTTGTTGGAGTCTTTTCTTCTGAAGCCTGTTCTTTTGAAGATTGCTCTACTGAAGACGGCTCTGTTACCGGTTGTTCAGGTGATACGTGGACTGCGGCTGTCTCTGTATTGGTCGCGTCTTGTTTAGGCTGAACACCACGGCGAATAACATCACTCAGTGATTGACCAATATGCTTCCAGTTCGCCAACGCGATAACTAATGCAATAACCCAGAATGTTTTGCTGATGAAGAGTCCGCAAAGTGACAGTGCAAACACGATTTGAACGTGAGCGCTTTTGTGCTCTTTTGCTTTATGCACACCCAGTTCATGCAACTGCCACATGCCGTAAACACCGGCTAAAACCACAGCAATGGTCACTGAGAACAAGTAACCAGAGAAGGACTCCATCTGGAAGAAGTTCATCATCATTTCATTGGGATGATTGTTGAATTGAGACATGTCGATGTCTTTAGAATGGATTGTGCCTAATGGTGCAAGAGCCCATGCTCCCGCAAACATCACTGCCATAAACAGACAGAATTTGACCAAGACCATCACAATGGCCCAGATTTTCTGGAAAACGATTTTTATAAAGTTCATATCTCAACCTAAATAAGGAGAGAGAAAGTGCAGCCTTGGTACAAGACTTTTAGAAGACATCTGAAAGAGGTGTTGAACTCACGTAACCGTATAGACCTACTGAGTCAAAAGTACTAGATGACAATTAAAAATCGCTTTGACCACGTAGACAACGCATTCTCGCGAATAGAGTGTTAAAAACACCTGGCGAAATCATTCTTAAGTAACGTCTACCATTGATAGGTTCGTTTGCTGCATTGGGTTTTAAGGCCGTCTTCCGTGATGTGTGCAACACCATCATCTACACATTTTTAGGTTTTCTGTTTAGGTTAAGAATTGATTTGTTGGCGAAATAATAGGAAGTGTAACTGGTGCTATCTACGCATTATTGCGATATTGAATTATCGTAATTACGATGAATTGAGTGGTTGCTTAAACGTGAGGTGGGTTTATTTGAACAGGCTCAAACTCGGCTTATAAAATATGTCTATTTAATTAGCCTGGATCATAGAAGTGGCTATAAAAGTATCAATAAGGCAGGACGGAAATATTGAATACTCCGACCAGTCTAGGGTGAGTTTGGGTGGATTAAGCGTTACTGGCACAGCGAAGAGATTTAGATTCCAATCTGGCGAATGTGGCAGCTATTCGAAAGAGTGAGTTGTTCTGACATTTTTGCTCTTTACCATATGATGCTTCCTTCTCAGTTTTGTTTTCTCAATGAGCATCCGTTGTTTCATTCTATCGCTTTTACGATAAGATAATTAAATCTATCGCCAAATGAGCACTGAATCATGAGTAATGACATTCCGAATTTTAACTTATTGGCTGTGTTTTCAGCGGTGATGGAGCAGGGCAGTTTGAGTAAGGCTGCCGATCATTTGAATACCAATCAATCGACGATCAGCACTGCGCTCGGCCGACTGAAAAATGAAATTGGCCAAGAGTTGTTTGTGCGCAGTGGGCGAGGGGTTGTGCCTACTGCTTACTCGCAAAGCTTGTATGAGCAAATCAAAGCGCCAATACACGAGCTCAACGGCGTGTTTCAAGGTATGGCTGGGTTTGATGAAGCGAGTACAGAGCGCAGGTTTGTGGCTTCGGTTCCCGAACATTTAAAGTGGATGTTGCTCGATCGATTTTCTCAGTTATCTAACCAAGGCTTATCTCTTGAGGTGTATGACCAACCAGATAGTGATGATCAAGTCCATGAGGATCTATTAACTCAGAAGTTTGATTTGATGATCGACATTGTGTTGCCTGAGCATTCAAGCATGATGAGCGAAAAGCTCTACGACAGTGAGTTTGTGATTGTTTGCCGAAATGGGCACCCTAGGATCAAAGGTGAGATCACCGAGGCGCAATATCTCAGTGAGCAACATGCGGTTTTAGCCAGAACACGTCGCCAAGTAAGAAGTTTGACTCACTACACTTCGTTAGACTTGTCCTCGCGTAAAATTGTAATTCACGGCAGCTCTATGGCCAGTAACCTAATGCTGTGTAGCCAGACTGATTACATCACTGTTGTGCCGCTTTCTATGGCGAACCAGTATCAGGAACGTCTTGGGTTACAGTTGTTCAAACCGCCTTTCGATTATCAGCCTATCTCTCATTACCTCATTTGGTTGAAAAAACAGAACACCGATCCGGCACATAAGTGGTTGAGAGAGCAGATCATCAATACGACTAATGACATGTCTAAATCACTAAACAGTTGGCGCTCCGCTTTCTGATCGTCGCCCTATCTTTTGTTTGCCAAATATCTTCTTAACAAATCACTTGTATTAAGTGAGTTATAATAAAAAATTATCACAATGAGAATTTATGATAATTTCATTTATTTGCTGTCAGCTCGTATATTAACCCTAACAAAGAAGTGGGTAACCTCCACTCACGATTATATCGGCTCAGGTTGCTGGGCTAAAAAGGGCGAAATATGAAATTCCTACACACAATGATCCGAGTTACTGATTTAGACAAGTCTATCGAGTTCTACACCAAGGTATTGGGAATGAAGGAACTTGAACGCCACGAAAACAAAGAGTACCGCTACACATTGGTTTTTGTTGGCTATGAGCAAGGCGGCACGACTATCGAGCTAACGTACAACTGGGATACGAATGAGTACGAGATGGGCAGCGCGTTTGGTCATCTGGCATTGGGTGTAGAAGATATTTACGCAGCATGTGACAAAATCAAATCGCTAGGTGGCAACGTCACTCGCGAAGCGGGTCCAGTGAAAGGCGGCTCAACTCATATCGCTTTTATTACTGACCCAGACGGCTACCAAATCGAACTGATTCAACTAGGTTAATCGAGGATATAACAATGACAAACGCACTATTTCAACCAATTCAACTTGGTAATATCGAGCTTAAAAACCGTATTGTTATGCCACCGATGACGCGTTCTCGCGCAACGCAACCTGGTAATTCAGCAAACGATATGATGGCGGCTTACTACGCTCAGCGTGCTTCTGCAGGTTTGATTATTGCTGAAGGCACACAAATTTCACCTATGGGTCAAGGCTATGCTTGGACTCCGGGTATCTATTCTGATGAGCAGATCGCTGGTTGGAAAAAAGTGACTGATGCCGTACATGAAAAAGAGGGCGTTATCTTCGCTCAACTTTGGCATGTAGGCCGTGTAACACACCCAGACAACATTGGTGGTGAACAGCCAATCTCGTCTTCTGCACTTAAAGCACAAAACGTAAAGGTATTCATCGATAACGGTACTGATGAACCGGGCTTTGTTGATGTGGTTGAACCTCGTGAAATGACGAAACAAGACATCAAAGAGGTGGTTGAACAGTATCGCCAAGCGGCTTTGAATGCGGTTGAAGCAGGCTTTGATGGTATCGAACTTCACGCAGCGAATGGTTACTTAATCAACCAATTCATCGATTCTGAAGCAAACAACCGCACTGACGAATACGGTGGTTCAATTGAAAACCGTTTACGTTTCCTAGGCGAAGTGGTTGAAGCTATGGTTGAAGCGATTGGTGCTGACCGTGTTGGTGTACGCCTTGCTCCGTTCACATCGTTGAATGGTACGGTTGACGCTACACCAGTAGAGACTTACACAGCGGCGGCAGCACTACTTAACCTATACAAAATTGTTTACCTACACATTGCAGAAGTTGATTGGGACGATGCACCTGAAACGCCAAAAGCATTTAAAGCAGCAGTTCGTGAAGCCTACGAGGGTGTCCTTATTTATGCGGGTAAATACGATAGCGAGCGTGGCGAAAAAGCCGTTGCTGAAGGCGTAACTGACATGGTTGGTTTTGGTCGTCCATTCGTTGCGAACCCAGATTTACCAGCTCGTATTCAAAATGGTTACCCACTTGCAGCGCACGATCCAAACACATTGTTCGGTGGTGCTGAAAAAGGTTTAACGGATTACCCAGAATACGCAGGCTAAAAACAGCTGCCTGAAGCAGAGTATTGAGATAGTATCTCGATCCTGTTGAATGTTTATAAAAAGCAACCTTGCAGAGTCGGGTTGCTTTTTTTGTTATTGGACTAAGTAAAATGATGAACGTGAAAGCGATGCGCGGAGAGCTTTACCTTCTATTTGCCACCCTGCTAGCTGGGGTGGGATGGATTGCATCTAAGCTGGTGGTATTAGAAATGCCTGGGCCAGTGTTCATTGGTGTGCGATTCCTCGTCGCGAGTCTTATTCTTCTGCCATTTTGTATTCACCATATTCGTAAGCTTTCGTTTAAGCAGATTCTGTCTCTTTGCGGCGTGGGTTTGTTGTTGTCTGCCTCATTGCAGGTATGGGTGTTTGCAGTTTCGGTGACTGAAAGCTTGTCGGAAGGGGCATTCATCATGAGCTTAGCCATGATCATTGCACCGTTTGTGTCTTGGATTTTGTTTCGAGTTAAGCCTAATCGCGCGTTTTGGATGTCTTTCCCGATCGCGATTATTGGCATGCTGTTGCTGACTTTGGGTAACGGCTGGCATGTTGAGCAGAGTCAGATTTATTTCTTACTAGCATCGATGTTGTTGTCTGTTCACTTTGTGATGAACAAGCGTGTGATTACCAATATCAAGCCTATCGCATCAATCTGTGTGCAACTGTTTGTGGTGGGTGTGAGTGGTTTAGCCTTTGCTTCTATGACAGCTCAGCCGGAGTTCGAAATCACCAAAACCTTAGTCTTCTGGTTTATTGTCTCTGCGGTGATCGCAACGTCTATTCGTTACTTGCTACAAACGGTCGGTCAGCACTCCGTGAACATGGAAGTGGCGGCATTGATCATGATTCTTGAGCCTGTGTGGACGCTGCTGTTAAGTGTGAGTGTGCTTGGCGAAAGTGTAGAGATGCAGAAGCTGCTCGGTGGGGCGGTGATCATTGCTTCACTATTTTGCTATATCAAATGGTCGAGACGAAAATAAAACACTCGGCGCAAGGCCGAGTGTGGGTTGTTTTTCAATACACGTTCAGAGTGTAATAATTTCTAAGCACTAAGCTTGCTAAGCAGTGAACGCGGTAAGATCAGATTGCCGCGACTACTTTCTGAAGTAGCTTGAGCATTTGTTGTTGCTCTTCAGCATCTAACTCGTTCATCAACTCTTTGTTTAAACGAACGGGGATAGGAACGAGTTGTTCTTCAAGTGCTTTTCTGAGCCTTATCAGGCGAGTGTTGAACAAGACTTGTCGAGTGCAGAGCAAGGGTTAAATTCTGCGAATAAGACGTGCAAAGGGTGTCACCGTACTTATCGTTCTCGCTGGTAACTATTCTAACAACGAGCTTTAAATACAGGTGGTAAAGTCGAACCCTTACCACCATAGTCCTATCGCACAGCCTTCTTTTCTTTATGCCATCAATTCGAATGCACTAGGGGCGGGAAAGGACGTGAATGAATTAGTCGCGAATAGTGACTTTTGTAATCACAATATCTTCGCAAGGCACATCTTCGTGTCCCCAGCGAATGGTTGTTGGTGCTTTCGCAATTTTGTTTACCACATCCATACCTGCTGAAACCTTACCGAATACCGCGTAACCCCAGCCAGCATTGGTTGTTGAGGTGTGATCTAGGAAATCGTTGTCATCAAGGTTGATGAAGAACTGCGCCGTTGCAGAATGTGGTGCATCAGTCCGAGCCATTGCCACAGAACCAATCACATTCTTCAAACCACGGTTTGCTTCGTTGACGATTGGGGCGCGAGTTGGTTTTTCTGTCATGTCGATAGTGTGACCACCACCTTGAATCATGAAACCTTCAATAACACGGTGAAATGTCGTGCCTTCGTAGAAACCGTCTTGGCAGTATTTAAGGAAGTTTTTCGACGTTACTGGCGCTTTTTCAAGGTTCAGTTCAATCTCGATATCGCCAAAGTTGGTGGTGAAAGTAATCATAGGGTTACCTAAAGTTGAAGTTTTACTGAGTCGTAATGACGAAAGTGGGTTGCAGTATAGGGAAAACAACAGCAGATACTAGTGATGGTTTTATTGTGGTTGAATTCTCATCAACCACCAAAATCACGCCTGATATTGTTTAAGGAACATCTCGACACTTGAAGTAATGATCACTTGTTTGTGCGCAGCATCCGGTGACGGCACATGACCAATGATTTGCGGCCAAAACGCAAAAGACTTAAGCAGACCAATGAACTGCGTGGAGGCGAATTGTGGGTCTAGTTCTACTAAACGACCGTCTGCCAACGCGGCTTTAATCCAGGTTGTAAGTCCACTTTCTGCTTGGGAATATTTTTCCATCGCTTGATGCGCCAGTTCGGCGTTATGGAAATACTCTGAGAACAACACGCGTGACAGGTCGATGAAGCCTTCAGACTCAAGTAACTCAAGTTCTTGATTGGCTATCGACGAAAGCTGTTCTTCAAGTGGCAGTTCTGCTTGATAAGGGAAATGCGTTGCGGCCAGAGTTTTGCTCCAAATGCTGTCTAGAATCTCATCTAAAAGCAGTTCTTTGCTGGCAAAGTGATTGTATACGGTGCGCTTTGATACTTCTGCGCGACTCGATATTTTATCCATGCTGGTGGCCTTGTAGCCATGCTCAGTAAACTCTGCGATAGCAGCGGCAACGATCGATTCACGTTTTCTTTGGCTCAGCGTTTTTTTTACAGTCATCGGGATACTACTCAATATGTCGCGGTTAGCATTACATACGCTAATTTTACACCAGTAAGTTTACTTTTAGAACACCAATCCGCGTATTGGTAATTCGGTCGAGAGCAACTGAATCGCTTTGCAATGCACGGTGGGTATCATAGAATCGAAAGTGTATTCGAATTTTATTGATATCAACGGAAGAGAATAAACAATCAATGAGTAGTATTTTAGAGTGTATTCGTACAGTTGGACGAGGAGAAAGAGGGCGTAAGCCTTTATCGTTCGAACAAGCCTACCGCATCATGGATGAGTATTTAAGCGGAGAAGTCGGTGACGACCAAATGGCTATGCTACTGATGTTGATTCGTGTGCAGAATGAAACCAATGAAGAGATCGCTGGCTTTGTAAAAGCGTTTCAATCTCGAGTGCCAGATTTAGGCGCTGATATTGATTGGCCGTGTTATGCAGGTAAGCGTAACGATAACGCCAGTGGCAAGCCTTGGAACTTGTTGGCGGCAAAAATCTTAGCTGACAATGGCTATAAAGTGTTAATGCATGGCTATATGGATAAGCCGAGCGGTAGGACGCACGTTGAAAGCCATTTGCAAGATGTCGGTGTGCAAAGTGCTGAGAGCCCTGAACATGCTAAGTCGATTCTTGAACAAGACGGCATTGCTTATTTACCGCTAGCTAACTTTGCGCCCGAAGCACAAACCATGATTGGTTGGAAACACCGCTACGGTTTGAGAACACCAATTAACACGGTAGTTCGAGCATTGAATCCTGGTGGTGGCCGTTTAGGTCTGCGTGGCAGTTTCCATCCTGGCTTTCCACAACTTCATGCCGAAGTTGAGCATGTCATTGGTAATAAATCCCACTCGGTGATTTCATTTAAAGGCATGAATGGCGAATCAGAATACAACCCTAAAGTGAGTCAAACGGTCTGGATGAGTTCTCCTGAGAAGGTGGAATCTTTCTACTGGGAAGGCACGATGAATGTTGAACTGCCTATGCCTTCTGAATGTGTACTGGGTACACCGGAAGATGAGATGGAGCTGATGGCGAACAGTGTTGTGGACAGTATGACTGCGATTTTATTCGCAGAAACGCACGATAAAACTGAGGCATACCAGAAAGCGGTGCGTCTGTGGCATGAGTATTGTGCGCGTTAGATGATGGTTTAACCAATGAGAGAAGGTCAGCGAGCGCTGGCCTTTTTTATGCTTAATTTCTAGCAAGGGCCTTTCGTGAATGCCCAAACAATAGAGCTACTTCACTCGCATCAATCGATGCATCTTGTCTTCGAATTGAATCTCAATCACTTGTGAAATTTTCATCTTCTCAACTCGTTCAAGCATTGCTGTTTGATAGGCTCGTTTCTTCATCCACTCTAACGGCTCTTTAAAGCCATCTTCATTTATCACAAAGGACTGATCGGTGATGGAGTCTTCAAAGATATGAACCACCCAAACGCGCGATTGGAAATCTAACAATTCGCTAAAGTAGCTTTTTAGCTTAGGGATAAAGTGAGATAGAGCGGTTTGAGGTGAACGAAGCGAAGACATAGTAAACCGTATTTGGACAATGAAAATCGGCAAGGGCGCCGTCTGATCATTATAGCCTTTACCCGTTAGGCTTGTCAGGTCGAATTCGGCAGCCATTCACGGCTATTGCGCTTGCTAATGCTACTATGGCTGCCAGTTAGAGATTAACCAAATCAGTGTCGGATTCACTATTTAACGAATAGGCCGAAGTCGATCTCTTGTTCTCTTTGATATTTCACCAGCTTCACTTTTAGGTCGTGTTTTGCTGCTAAATCAATGGCTAAGCATGACATGCGTTTTATCTCATCAACGCAGCTTGATATCAGCGGTTTTTCTTGATTATCGATAGTGGCGATGAGTGTGTTTTCTGTGCCGTCGTTACCTGCGTAAATATACGCGTACATGTTGTTGTCGTGTTGCATAAACTTCCTAAAACGGGATTTCTAATTATTAGTGAGGTGAAGATTACAGGGTTTATTTACGCAGGCTAGCTCGGCTAAGTAAGGTTAAGCAAGGGAAAGTAAGGCTTTGTAAGGGCTCTTTTTTTTCTTTTTTCTGGCGTTCGGAAACGTGCTCAACCCTTTGTTTGTCTCACTTTTTTGTCTTGTTAGGTTTTGCCTATCAATAAAATTGTTGAAATCCATTTAGTAAAATCAAGATTTTAGACAACAATTAACTTAACAAGATAGAAAATATATGACGCAAAGTATTTAGGGAGAACGCAATGCATTCTATTAAAGTGAAAGATTACATGACGCAGCAGGTTGTGACATTTACTCCTGATATGCCGTTAAGTCTAGCGTTAGACAAAGTGATGCGTAGCCACCATATGGGTGGGCCCGTAATCGATGATAACGAACAAGTGATTGGCTTCCTTTCAGAGCAGGATTTACTCGAGAAACTTGTGAAGGTCAGTTACTTCTGCCAAGACACACACCTTGTGGGTGACTGTATGTATCAAGAAGTGCTGTCGGTGTCACCTGACTTATCCATTATTGAATTGGCGGACATGATGCAGGTTGGAAAACCTAAAGCATACCCTGTGATCGATAATCGAAAACTGGTGGGTATTATCACCAGAACTGATGTTTTGAGAGCAATTGGCAAGAACTTGGAAGAATGCTTCAAACATCAGGTATAGTAGCGTGTTAAGAACGATTATTTTTCTCAATACTCTCAATTGAAAAAAGGCGCACTAGCGCCTTTTTTCCGTATAGCGCTTTTCTTGGTCGATCCTCTCTTTGTGGATCCCTAGCCAGTTGAACAGTTGAACAGTTGAACAGCTGATTAGGCTTTAGCTCTTGGGTATTCCAACTTTTGGAGGTTTCATGTCAAATCAAACGGCAAAGTTTGTTGAAGGTTCAACGATGCGCCACATATTGGTGATGTCGGGGGCTGGCTCTGTCGGTTTGATGGCGTTATTTGTGGTCGATCTGCTCGACATGCTGTTTATCAGTATGCTCGGACAGGTTGAATTGGCTGCTGCGGTAGGATTTGCAGGTACGCTGACTTTCTTTTCTACCTCCGTTTCTATCGGTACTTCCATTGCCATGGGCGCATTAGTGTCCAAAGCCATCGGCTCCAAGAATCAAGAGCACGCTCGAAACCTAAGCACCAGTATCATGCTGACTGCGTTTGTTATCAGTTCAACCATAACTGCAATCATGTTCGCTTATATTCCAGAGCTGCTAGCCGCGATAGGCGCCAAAGGCATTGCAGCCGAACGCGCTCAAGCTTACCTACAGATTTTGCTACCTAGTGGTCCATTTTTGGCGTTAGCGATGGCAGCGGGTGCGGGCTTAAGAGCGGCAGGTGATGCTAAGCGTTCGATGTGGGCAACTTTGTCTGGCGGCATTGTTAACGCGATTCTCGATCCTCTGTTTATTTTTGGTTTTGGTTGGAACATCGAAGGGGCGGCTATCGCTTCGGTTGTCGCTCGTTTCTCGGTGCTATTCTTTTCGCTTTATCCTCTTATTCGCAGCCATCAGCTGGTAGCTCCGCCTTCTTTTGTGCAATGGCGCATTAATATTCGACCAATATTGGCGATTGCGCTGCCTGCGATTATCACCAATACCGCAACGCCTATCGGTAATGCGATTGTAACAACGGGTATCGCACAATATGGTGAGGATTTTGTCGCGGGCTTTGCCGTGATAGGTCGTCTGACGCCAGTTTGTTTTGCGGTTATCTTTGCCTTGTCTGGCGCTGTGGGGCCAATCATTGGTCAGAACTTTGGTGCTGAACGCATGGACCGAGTAAAAGAAACACTCAATAACTCATTGCTGGTTACTACGGCATACACCATCGCTGTTTGTATTCTGTTGTACTTCGTTCAAGGTTATGTCATTCAAGGCTTTAGCTTACAAGGTGATGCAGCAATCATTGTGGCGGCTTTCTGTACCTATGTGGCGTTAACCTTCACCTTTAACGGTGCACTATTTGTTGCCAACACGTCTTTCAACAACCTAGGTAAACCGCTTTACTCGACAGCATTGAATTTGGGTAAAGCGACGTTAGGTACTCTGCCGTTCGTATATCTAGGTTCGCAATGGTATGGCGCTTTGGGTGTTCTCTATGGTCAAGCTTTGGGTAATGTTTTGTTCGGAATTTTAGGTATCTTGGTGCTTCGACATCATATCGCTGAACTGATGCAAGGATCTCAAGTTGATCCAGTGGAAGATGATGTGTCGATTGTCAGCTTGAACACTCAGCCATTCTGTTCACACGATGCGGTTCTTATTGATGATGTATCCGCTAACCGTGAAGAGTGTGCGGAGCTTAAATCTCAGTAAGCCATCGGCGCTGGCATAATATTTTTGTTTTCTTGAAAACTTCTTCTTGACCTTGGAGTAGCCTCCAAGGTTTATACTTTTGATGAACTTAAGGTTCTGTTGCTCGTAAGTTAGCAACAACCTCAAGGCTTTTGAGTATTAAGGAGATACATTATGTGCGCAAAACATGCAGCGTGCCGCTCAGCAAAAGTGGACGTTCAACCTCAAGCGGCAGGAGCAAGTTGCTCTAGCCCTAAAATTTCAAGCATCACAGCAGCAGGTACTTCATCTGGTTGTTGTAGCTCTTCTGCTGCTTCGTCATCGTCTGGAGATGATTGTTGTAGTTCGTCGGATAGTGGAGAAGAAGACAGTCAGTCCTCAACTTTATCTCTCGATGCCAAATTTTCGAAAAGTTGGCTGGTTGCCGGAATGGACTGCCCAGCTTGTGCAAGAAAAATAGAAAACGCGATCAGCAATATTGACGGTGTTATTCAAGCGAAGGTTCTCTTTGCTACCGAAAAGCTGGTTGTGAAATTCGATAATGAAAGCCTTGCTGACACCATTGAACAGGTCTCTATCAAAACGGGTTTCCCTCTTACGGAAGTCGGTTCAAAGAAAGAAAAACAACAACCTGAGACTTTTTGGCAAGCTTATATCCAACCTAATTTACAGATTATCGCGATTGCAGCGGCAATGCTGTTTGCGGCGCTTGTAAAAATCACCTCACCTCAATTAAGTGAAGGCTTGTTTACGGTAACTTGTCTGCTTGGTTTATATCCGGTGGCGAAGAAAGCGGTTCAGCTGGCGCGTTCAGGTACACCGTTTGCTATTGAAACCTTAATGAGTGTTGCCGCGCTGGGTGCTTTGTACCTTGGCGAAACTGCGGAAGCAGCGATGGTTCTATTGTTGTTCTTGATTGGTGAGCGCTTAGAAGCGTTTGCTTCATCAAGAGCAAGAAGTGGCGTTCAAGCGCTAATGGCATTGGTACCAGAAAACGCGACTAAGATCATCAACGGCGAGCGTGTAGAAGTAGCAGTCAGTGAACTGGTTCCAGGTGATGTGATTGAAGTGGCCGCGGGCTCTCGTTTACCTGCTGACGGCCAATTGATTACAGACGCGGCAAGCTTTGATGAAAGTGCGTTAACCGGTGAATCTGTTCCTGTTGAACACATCGAAGGCAATAGCATCATGGCTGGCGCTGTGGTGGTCGATAAAGTGGTTCGTATCACCATCACTTCAAAACAGGGTGAGAACGCGATCGATCGCATTCTTCATCTGATTGAAGAAGCAGAGTCTCGTAAAGCACCACTAGAGCGATTCCTCGATAAGTTCAGCCGTTGGTACACACCGTTAATGATGGTAGTGGCTCTGTTGGTCATCATCACACCACCATTGTTGTTTGCGCAGCCATGGGAAACATGGGTTTACCGTGGCCTAGCGCTATTGTTGATTGCTTGTCCGTGTGCCTTGGTTATCTCGACTCCTGCAGCGATTACCTCTGGCTTAGCAGCAGCAGCGAAACGTGGCGCGCTCATTAAAGGCGGCGCAGCGCTAGAGCAGCTTGGTAAAATCCAAACCATCGCCTTCGATAAGACAGGCACACTGACCGAAGGTAAGCCTCAGGTTACGGATATTCAACCTCTATCGGGGTGGCAACAAGACGCGATGCTGCGTGTGGTTGGGGCGATTGAAGTTGGCTCTACTCACCCGTTGGCGCAGTCACTTGTCGCTAAAGTAAAAGACCTGAATATAGAGATTCCTGAATCACACAACAAGAAAGCGTTGATTGGTAGTGGTGTTGAAGGGGATGTTGATGGTGTTAAGTATCAGGTTCTGTCACCGTCTAAAGTCACGTTCGAACTTGGTGCCGATGTGGTTTCTCAGGTAGAAGCATTAGAAGGTGAGGGCAAGACGGTTGTGGTTGCTCTTGAGGTTAAAGATCAAGAAGAATCAACAGAGCAAGCTACGACGGTGATTGGTCTGATTGCTTGGCAAGATACGTTACGCAGTGACGCTAAGCTTGCGATTGAACGACTTAATGAATTAGGTATTCAATCTATCATGTTGACCGGCGATAATCCGCGCAGTGCAGCAGCGATCAGTAGCAAGATTGGTATGCAGTACAAGGCAAGCCTATTGCCAAGCGACAAGGTATCTTACGTTGAGGAGTTATCTCAACAGTCGCACGTGGCGATGGTCGGTGATGGCATTAATGATGCACCAGCAATGAAAACGGCGAATGTCGGCATCGCAATGGGTGGTGGTACGGATGTCGCTTTGGAAACGGCGGATTCAGCACTGACTCATAACCGTTTAACTGAGCTGCCAGCGATGATTGAACTGTCGCAAGCGACCATGAACAACATCCGTCAAAACGTAGCCCTTGCGCTTGGTTTGAAGGTCGTATTCTTGGTGACAAGCTTGTTAGGTATTACCGGTTTGTGGGTGGCAGTTTTAGCGGATAGTGGTGCAACTGCATTGGTGACATTGAACGCATTGCGTCTGCTTCGATTTAAATCTAAAGCGGACTAAATCGAGCTCACCGACATAGAGCATTCTTAATATAAAAGCGCCTTTAGCGGTAATACGTTAAAGGCGCTTTTTGTCTCATTAGTATGCAACATAGGCGTGCGGATTGCTTATTTTTGTGATGCCAATCGGTTTTTTGTGAAACTTGAATTATTGTTGCGATCATTCATGTGACATGTGTCACTTCATTTTGTAGTGAGCTTGGTTAGAGTGTGTTCGTACCCCACGAATTTACTATGAGCTTAAATAAGGGTAAAAAGCCCAATAAGCCAAAAGGAGCGAACTATGTCTCAAGCTGTTTTCCACTTAGGTGTTACTGAAGCAGATCTTAACGGTGCTACTCTTGCGATCATCCCTGGTGATCCTGCTCGTGTGCAAAAAATTGCGGAAGAGATGGAGAACCCAGTATTCCTTGCTAGTCACCGTGAATACACGCTTTACCGCGCAGAGCTAGACGGCAAACCAGTTGTTGTATGTTCAACAGGTATTGGTGGTCCATCGACTTCTATCGCAGTTGAAGAGCTTGCTCAACTTGGTGTTCGCACTTTCCTACGTGTTGGTACGACTGGTGCTATCCAACCTCACGTAAACGTGGGTGACATGATTGTTTCTACAGGTTCTGTTCGTCTAGACGGCGCTAGCCTACACTTTGCTCCTATGGAGTTCCCAGCAGTGGCTGACTTTGAAGTTGCAACAGCAATGAAAGCGGCAGTTGATGAATCAGGTGCAACAGTTCACATGGGCGTAACGGCATCAAGCGATACGTTCTACCCAGGTCAAGAGCGTTACGACACGTTCTCTGGTCGCGTTGTTAAGCGCTTCCAAGGCTCTATGCAAGAATGGCAAGACATGGGCGTTCTAAACTTCGAGATGGAATCTGCAACACTGCTAACTATGTGTGCAAGTTCTGGTCTGAAAGCAGGTTGTGTTGCTGGTGTAATCATCAACCGTACTCAAAAAGAGACGCCTGATCACGACACTCTAAAAGTAACAGAAGCACGTTCAATCAAAGTGGTTGTAGAAGCCGCTCGTAAAATGCTTTAAGTCTTAAAGTGCTCTGAGTTTTAGAGAGCATTAAGTCTTCAAGTGACATTAAATTTTGAAAATGGCCGCATCGAATGATGCGGCCATTTTTTTGTGCCGTCTCAAAGTAATCAATAGAGAAAACAGACAACAAAAAAGGCGAGTGACTTAATCGTCATTCGCCTTTTTAACAATCTGCTTAAGAGCATTGAGCTCTCATGAGTTTATTGGTTTTTAGTACTCTAGATCTTCACTGCCACCCGCAGCCGTAAACCATGCCGTTAGGTGTGTTTTAAGATCTTTCAATTCGTCAGGGCCAATCAATGCAAGGCCAAGATCTTCAGCTCGTGTGATGTCGTTATGGCGAAGAGGGCGGAAGCTCACTAACATTGCACGTGCTTGTAGGCCACCTAATAGGTCTCTAAGCGATTCCAGTTTATACAAGGTGTCATCACCATCATCACGCATGCCTTTGGTCTTACATTCGATGATGTGTAGCTTATTGTTCACTACTGATGCTACGTCAAGCTCGTTTCGAACCTCACGCTCACCCAGTTGACGGTATACCTGAACATTCAAAGAACGGTCTTGAATGGTCGGCATGTCATCTTGGATTTGTTTAACTGTGCTGTGAACCAAGGTTTCAAGCCATTCACCGTTTGAGAAGCGTCGTGCGTCTTCGTTGGCAAAGGTCAAAATACCATTGTCGTAAGTCGCAATTTTAGCTTCAACCAAATCGCTCAACAGCATGTTGAGCTCGCGATAGCCTTGTTGCTTCTCAGATAGGCCTACATCAAGTTTTTGTTCTTTACGGCAGGTCGTTGCTAGGTAGTTCAATGTTGCAAGGCCAGGGCCTAGTTCGAGTGCGTTACTTGCCCAACGTTCACCCAGTTCATAAAGTTTCTGATCCAGTTGCGGAGACAGCTGAACATCGCTGAATTCACCGCGAGCACCGAACACAGTTAGGTAGTCGTCGATAGTGATGCGGTCTTGAACTTGTGCGTCTTCTTTACCATTAGGGTACAACCAGCAAAGCTTGTCGCTATTTGGTTCAACCACGAAGATTGGCCAGTGGTAAGTACGGAATACTTCGTACACAGAAAGTAGGCGGTGACGGAGGCCACAACTTGCGTTGAGCTTCACTTCTTGACCGCGTGCTTTGAGATCTTCGGCAAGGGTTTGGATAGATTCTTTAATGACAGATGTATTTACGATGGTCGGAATTTCGAAAAACTCACTCGTAATGTCGCGCTTGTGCAAAACGCTGTCTAAACGTTTGTACATACTGACTTGATTTTTGTCACCGATAAACACGATGTGAGTGCTGACCGTTCGGTTATCAAGTAATGGGGTGAGCAAGCGAATGGGGTCTTGATCGATAATGCCAACATGAACAGCCATATAAATTCCTTAATAGCGGCTCGCTCATAAAGGTGAAAGAAAAAACGGGAAGCAGCAAGCCTTAATAATCATATAATGACAAAGCTCATAAAAAACAAGGGCAACCCTTGATAAAAGTTGCCCTAGCTCAATTAGTCACCACTATTGGGTAAGAAGTCTCAACAATCTCACTAAATATCTATCGATTCTTCATTTATCTATAGTTTGAATTGATGTACTAAATCACCTTGCTGATTCGCCAAAATTGTTAGGTTTTGGCTTGCCTCCGCAATTGAAGACATCGCTTGGTAACTCTTATCTGCGATGTGGTTGATGTCTTCGATGTTGCGTGCAATATCACCAGACGTTTCACTCTGCTCAGCGGCTGCTTGAGAGATGTGTGTACTCATGTGGCTGATCTCTAGAATCAAGGCTTGGATCTCTTCCATCGCACTGTTTGCACTTGAAGCTTGTTGAACCGACATGTCCATATCGCTCATACAGCTTTCAATTACGTTACTTGCAGTTTTCGAGCTTGATTGCAAATTGCTGATCATAGTCTCGATTTCAGAGGTTGATTGAGTGGTCTTCTGTGCTAGCACTCGTACTTCATCGGCAACGACTGCAAAACCACGACCTTGTTCACCTGCACGCGCTGCTTCGATTGCCGCATTAAGTGCAAGTAGGTTGGTCTGTTCAGCAATACCACGAATAACGTCAAGGATTGAACCAATCTGGCTACTCATCTGTTGTAGCTCGCCTACAGCGCCCACTGATTCAGTAAGGCGAACTTCAAGCTGATTAATGGTGCTGATGTTGGTGTTCATGATCTGACGACCAGACTCAGAAGCCGATTCTACTTGTTGAACCATGGTGAGTGAGCTTTGCGCGCTGTTCGCCACTTCTTGTACAGAATGAGACATCTCTGTCATTGCGGTCGCAACAGTCGCGGTTTGCTCACGTTGGCTGTTCAATTGAGCCTGCGTTTCAGATGACGTCTTCTGGTTGACGCTTGCAGTCTTAGTTAAGTCATCTGAAGCATCATTCAACTTCACAAGGATATTGTGCAGGTTGTCAGCCAAGGTGTTGATGTGACGGCTCACGCGGCTGAATTCGTTGTCGTAGCGAATATCGATACGCTGAGTCATATCACCTTCAGTTAGACCTTCTAATGTACCGAGGATGCGAGTTAATGGCTCTCGTACGCTGTGTGCAATGTGGTAACCAATCGCAGCAGCGAACACAGTCACAACAATGCCAATGGCAATCGCGTTGAATAGGCCTTTGTCGTAGATGCTGCTTGCGTCAGCGAGTGATGAGTTAAGTTGCTCTTCAGCGGTCACGTTGAATGAGTCCAAAACAGCCATCGCTTGGTCAACTTCTAGAGCTAGGTTAGCGATGTTCACGTACAACGCTTGTTTGGCTTGTAGGTAGTTGTTGTGTTTGTCTAGTACGCCACCTTTCTGACCAACGTCTTTGGTGAACTTCTGAACCGACTCATCGAAGACATTTTTAAGTGCTGGTAGTTGTGTTGATAGACCTCGATAAGCGTAGTTAAGATGAGTAACGGCCTTTTTGTTTTGGTTAACGGCTTTTTGGACGAAGGCAACATCAGAGCTAGCAAGTGCATCAGAGGTAATAACTTCTGCGTCTTGCAGTTTGATGAAGTAGCTCTTTGCCATCACTTTTACAGAGATGCTTTTTTGGTCGGCAACGTACTCTTTCATACCAACGGTTAATTCTGAATGTAAGCGTTGGAAGTCACGAGACGCTTTTTGTACTTGTTCTTGTGCTTCGAACATCGCGACGTAGTTGTTCATCGCTTCGTCAGCTTCGGCGAAGTAGCGTTCTTCCATTGCTCTTAATTGCGCGATACGTTCAACAAGTGAAGCATTGTTTTGGCTTGCCGCTTCTAAACTACCGAGAACTTCTGAAAACGAGTTTTGTGATGCAGCAAATTCTGTACGCATTGCAGACATGCGTTCAGCGTTTTGTGTGGTTAAGAAATCTTTGAATGACTTATCAGCAGAAAGCAATTGAACACTCGTTTGATTTGAAAGCGCAACAAGTGGCAATGAGGTTTCTGAGACACTCTCAAAATTGCTGTGTATCTGATTCATGCTGTTCATCATGATGGTTATCGTGACTGCGAACATGATGATGATCAGTGCGAAACCAGCGTACATACGCTTGATCACAGATCCCTTCATGGCTTTCTCCCTAAATAAAAATGCAGACCTAATGTCAGGTCAAAGTAAAACTAACAAAATTGTCAGCATTCTATTGAGCTCGGCTTACGCGTTTTATGACGCATACGTCAAAAATAACGCTCAGTTATAACCAACATGCCATTCTTGAGAGCTAAGGCTCGTTTTCTTTGATTTGAACGGTGTTTTTTATTATGCTTTAAAGCAGATTTATTGTGGTTTGATGCGGCATAGCGCATACTCAAAGCATTAAAAAATAAATGTTTTATCGGAGAGAAACATGGCTGAAGAAACCATTTTTACTAAGATCATCAACAAAGAAATCCCAGCAGATCTACTATACCAAGACGATTTAGTAACCGCATTCCGCGATATTAACCCTCGTGCGCCAAGCCATATCCTAATCATCCCAAACAAGCTGATTCCGACAACCAACGATGTTGAAGTCGAAGATGAAGCGATGATGGGGCGCATGTTTACTGTTGCTCGTAAGTTAGCAAAAGAAGAAGGCATCGCAGAAGATGGCTATCGTCTTATCGTGAACTGTAACTCTCACGGTGGCCAAGAGGTTTATCATATTCACATGCACTTGGTTGGTGGCCGTCCACTTGGCCCCCTATTAATGAGCTAATGAAAAGCTAACGAGTTAATGAAAGCTAATGAGCTAGTTTAAACGCGCTCATTAGTGGGTTAACACAAGTAGTTAGTTGGAAAATTTGTAGTTTGTATGCCAACTTTAAGTTCTATCTGTTGTCTGAATGTCGGCATCGCTTAGGCAGAGGCTATATCAGTAGGATTTCAACTGGCTTGAGATCCTTTTTACAACACGTTTCGTTTTGATAATGAGACCATTAAAGGTCAGCAGACCCTAATAAAGTAGGCATTTTAAACATGCACGGAGACGATAAGTGAAGCAACAGTTTAGATTCGCTTCCATTGCCCTGTTATCGGCGTTGACCGTAGGTTGTGCGAGTATGTCTGCAGGAAGCCTGTTCAGCCATTACAGCGCACAGAACAAAGCGATCTACCAAGCCGTTAAATCTGGAGATTATTCAGAGGCTCAGCAAGAGCTACCAGATTACGCGGCAGGCGACATCCTTGATAACTTTGAAAGAGGCAGAATTAATCTGCTGGATCAAAAATACCCTGAGAGTAAGGCTTCGTTTGAAGTGGCTGATCAGGCGGTTACTGAGCAGCAACGCAAAGCCGTGATCTCAATCTCAGACAGTGCAACCAGTGTGGGTGCGTTGGCTGTGAATGACAATATTACCGAGTATGTGCCAGCCGATTATGAGTTGGGCTTTCTTCATCTGTATCTCGGTTTAAATTACCTCAAGAAAAACGATTTAGAAGGTGCGGTGATTGAAATGCGTCGCGCCAACCAAGTTCAAGAACAAGCGAAGAAGCAACGCGAGGCTGAGTTAGACAAAGCAGCCAGCGATGCGAAGAAGCAAGGCTTGTCTGCCAATGTGGGTAGCATCCTTGCCAATTACCCTGATGCGGGTAAGAAACTGCAGTCAGTACAGAATGCGTATCTGATGTTCTTGTCTGGTCTGCTTTATGAAGCGTCAAATGATTTAAACAGCGCCTACGTTGACTATCGTCGTGCTTTGGCTGTGATGCCAGATAACCAAGAAATCATCGATAGAACCATGGCAACAGCCGCTCGTTTAGGGATGCGACAAGATTTAGCAACATTAGAAAAACGCTATAAGCAATCTTCTAAACTTAGTGCAGGTGAAGGGCGAGTGATTGTTCTTCAAGAGCAGAGCGCTGTGCAAGCTATGGACAGTTGGCGACTGGATTTGCCTGTTTATGACAGTCGCGATCAGGGGGCAATATACTCTCTTGCGCTGCCATATTACCCAAGTCAAAACGTAGAGCGTTTTTCTGCCTTGCGAATCAGCGGACAGCCGCTACAAGAACATTTGATCACTGATGTAAACGCGATGGCGCAGAACGATCTATCGGAACGTATGACAAGCATTGTTATTCGCCAAGCGCTACGTGTAGTCGCGAAAGATCGCATTCGAAAAGAAGCAACCAAAGGCGATGATGTCGGTAATATTCTGTTCAACGTGTGGAACACACTGACAGAGCAACCAGACACTCGCAGTTGGCAATCATTACCTGCAGAGATTAAGAGCAGTACGTTTGTAGCAAATAGCGGTCAATATACGTTGGAAGCGGGCGCTAAAACGTACGACTTTGATATTCGAGAAGGGCAGACCACCTTGGTGTGGATTTCTCGACAAGGAAACAATGCAACAATGTGGCATAAACAGCTAGGGAGGCTGTAATGAAAAAGTGGTTAGTGAGCTTAGCAGCGGTTATGGCTCTGGCTGGTTGTGCTGATAATACAGCTGGCGTAAGGGTCGATAGTCTGACTCAGAACGTTTTCTTTGGTGACAAGGTATTGGGCAGCCGTTTACAGGTTGAAGATATTCGCACCGATCTGGTCGACGGTCATACGCGAGGAATCGTTCGTTTAAACAGTAACTATAAAGGCGATCAACATATTCTTTATCGTTTTTACTGGTACGACGATGCCGGGCTTGAGGTCAACCTTAAACAAGGTCCTTGGAAGCAAGCGATTGTTCGTGGTTTTGAAAGTATTTCGTTGTCGGAAGTGTCGGTAAACCCGAAAGCGACTCAGTTCAGAGTCCAGTTCCGAGAGCAGTAAGTTAGATTAAACGGGTCTCATGATTCGTAAATACAAGAATTTAAGAGTGTGGGTAACCCCGCTCAGTGATAAGTTGAGGAAACAAAATGAAAAAGAGTGTCGTTGCACTACTAGGTTTAGCGGTTATTTTAGGCGGTTGTTCAAACAAGGTAAGCTACGGTGATGCACAAGCAGTAGAAACCACGACAATCGATTTCGGTTCAACTGACCTTCAAACGATTGCGGGTGAAATGGTCGATAGCATGATGGCGTCTGGTTCTGTGTCTTACATTACTCGTGAACAGCGTCCAATCGTGTTTGTAGAGCGAATCAAGAACAAAACAAGTGAGCACATCGATACTGAGTCAATCACTGACACTATCAGTACTAAGATGCTGAACTCTGGTAAGTTCCGTTTCGTTGATATGGACCGTGTAGAGTCTGTTCGTGACCAATTGAACTTCCAAAACAACGATGAGCTTGTAAACCAAAGTTCAGCGATTCAATTCGGTAAAATGGTTGGTGCTCAGTACATGCTGTACGGCAACCTATCAAGCATCGTTAAGAAAGCGGGTAGCGATGAAGACGTATACTACAAAATGACGATGCGTCTAATGGATCTTGAGTCTGGCTTGATTGAATGGGCTGACGAGACTGAAATCCGTAAGCAACAATCTAAGAGCCTACTAGGCCTTTAATTTCGCTTACTTGCCAACTATGCGCAGCCGGATTTGACAATGTCTAGTATTGGCAGCGCTTAATCTTGACAGCGTATAGCTTGGTCACACGCCAATGCAGTGCATGATGTGCTGTTTATGAAGAGACACTGGCTTTTGGTCAGTGTCTTTTTTGTAGGGAATGAAGACGTTTATAGGGCAGTTAAGACGTTTATAGGGAGTAAATATGGCAATTTTTTCTTGGTCTGAGGCTAAGCTTCTTGATACCAGTTTGAGTTCGCTTGACGGTTACTTTTCTGAGCCTCCAGTTAGAGCACAGACATTAACAGGCGGTTTGACCAATCGATGTTGGAAGTTGGTCGATGCCGATGGTACTGCGTATGTTTGGCGGCCAACCACACCTATCACCAAAGCGTTCTTCATTTCTCGCCATGAAGAGTACCAAGTGCTGTCTGCCATTGAGCGACTCGGTATCGGGCCAAGCCCAATGGTAGTGAATGAGCAGGGGTTACTGGTTGAGTGGATTGCGGGTGAGACACTTTACGAAGATCTAGAACTCGATGACCTGTTGAAAACGCTGATCTCTGTTCATCTGGTTAATACTGCGCGATTACCACTGCAACCATTCAGTTTCACGGCGCGAGTCGACCATTACTGGCTGCAGCTTGATGCGATTCATAAGACCGAAGCCTGCACTAAGATTTATCAAGAGTGGCGCGTGGCTCCGAGTATTACCAATGTTGACCTGTCTTTGTGCCATTTTGACTTAGGTGGTTATAACCTAGTGAGAAACAGTGACTGCATTAAGATTATTGATTGGGAATACGCTGCGCTCGCAGACCCTAGGCTCGATTTGACATTAACCATTGCGGTTGCTGGCGCGCCAGTCACAGAAGCGGTTGAGAAGTACTGTCAGCTGCGAGGAATCCATGATGTTCAGCCTTGGCTTGATGGTGTAGAAGCATGGTTACCAAGAAGCCAGATGATGGCGATGCTATGGTATTTACTTGCTCATCAGCTTTGGGGCGATGAAAGTTATCTGCGTGAAGCGGAGGCTCTGAGTCACACTTTATGTAGCTAGGATCACGTTTAGGAAGTGAAAAATATAATTTCTCAGCTGTTACCTTTAAAACCTTGTTTTTCGTGTTAGATTGATCAAAACGTACCAATATTCAACGGGGGAGGTACAATGATTATCTATCTACATGGCTTCGACTCAACAAGCCCGGGCAATCACGAAAAAATACTGCAGTTGCAATTCATTGATGATGACGTTCGTTTCATCAACTACAGTACTTTGCATCCAAAACACGATATGCAGCATCTGCTAAAAGAAGTGCATAAGGTGATAGAGCAATCCGATGATCCGCATCCCATTATTTGTGGTGTAGGTTTAGGTGGTTTTTGGTCTGAGCGTATTGGTTTCTTATGTGGGATTAAGCAGGTGGTGTTCAACCCTAATCTGCACCCTGAGAACAACATGGTAGGTCGAATTGACCGTCCAGAAGAGTACGAAGACATCGCAACTAAATGTGTTGCTCAGTACCGTATGAAAAACAAAGGACGCTGTTTAGTGGTGCTTTCTCGTGAAGATGAAATTCACGACAATACCAAAACAGCTGCCGCGCTAGAAGATTACTATGATGTAATCTGGGATGAGAAAGAGAGTCATAAATTCAAAAAGATCTCTCAACATCTTCAAGCAATGAAAGCGTTCAAAAACGCTTAATCAATCCAGATGTTTTATAAAAGCAGTGCTCAATGAGTGCTGCTTTTTCACATCTGAATCTTAGAGACTGGTATTGATAAAGTAGTTGTATATGTTTTATCGGTCGGTTTGTGCATTTATAGATCAGTTTGCGCAAACGTTAACTAATTAGTCGCGAATCCTCATTGAGGGTAAGGATTTTTTTGTTGCGGTCATCTTTTTGCTATATATAATGTTCCCAAGCAAAATATTTTGACAAATATCAAAAAAAATTGAGAGCGAGTGAAAAAACTTGCCCATAATTTGTGTTCTGCCTCTCAGGTAGTCACCTTTTATATCCACGTGAGCAAAGCAACAAACCATTATTTGTTGTTTGTAACCCCTCTAACTACTCGGTGAGCTGTCGTTATTCTTTTTCGCGGTAACCCAATTTGTAACAGCCTTCGCATTCAAGGCCGAGTAGATACATAGAATTTATCGGTTGGAGTAATCGAGCCGAACCCCATTTATTCATTTTGTAGAGGATTGTCATTGTGACAAAAATTATCGTAGTAGGCGGCGGTGCTGGTGGTTTAGAACTAGCAACTAAGCTAGGCCGCACTTTAGGTCGTAAGAAACGTGCCCAGATTACTCTGGTAGACCGTAAAGCAAGCCACCTATGGAAACCATTACTTCATGAAGTAGCAACGGGCTCACTGGATGAAGGTGTTGATGCATTAAGCTACCGTGCGCACGCAAAAAACCATTACTTCGATTTCCAAATGGGCAGCCTGAACGACATCGATCGTGAGCGTAAAGTGATTGCACTAAGCGAGCTTACAGACGAGCACGGTGAACTGCTGATGCCAAGCCGTGAACTTGAATACGATATTCTAGTGATGGCGCTAGGCTCAACGTCAAACGACTTCAACACTCCAGGCGTTCGTGACAACTGTATTTTCCTTGATAGCCCAGAGCAAGCACACCGTTTCCGTACAGAAATGAACAATCAGTTCTTAAAGCTTCACGCTAAGAACGGTCAAGGCACGGTAGACATCGCGATTGTTGGTGCTGGTGCAACTGGTGTAGAGCTTTCTGCAGAGCTACACAACGCCGTTAAAGAACTTCGTACTTACGGCTTCGGCGACCTAGATTCAAGCAAGCTGAACGTAAACCTAGTTGAAGCGGGTGAGCGTATTCTTCCAGCTCTACCTCCTCGTATTTCAAGTGCAGCACACTCTGAGCTAACCAAGCTTGGTGTGAACGTTCGTACGAATACGATGGTGACTCAGGCGGATTCTGACGGCCTAACAACCAAAGATGGTGACAAGATCCCAGCTCAAATCATGGTATGGGCAGCAGGTATCAAAGCACCAGATTTCATGAAAGATATCGGTGGTCTTGAAACCAACCGTATCAACCAGTTGGTTGTGAAGAACACGCTGCAAACAACACTGGATGACAACATCTTTGCAATCGGTGACTTGGCGCAATGTACACAAGCAGACGGTTCATTCGTTCCGCCACGTGCACAAGCGGCTCACCAAATGGCAAGCTGTGCATTCAGCAACATCATTGCTAAGTTGAACGGTCGTGACCTGAAAGACTACATCTACAAAGACAAAGGCTCGCTAGTTTCACTTAGCCGTTTCTCTACGGTAGGTAGCTTGATGGGTAACCTGACGAAAGGCTCGATGATGGTCGAAGGTCGTATTGCTCGTGTGGTTTACATCTCTTTGTACCGCATGCACCAGATGGCGCTTCACGGCTTAATCAAAACATCACTGATGATGCTGGTTGGTCGTATTAACCGTGTACTTCGTCCAAACCTAAAGCTTCACTAATCAGGTAAGCCTTCTCAGAGCATTACGCTGATAATAAAAAAGAGCTCTTCGGAGCTCTTTTTTGATCGTGTCGATTATGGATTATCGCAGATGTTGAACTCATTTCTGCTGTTAAGACGTTGGAGGTAGCACAGAATAAACCACGCCATCTTTCGGCTTACCGTTAAACAGAAATCGATTCTGGGCAATGGTTTCTCGCTCAGCGCCACACTTCTCGATCAACTTTTGGCTGGGTAGGTTCTCGGTATCGCAGACAATCTCCAAACGCGTTAACTTGAGTTGCGCGAAACAAAATTCAAATAGGGCGAACATCGCTTCTTTGGCGATCCCTCTCCTTTGAAAGTCATCACCGACCCAATAACCTAAACTCGCCATATTAAAGGTGTGGTAAAGCTCATTAATGGCAACCATACCGACTAACTTATCGCTTTTTCGTTCAAAGATGCCAAAGCCAAACGCATCGGCTTTCACCCAGTTCAGGCGAGTTGCCAGAATAAATTTCTCGGCCTCGACGATAGAAAACTCTTTATGACACCAGTCGACCCATGGCAGCAAGCTAGGGGAGGACTTAACCAGCTGAGAAAATTCTTGAGCATCTGAGGCCTCAATGATTTTAAGGCTAAGATTTTGTGTGTTGATCTGAAATTCAGGGCTCATAGAGCGTACCAAGTAACGTGTAAGTACTGAGCAAAGAGAGTCAGTACAGAATAAAGATAGATAGCACTTAATAAAACGCCCTCACTAGGAGGGCGGATTTAATTATTTATATAATTATAGCCGAATCGGCAAGTAATTTACTGCGCTACACGTCTAACTTGAATCACCATTCCAAGAAGTGGGTGGTCAAGGTAATGAGTTTCTGTACTGCGCATACGACGTTTTTGGTCCATGCGGTAGCTCTTAAGGAACTCTTGGACTTCAACCGTCGGAGAAATTTCAGTTAGATTGCCCACCTGGACGTTGCTTTCTGCGCCACTTACTGGTGAATCTAGCTCAATTTGTTGCTCTTGTAGAGTCACTTCACGAACGCTTGGCGCTTTTAAATCTAATGTCGTTTCAGCGTATAGGTAGTGCTGAACGTAGATTTGCAGCTTGCCGTCTAATTCGTAGAGTGGCTTATCAATGGTCTCTTCTTGGAACCCATCAGCGCTGCCTGCAGTGATTGCGCCTTTTTCAGAGCCATCAGCATTAAATTGTTTAGAGAAATCTTTACCTGCTTGAATGTGGAAAACAGGTGCAGAGCTCTTACCTTGGTCGCCTTGACGCCAAGCGGTATGCATCAGAACTTCAAAGCCAGCGTGTTTACGTAGCTTGTCTTTTTGAGGCGTTAACTTATATTCCGAGTAAGGAAGCATTTGAACGCCTTTCTTTGCTCGGTATTGGGTATCTTGAAATGAACCAACACGCTCAAGTGAAATCTTAGGCTGTGTATTTGGCCAAGATTCGTTCACCTTCTCTGCATCAACAGCGCGCTTAAAAATGATCACTTCTATATCAAATTGTCTCTGCGCCAAACTTGGCAGTGAGACGAACAATAGTAGCAGTGGGATCAGTCTTTTCATTTTTACTCCGTCTTCCAGCCGAACTACCGGCTGGATAATTTATATGTGCAAGTGGATTGGGTCTTATGCTGAAGGCAGCAAGTTTTGTCTGAATTCGCCCAATAAATCACTAACAAATTGAATTCGTTTCCGTCTGTCGACCAATGGTATCGTAAACTTGAACTTTGTTGGTCCTTCCATTGAAAACTTTTGCGGTTGAGATTGCAACAGTTTAACAAGGTAGGTCGGGTTTATGTCAGCATCCGGGTAGAATTCTAAGAATCCACCCTTATCGTGGGCTTCAATTTTCTTCGCTTTGATAGACGCTGCGGCTAATTTTAGCTCAGAAACTGATAACAAGTTCTTGGTTGCATCAGGCAGAAGGCCGAAGCGATCAATCAGCTCGACTTTCAACTCTGCCAATTCGTCGGAGTCACTCACACTCGCAATACGCTTATAGGTAGACAAACGTGTATTGATGTCTGGGATGTAGTCATCTGGTAATAGTGCTGGCAAACGCATCTCAATTTCAGTTTGTTCACGCAGTAGGTCATCAAGCGATGGCTCTCGACCTTCCTTCAATGCTTCAACCGCTTGTTCAAGCATCTCCATGTACAAGGTGAAACCAACTGACTGGATTTGACCACTCTGTTCATCACCTAACAGCTCACCCGCACCACGAATCTCTAAATCGTGAGTTGCTAAGGTAAAGCCTGCGCCCAAGTCTTCGAGCGAAGCAATCGCATCCAATCGCTTGATCGCATCTTTGGTCATTGCTTTAGGGTGTGGCGTTAACAAGTAAGCATAAGCTTGGTGGTGCGAACGACCTACACGACCACGTAATTGGTGCAGCTGTGCTAAACCAAGGTTATCGGCTCTGTCCATCAAGATGGTATTTGCCGTTGGTACGTCGATACCGGTTTCAATGATGGTTGTACACACCAGTAAGTTGAAGCGCTGGTGGTAGAAGTCATTCATGATGCGTTCCAGTTCGCGCTCTCGCATCTGGCCATGAGCTACAGTCACGCGCGCCTCTGGAATCAGCTTTTGCAATGACTCTGCTGTTTTCTCAATAGTGTCGACTTGGTTGTGTAGGAAGTAAACCTGGCCACCACGCATGATTTCACGCAGCACCGCTTCTCTGACGATGGCATCATCACTCTCGCGAACGAAGGTTTTAATTGCCAAGCGTCGTGCGGGTGGTGTAGCGATGATCGAAAGGTCACGCATGCCACTCATTGCCATGTTCAGCGTTCGCGGGATCGGTGTCGCAGTAAGCGTTAGAATATCGACATCCGCACGCATCGCTTTCACTTTCTCTTTCTGACGCACACCAAATCGGTGTTCTTCATCGACAACCAGCAAGCCAAGGTCTTTAAACTTAATATCACTCGAAAGTAGCTTGTGAGTACCCACTAAGATATCGACCTTACCGTCGGCGACATCTTGCATGATCAACTTCTGCTCTTTAGCTGATTTGAATCGGGATAGAACCTCAACACGAATCGGCAAGTTGGCGAAACGGTCACGGAAGTTCTCGAAGTGTTGCTGAGCAAGTAGGGTAGTAGGAACTAACACCGCCACTTGTTTACTGTTATCCGTACAAACGAATGCTGCGCGCATTGCGACTTCTGTTTTACCAAAACCAACATCACCACACACTAAGCGGTCCATGGCTTTTGCTTGGCACATGTCAGACATCACCGCATTGATTGCCATCGCTTGGTCATCGGTTTCTTCAAATGGGAAGCCAGATTTGAAGGTTGCGTATTGCCCGCGATCTAAAACAAATTTATAGCCAGGTTTAAGCTCACGCTTGGCGTAAACATCCAGCAGCTCTGCAGCAACGTCACGTACTTTTTCAGCGGCACGCTTACGCGCTTTTTGCCACGCCTCACCACCTAGTTTGTGTAGCGGTGCAGACTCTTCGGCGCCACCAGAGTAACGTCCAATAAGGTTCAAAGACGCAACGGGCACGTACAGCTTGGCATCGTTTTGGTACTCAAGTGTCACGTATTCGGTTTTCATGCCACCGGCTTCGAGTGTCTGCAAGCCGATGTAGCGACCAATACCGTGGTCAATGTGCACTACAGGTTGACCTGGTTTAAGTTCGGCTAAGTGACGAATGACAGTGTCGCTGTTAACACTTTTTTTGTCTTTCTTACGGCGCTGAACAACGCGATCACCCAACAGGTCGCTTTCACAGATAAGGGCGATGTTTTGCTCTTCATGGATAAAACCGTGTTCAGCAGAGCCAAGGATGAGGCTGAACTTGTCTTTGCCTTTAATTGAGGCATCGAGGTTTTCAACTTCGCTTGGTCGTACTTTAATACCACGAAGCAGTTCACTCAGCGCTTCACGACGACCTTCAGATTCAACCGAAAAGACTACTTTTCCGTCGAAGGCTTCAGTGAACTTTCTTAGGTTAGACAAAGGTTCTTTATTCTGATGTTGAACGCTGAGATCAGGCAGAGACACAACCGGAAGGTTGGTACGTCCGGCTTTTTCTTCAATTGAATCTAAGCTCAGATTGACCTGTGGCTTTTGTTTGAAATGTGCGAACAGTTCGTCTTTTTGTAGCCAAAGTTGTTCTGGTTTCAGCAGTGGTCGTAACGGGTCAACACCGCGTTGTTCGTATCGATGAGAAACGTCTGTTAGGAATGAATCTACCGCGGTCTCGACATCACCTAGAACGAGGATTTGCGCTTCATCGGCAACATAATCAAATAAGGTTTCAGTATGGTCGAAGAACAGCGGCTGCCAGTATTCAATACCTGCGGGCCAAGTGCCTTTTGAAACCTGCATATAAACCGATTCTGGTTCACGGCGCGCATCAAATTGTTGGCGCCAGCGAATGCGGAAATCTTCAATAGCACTTTCAGAGGTTGGGAACTCGTGAGCTGGCAGCAAACGGATCTCAGAGATGTCTTCAATAGAGCGCTGATTTTCAGGATCGAAAGTACGGATGGTGTCGATCTCGTCATCGAAGAAGTCGATACGATACGGGTCTTTGCTGCCCATTGGGAACAAGTCGAGAATTGAACCTCGACTCGCATACTCACCCGGGCCAAACACTTGGTCTACATAACGATAGCCAGACTTTTCAAGTTGAAGACGCAGCTTCTCTAACGAGTACAGATCACCTGTTTTCACCATTAAGGTGTGCTGCAACAAGAAGTCACGTGGCGACTGACGTTGTAGTAGCGTGCTGATCGGTACGATCGTGATGCCATCTTTTAACGTTGGCAGTGCATAAAGGCGAGCGATACGGTCAGAAATGATCTCTTGGTGCGGTGAGAAGCTGTCGTATGGCAGAGTCTCCCAATCAGGGAATAGTGCCACTTCATGTGACGTAAACTGTTCAATTTCTGATTGAAGCTTGAGTGCGATTTGAGGATCGGGCACTGCAAGTAAAGTATGGCTGTTATGCTGCTCCGCAAGTCTAGCGATAGCAAGCGCGAGAGATGAACCAACTAGGTTACCGATGTGTTTTTTATCACCGGCACCTTTGAGCTTAGGTAGTGTAAAAATGGATTGTTTTGTCATGTCTATTTACTTGTTATCTCGTTCTAGAGAGCGTTGACGTAAGAGCTTTTGTTGTTGATGAAGCGCAGCTTTGATCAGCAAGTCTTGGTCAGTATCACGAAGATGAGCATATTTGAATTTGATTTCGAAACCTGAATCTTTAGGTTCACTGGCGAAGACTTCCGCGTAGCAATAAATAGCGGCGGCAGGGTGCTCGATAAATAGCTTAGCTTTAACTAAGCGACCCGCTTCGATATCTGTTTTGGAAAAACAAGAGAACTGACTCGCGCCAAATGAATACGTGTGGGTACGAAATTGTTCATCATCTTGTTGCGATAACATAAAGCTCAACAAGAGGTTTAATTTAGAGTTCTGTGCATCCAATAAACTGATGACATTCTTCAAGTCGCTGTTTTTCAGTTCGTTGCGAGCACTGTCAGCTAATAGATCCAATTGGCTAAATTCACTTGCCACTACAAACGGGGCAGGGATCTCAGATTCGAATTGAATTTGAGAAGGTAAAGTGAAGCCGCTGTCCATTGGTTCAATATTCGCGGTGAGGCTGTGGTGAACGGTGAAAAACTCTTGTTCTGTCATGCGTTAGTTCCTTGAAGTGATCTATTGATTATCGCTATGTGGCCGCAGTAATCAAGGTCAGTTAATTGAAAGTCTCAAATAGTTGTTTGAAAGTTGGCTATTTGACAAGGTTCTGTTTTTCAAGCCTAACTAATTGAGTTAATTCACTCTATATTTTCAATTAACCCCTACACAGTAACAGCAATACCCGTTACATTAACCCGCATCCCCTTTAGATGGTTCAAAGTATGTTTCATCCTATTTCGTTGTTTGTTGGCCTGCGCTATTTGAAAGGTCGTTCAGGTGATCGCTTTAGCCGTTTTGTTTCTTATATGTCGACGGCCGGAATCACCATTGGTGTGCTGTCTTTGGTTACTGTTTTATCGGTAATGAATGGATTCGAAGCGCAGTTAAAAGACCGAATTCTCGGTGTCCTTCCTCAAGCCGTCGTTTACGAGCAAGGAGGCACAACGTCACTGTCTGCTCAAGCGCCTAATTTTGCAGAGCAAATGTCGCTCAATGGTCACGTTGAACCTATTGTTCGTAGCGAAGCGGTAATTCAAAGTCCTGCTCAGTTATCTGCAGGTCTGTTGATCGGCATTGAACCTAATTCAGATGACCCTCTTCAGAACCACTTGATTGCGGGTAGATTGTCTTCACTTAAAGCGGGTCAGTATCAGCTATTTCTTGGCCATACCTTGGCGAGAAATTTGAAGGTATCTATGGGTGACAAAGTTCGCCTGATGGTGACCAGTGCCAGTCAATACACACCACTAGGGCGCATACCTAGTCAACGAAATTTTACCGTAGCTGGCATTTTTAACACGGGCTCGGATATCGATGCTCAATTGATGGTTACCGACATCAAAGACGCAGGGCGATTGATGCGTTATAAGTCTGATACGATTTCAGGCTGGCGACTGTTTTTTGATGACCCATTTGAAGTCGCAAATTTATCGAATACCCCGCTACCGGAAGGTTGGGTGTGGAGTGATTGGCGTGACCAACGTGGCGAGCTTTTCCAGGCCGTTCGAATGGAAAAAAATATGATGGGCTTAATGCTTGGGCTGATCATCGGTGTTGCTGCTTTCAATATTATTTCGGCACTTATCATGGTGGTGATGGAGAAGCAGTCTGAAGTGGCTATTCTTAAAACCCAAGGCATGACCGATGGTCAAGTTATGGGGATATTCATGGTTCAAGGCGCAAGTAGTGGCGTGATTGGTGCGCTCTCTGGTGGCGTGTTAGGCGTTGCCCTAGCGATGAACCTCAATACTATTTTAGAGGCGATGGGTGTTGCTCTGTTTTCATTTGGTGGACAGTTGCCAATTTTAATTAACCCAATTCAAATCGCCGTTGTTGTGGTTCTGGCTATTGCACTTAGCTTGATTGCCACTGTATTCCCATCTTATCGTGCATCGTCTGTGAAACCTGCTGAGGCCCTTCGTTATGAGTAATTTTCTTCAATGTAATGATATCCGTAAAACGTACCGTGAAGGCTCGTTAGATACTGAGGTTCTCAAGGGAGTCAGCTTTGAAATCGAAAAGGGTGAGCTAGTCGCTATCATTGGTACCTCTGGTTCCGGTAAAAGTACGTTATTGCATATTTTAGGGGCATTGGATGATGCGTCTGACGGCAGCGTGAGCTTTCTCGGACAAGACTTAGCATCTTTGAGCTCAAATAAGCAGGCGAAGCTTCGTAACCAGCATCTTGGCTTTGTTTATCAATTCCATCATCTTCTTTCGGACTTTTCAGCGTTAGAAAACGTGGCAATGCCGCTGCTGATTGGTGGTGAAAAGCCAGCTAAAGCAAAAGAAGAGGCGCAACGTCTGTTGGATAAAGTTGGATTGAGTCATCGTGTTGACCACCGACCTTCAGAGCTTTCTGGTGGTGAGAGGCAACGTGTGGCGATTGCTCGAGCTTTAGTCAATAAACCTGCTTTGGTGTTGGCGGATGAGCCTACCGGCAACCTTGATCACAACACCGCACTTTCTATTTACGACTTAATGCGTGAACTAAACCGCGAGTACGACACGGCCTTTTTGGTAGTAACTCATGATGGTGAACTTGCAGGTAAGATGGATCGCCAGCTTCACATGCAAGATGGTTTATTGGTCAACGTAGAAAAAGAGGAGAGCTAAGTGTTTTCTTCTTTATCTCTATTGATAGGTGGCCGATTTAGCCGAGCGAAACAACGAGACAAAATGGTGTCGTTCATCTCTTTGTCTTCGACGATTGGTATTGCCGTTGGTGTGGCGGTGATCATTATCGGTTTGTCTGCAATGAATGGCTTTGAGCGAGAGCTTGAGTCGCGTGTACTTTCCGTTATTCCACATGGTGAATTCGAGGGTGTAAATGAACCAGTGACTCGCTGGGAGCACGTGATTGAGCGGTCGGTGAAAAATGATAAAGTTGTAGCTGCAGCACCCTATGTAAAAATTACCGCGCTTGCTGAAAAGGGCAAAGAACTCAAAGCAATTGAAGTTCGCGGTGTTGATCCACAACTTGAACAACAGGTATCAAGCCTATCGAAATTTATTGATAAACAAGCTTGGAGTGAGTTTAAAGCAGGGCAACAACAAATCATCTTAGGTTCTGGTGTGGCTAACGTGTTGGGGGCGAAAGTGGGTGACTATCTGACCTTGATGATTCCAACGGTTAACGGTTCTGTGAAAGTTCAGGCGCCAAAACGAGTTCGAGTGAAAGTGGTTGGCTTGCTGACGCTTAATGGCCAAATAGACCACAGCTTGGCACTAATCCCGATTGGCGATGCTCAAGCTTATGCAAACCTAGGCGAGGCAGTAACCGGAGTTTCTTTAAAAGTGACCGATGTGCTGAACGCGAACTCTATTGTGCGTGAAGTGGGTAACCAGCTTGATGTGTATGTGTATCTACGAAGCTGGCAACAAAAGTTTGGCTTCTTGTATCGAGATATTCAGTTGGTTCGCACCATTATGTATCTGGTGATGGTACTGGTTATTGGTGTTGCTTGTTTCAATATTGTCTCGACCTTAATGATGGCAGTCAAAGACAGAGCATCGGAGATCGCGATTTTAAGAACCATGGGCGCATCAGACGGCCTTGTAAAACGTATCTTTGTTTGGCAGGGCGTATTCTCGGGTGTGTTAGGCAGCTTAGTCGGGAGTGCGATAGGTGTCTTGGTGGCGCTTAATCTCACTACGCTTATCAAAGGGCTCGAAAAGTTGGTCGATCATCAATTCTTGTCCGGTGATATCTACTTTGTCGACTTCTTGCCATCACAACTTGATATGACGGATGTTGTTGTGGTTTCCGGTACCGCAATTGTGTTGAGCTTACTGGCGACATGGTACCCAGCCTCACGAGCGGCTAAGCTAAACCCGGCCTCGGTGCTTAGCTCGAAGTAATACGCTAAGTAAACGTCACGTTGCGCGATAGACTAACGGCATAAACAAAAAAAGGATCCCTGATGGGATCCTTTTTTATTGAATTCAATTCGTGTTCTTTACGACTTTCGTTACATGTCAATCTTGTAGAGTTCAGTGGTTCATCTGACTTTAACTTATGTGCGTTTTAAGTGAAGCGCATACAAGGATAGATTGAGTAACAAGGAACGGTCGTTTAGTACCTTGCTTGTCGCTTCTTCCAGCTTCTTACGACTGAATAGCGCCATAACCCGCGAATACCAAAGTAGCCAACCATTGCAGAAACCACACCACAAATCAGACAACCCAGCAGGAACGGAGGTCCTATGGTGCTCATTTGCGCCAAGATGAAATCCCAAGACAGTTCGAAATGAAAGGCTTGAGGCGGCACATGCATCACAAACGCGCCTACTTTATAAGCAAAGTAGAACAGCACCGGCATAGTCACAGGATTACTGATCCAAACCAATGCGACAGACAGTGGTAGGTTAACACCACATGCGACCGCAAGCCCTGCAGACATAATCATTTGACTTGGTAAAGGGACAAACGCCATGAATAACCCAACAGCGAACGCACCAGCCGCAGAGCGACGATTAAGGCACCATAAGTTGGGGTTGTACAAAACATTGCCAAAAACTTTCAATGCTTTCTGACGCTTGATTAGATCATGGTCAGGCATAAATCGTTTGATAAACTTTCTTGGCATAGGAGGAAGCTACTCTCTTGTTTAACACTTGGTTCTTGATTTCATTTGCTGCGACAGTTGTGTCTGCCAGCTTCTGGCCTGTGATGCCACATTGGGTTTGGGCACCATTGATGCTGTTGTTACTGCTAGCATCAACAAAGTATAGCGTTTTCCGGAGTGCAAGAGGTCCAGTAACAGCATTGATACTAGTTATCTGCCTAGGGAATGCGATTGAAATACAAACGAGTCGCTTATTCCAATCAGGGCAGAATACTACCATAAATGCGTCGGTTGTTAGCCTTTTTAGTGAAAATAGCCACGGTTTTGAAAGCGTAATAGTAGTCAGATCAATTGGCGGCGAAAAATTAATCTTTCCTCAATTGATAAAATTGCGTTTGTTTACTCCTTTCAAGCTAACGCTTGGAGATGATGTCTATTTATCGGCCTCAATAAAGCCGATATGGGGCAAACTCAACGAAGCCGGCTTTGACCGAGAAAAGTACTTGTTTAGTGCTGGCGTGGTTGCCAATGCAACTTACAGAGCAGATACCAAGTACCGAATTCATTCTAGCACCAACTTACGCGCCCAATGGTTTGAAGCCAGCCTTGAAAGGTTAAGTCTGCTGGCAAATCAAGATCTCATTATCGCTTTGAGTTTTGGATATCGAGACCTTATTCCGCCTCAGCGGTGGGATATGCTTAAAAGCAGTGGCCTGATTCACTTGATGGCTATTTCGGGGCTGCATATTGGGATTGCCTTTGGTATCGGCTATCAGATTGGCAAGATATTAAGGTTACTTTCCCCTTCATTTCTTTGGTTACCTACAATATTCGGGCTCGGCTTGGCGTATTTCTATAGTTGGTTTGCTGGATTCACGCTGCCAACTTTGAGAGCTTTGGTGATGTGCGTTATCGCGAGTTATTTCTTGTGGCGTGGGCAAAATATCAGTTTGCTTCGGTATGTTACTTTAAGTGTGTGCGTGGTTCTGCTGATTTGGCCGTTTTCAGCTTTGTCGAGCAGTTTTTGGTTGTCCTTTGGTGCATTGGGCGCTGTTTTCTATATCGCCTGTAATACTCAGCGCTCAGCTTCAAGCTTTACATTTATCGACCACGCACTCCAACTTATTAAGCTTCAACTGATGCTGACATTCCTTATCGCGCCTTCCTCGATGTTGTTTTTCAAAGGAGTCAGTTTAGTCTCTGTTTTCTACAACTTGTTCCTTTTGCCTTGGGTATCGATGGTGACGATCCCGCTGTTGTTTCTGGCAATGTTTCTAAGCTTAATATCGGAGTCAGTGTCTGGCGTGGTTGGTATAACAGCGCTAGACAATGATTTGGTCAGTCAGCTGTGGAAGTTAGTCGACTTATCGCTTGAGCCTCTCGTATTTAGTCTTCCTTTCTCTGAGCGATTTTGGATCCAAGTCGATAATCAGACGATTGCATTATCAGTATTCCTTATCTTGTTTTTGAGCTTTGTTAGTCGGTATTTCAAGCGAACATTATCGATATTGGTAACTGCAGTGTTTGTGCTGTGGTGGGAGTTCAGCAAACCCCAGCAAGACAAACTAACTATTGATATCTTGGATGTTGGGCATGGGTTGTCTTTGGTCTTGGAAAAGAACAATCAGATTGTTGTTTATGATCTTGGCAATGCGTGGCCAGGAGGCTCGGTTGTTGAGTCTTTGTTGATTCCTACTTTGAATCAGCGGGGGATTTATGAATTAGAAGGCGTGATTGTGAGTCATTTCGATTCTGACCATGCTGGTGGTTATCCGGCATTACTTGAGAACTATACGCCAAAGTGGATAAGAACCAGTCAGAACATTATTCAAGAACGCCAATCTATCACTCAAGCCCCGTCTAATATTCAAACATGTACTATTGGAGAGGTTTGGAACTGGCAAGATGTTGTTTTTGAGGTGTTGTGGCCGCCTAAGCAAGTAAAGAGGGCGTATAACCCACATTCGTGTGTGGTCAAGATCTCAGATCATAGTGCTGATTTCTCAATGTTGCTCACTGGTGATATTGAACTGGTAAGTGAGTGGTTACTTGCTCGTGAAGGAGAACAGCTAAGGAGTGATGTTATGTTGGTTCCGCATCATGGCAGCGATTCGTCATCGATTAAGTCGTTTATTGAGGCGGTGTCTCCTCAGCTGGCGATAGCTTCTCTTGCCAAAGGCAACCAGTGGGGAATACCGAGTGAGTTTGTTATTGAACGTTATCAGGAAGCGGGGAGTACTTGGCTAGATACTGGAGAAAGCGGACAAATAACCATCACTCTTAGCAAAGAAGGTTGGCAATATCATGCGATTAGAGAACAACAAGGCAGGCAGTGGTATAGGCAGATGCTTCGTAAGGGAGTAGAATAGATAGATTATTGTGAGAAAATTAAGCGATTCTATGTCAACACAAACAGATGAAACTACCTGGGTCACATTTAAAAGACTTTGGACTTATATTCGATTATATAAGGCCGGCCTAGGTGTTGCGGTAATTGCGCTTATTATAAATGCCGTTTCTGATACCTATATGATTTCCTTACTAAAGCCGTTACTTGATGAAGGCTTTGGTAATGCTGAATCTGACTTTTTACGTACACTTCCACTTATTATCTTTGCCATGATGTTCGTTCGTGGCGTCAGTGGCTTTGTTTCAACCTATTGCTTGAGTTGGGTCTCTGGCAATGTGGTGATGGAAATTCGTCGTAAGATTTTCAGCCATTTCATGCACATGCCTGTTTCTTTCTTCGATAAAGAACAGACAGGCGCATTGCTATCTCGAATTACTTACGATTCAGAGCAAGTGTCTGCAGCAACCAGTAAAGCGTTAGTCAGTATTGTCCGTGAAGGTGCAAGTATTATAGGCTTGTTGACGCTGATGTTCTGGAATAGTTGGCAGTTATCTTTGGTGTTATTTGCTGTAGCGCCTTTGGTTGCGTGGGCGATCAGTATCGTATCGAAGCGATTCAGAAAGATCTCTAAGAACATGCAAACTAGCATGGGTCACGTTGCTTCTTCAGCTGAACAAATGCTGAAAGGGCATAAAGTGGTTCTAACTTACGGTGGTCAAGATCTAGAAAAACACCGCTTTGATAAAGTTAGTAACCAAATGCGCCAACAAAGTATGAAGTTAATCACTGCTCAAGCGGCCGCTAACCCGATTATTCAAATGATCGCATCAGTTGCGATTGTTGTTGTTCTATTCCTTGCTAGTGTCGATTCTATTAAAGCCGAGCTTACTGCTGGTACGTTTACCGTTGTGTTCTCTGCAATGTTTGGTCTATTACGTCCGCTAAAGGCGTTAACTAACGTAACGTCTGAATTCCAACGTGGTATGGCTGCGAGTACGACTCTATTTGGCTTGATGGATCTAGATACCGAGCAAAACAAAGGGACGTTGAAACCTGAAACTGTAATGGGTGAAGTGGCTGTTAAAGATGTCACGTTTACTTATGACGGTGCAGAGAAACCAGCACTTGATAAGATCAGCTTCAATATACCGAAAGGTAAAACGGTTGCGCTTGTTGGGCGATCTGGCTCGGGTAAGAGTACCATTGCTAACCTATTCACTCGTTTTTATGACGTAGACTCTGGTTCAATTGAGCTTGATGGCCACGACATTCGTGATTACGAATTGAGAAATCTGCGTGAGCACTTTGCGCTCGTTTCTCAAAATGTACATCTGTTTAACGATACGGTGGCTAACAACATCGCTTACGCAGCAGAAGAACAGTATTCACGTGAACAGATCGAATACGCGGCTAAGCTTGCTCATGCAAGTGAGTTTATCGAAGGCATGGAAAATGGCATCGATACCGTTGTTGGTGAAAATGGCGCAAGCCTTTCTGGTGGTCAAAGACAACGTATTGCGATTGCACGTGCTTTATTAAGAGATGCGCCTGTGCTGATTCTTGATGAGGCGACGTCTGCACTGGATACTGAGTCAGAGAGAGCGATTCAATCTGCACTAGAAGAACTGCAGAAAGACAAAACAGTATTAGTTATCGCACACAGACTCTCTACCATCGAGCAAGCTGATGAGATTCTAGTGGTTGATGATGGTCATATTGTAGAAAGGGGCGCACATGCTGAGCTAATCGCGCATGATGGTGCTTATGCACAATTACACCGAATTCAGTTCAGCGGATAAATTAGGTTTTGTTGTGATCGAAAAGATTTGGTTTAACAATCACCCGTTGAAATATCTTCTCTGGCCGCTATTGTGGCCACTGAGTCTGCTGTTCAAATTGATTAGTGGTCAACGTCGTGATGCTTACCTCTCTGGGAAGAAAGAGACCTACCGCCCGCCTTTACCTGTTATTGTTGTGGGCAATATTACCGCTGGTGGAAATGGTAAAACCCCGGTTGTGATTTGGTTAGTAGAAATGCTTCAGGCTCACGGCTTTAAACCTGGAGTTGTGTCTCGTGGTTACGGTGCAAAAGCACCAAGCTATCCGTTAGTGTTGAATGAAAATACGCCAGCTGAGCATTCGGGTGATGAACCTCGCTTGATTCGTAAGCGAACTGGTGCGCCAGTCGCAGTCGACCCTGTGCGAGCTAACGCAGTGAAAGCATTGCTGAGCAAAGGTGTTGATGTGATTATCACTGACGATGGCCTTCAGCATTACGCGCTTGAACGCGACATTGAATTTGCAGTTATCGACGGCGCAAGACGCTTTGGTAGCGAATGCCTAATTCCTTTAGGCCCGTTAAGAGAGCCTGTATCTCGTTTAGATGAAGTCGACTTTTTGGTTAACAATGGCGGTAAAGCGCATGGGCGAGAGTTCTCGATGTCTTTGCTTCCAAGCCAAGCGGTTAACCTAAAGACTGGTCAGAAAAGGTCTGTGGCTGAATTACAGAAGCTGGTTGCTTTTGCCGGTATTGGCCACCCACCGCGCTTTTTTAAAACATTGGAAGATCTTGATGGTGATGTGGTATTCACACAGGGTTTCGCCGATCATCAAGATTTTGATAAAGATGAACTTCATGCCTTAGCTAAGAAAGGTATGAATCTGATTATGACAGAAAAAGACGCTGTAAAATGCGAAGAATATGCTCAAGATAACTGGTGGTATCTTCCAGTTTCTGCGCAGTTCGATGAAGATTCGCAACAGCAAATTTTAAAAAGAATAAAAGAGGTTATGGAATACTATGGATCACCGTCTACTTGAGATCGTTGCTTGCCCTGTATGTAAAGGTAAACTAACTTTTGACAAGGATAAGCAAGAGCTTGTTTGTAAAATTGATCGCCTTGCTTACCCAATTAAAGAGGGTATTCCTGTTCTTTTAGAACCTGAAGCTCGCACCGTTTCTATGGATGAGGGTAAGTAATGTCTTATACGGTTGTTATACCTGCAAGATACCAATCGAGCCGTTTACCAGGGAAGCCACTTGCTGACATTGGTGGAAAGCCGATGATTCAATGGGTATACGAACAGTCAATGAAAGCGGGTGCCGATAACGTTATTATCGCTACCGACGACGCTCGAGTTGAAAAAGCGGCTAAAGCATTTGGCGCGACCGTTTGTATGACATCACCGAATCACGAATCGGGCACTGAACGCCTAGCTGAGGTGATTGAAGTTATGAATATTCCTGATGATCATATTATCGTGAATGTTCAAGGTGATGAGCCACTTATCCCACCTTCGATCATTAATCAGGTTGCCAACAATCTTGCTAACAGTACAGCTCCGATGGCAACGTTAGGTGTGGAAATCACTCATGCTGATGAAGTGTTTAACCCTAATGCCGTTAAAGTTGTAACCGATAAAGACGGTTATGCCTTGTATTTTAGCCGAGCAACCATCCCTTGGGATCGCGATGCTTACGCGAACAACGGTACAGCAGCGGAATCTCCACTGCTTCGTCATATTGGCATCTACGCTTACCGTGCGGGTTTTATCAATACCTATATTAATTGGGAACCTAGTACTCTTGAGCGTATTGAGTGCCTAGAGCAATTACGAGTGCTTTGGTATGGTGAAAAAATCCATGTAGACGTTGCGGTTGAAGCGCCAGCTGCTGGTGTCGATACGCTTGAAGATCTAGAAGCGGTTCGAGCTATTATTGGCTAAGCTTCTTTGAGCTGTTTACAGAACACCGCTGAGCCTTGCTTATTGCGAGGCTTTTTTATGTCTATAGAAAATTGCGAACGTGTCTTATGGATCTAAGCTCGCGCATTGACCTAAGCAAACGGATATTGGGATAGTTGCATTGGTTTATGCATCATCAACACGGAATTATCTGAGATTTACCTCGCTCGAGTTCCAATTTTTCTCTATAATATGCCGCCTATAAAGTAGTGGCGAATCGCTAGTACAGAATAAAACTTACGACAAAACGTGGAGTAAAAGATGCCTTCTCAAAGCCCAGTGATTACGGTTGATGGACCAAGTGGTGCAGGTAAAGGTACCCTGTGTATGTTGCTAGCAGATAAGCTAGGCTTTCATCTTCTAGACTCAGGCGCGATCTATCGCGTATTGGCTTTAGCGGCAATTCACCATGGTGTGGATACTGAATCAGAGGATGCTTTAGTACCGCTTGCTACACACTTAGACGTGCAGTTTATTGCTGAAGGCGACTTAGTTAAGGTTATCCTAGAAGGTGAAGATGTGTCTGGTGAACTTCGTAAAGAAGAGACAGGCATGGCGGCTTCAAAAGTTGCTGCTTTACCTCGCGTTCGCGAAGCACTGCTTCGTCGTCAACGTGCATTCAGCGCTGCGCCTGGTTTGGTTGCAGATGGTCGTGACATGGGAACGGTTGTGTTTCCTGAAGCTGAAGCGAAAATATTTTTAGATGCAAGTGCTGAAGAGCGTGCGAGTCGCCGCCTTAAACAGTTGCAACAGAAGGGGTTAGATGTTAAATTTGACGACCTTTTGAGCGAGATCCAAGAGCGAGACGACCGAGATCGTAATCGCCCAGTGGCGCCACTTCGCCCTGCAGAGGATGCTCTAGTGCTTGATTCCACCTCAATGAATATTGAGCAGGTAGTAGAAAAAGCACTACACTATATTGAATCGAAACTGGCTGGGTAATTTCGCCGAGCTAGTACGAACGTTGGTCGCAAGGATGATGACCGGCGAATTTATCAACCCCATGCGGTAGGATACCCATGGACGTTTAATTATTGAAGATTAAATAATGACTGAATCTTTTGCTCAACTCTTTGAAGAGTTTCTATCTGAAACTGAATTCCAACAAGGCAGCATCGTTAAAGGTACTGTAGTAGCTATCGAGAACGGTTTCGTTCTTGTAGACGCTGGTCTTAAGTCTGAATCTGCTATCCCTGCTGAACAATTCAAGAACGCTGCTGGCGAACTTGAAGTTGAAGTTGGTGCTGAAGTAGACGTAGCTCTAGACGCTGTTGAAGATGGTTTCGGTGAAACTCAACTTTCTCGTGAGAAAGCTAAGCGTCACGAAGCTTGGATCGTACTTGAGAAAGCTTGCGAAGAAGCTGAAACTGTTGTTGGTATCATCAACGGTAAAGTTAAAGGCGGTTTCACTGTTGAACTTAACGGTATCCGTGCTTTCCTTCCTGGTTCTCTAGTAGACGTACGTCCTATCCGTGACACTGCTCACCTAGAAAACAAAGAGCTAGAGTTCAAAGTAATCAAGCTAGACCAGAAGCGTAACAACGTTGTTGTTTCTCGTCGTGCTGTTATCGAATCTGAAAACAGTGTTGAGCGTGACGAACTTCTTGAAACTCTACAAGAAGGTACTGAAGTTAAAGGTATCGTTAAGAACCTTACTGACTACGGTGCATTCGTTGACCTTGGCGGTGTTGACGGTCTTCTACATATCACAGATATGGCTTGGAAGCGCGTTAAGCACCCATCAGAGATCGTTAACGTTGGTGACGAAATCCTAGTTAAAGTTCTTAAGTTCGATCGTGAGCGCACTCGTGTTTCACTAGGTCTTAAGCAACTAGGCGAAGATCCATGGGTAGCAATCGCTAAGCGTTACCCAGAAGGTCACAAGCTTTCTGGTCGTGTTACAAACCTAACTGACTACGGCTGCTTCGTTGAAATCGAAGAAGGCGTTGAAGGTCTAGTACACGTTTCTGAAATGGATTGGACTAACAAGAACATCCACCCTTCTAAAGTTGTTAATGTTGGCGACGAAGTTGAGGTTATGGTTCTTGATATCGACGAAGAACGTCGTCGTATCTCTCTAGGTCTGAAACAGTGTAAAGCTAACCCATGGCAGTCATTTGCAGAAATGCAAGCTAAGGGCGACAAAGTTACTGGTAAGATCAAGTCTATCACTGACTTTGGTATCTTCATCGGTCTAGAAGGCGGTATCGACGGTCTTGTACACCTATCTGACATTTCTTGGAACGCTGCCGGCGAAGAAGCTGTACGTGAATACAAGAAAGGCGACGAAATCTCTGCTGTTGTTCTAGCAGTAGATGCAGAGCGTGAGCGTATTTCTCTTGGCGTTAAGCAAATGGAAAACGACCCGTTCAACGCATACGTTGCTGACAACAAGAAAGGTGTTCTTGTAAACGGTACTGTTACTGCAGTTGACGCGAAAGGCGCTACTATCGAGCTAATCGAAGGCGTTGAAGGTTACATCCGCGCTTCTGAAGTTTCTCGCGACCGTATCGAAGATGCATCTCTAATCCTAAGCGTTGGCGACAGCGTTGAAGCGAAGTTCACTGGTGTAGACCGTAAGAACCGCGTAATCAACCTATCTATCAAAGCTAAAGATGAAGCTGATGAGCAAGAAGCAATGGCTTCACTGAACAAGTCTGAAGAAGGCGCGTTCGGTAACGCAATGGCAGACGCATTCAAAGCTGCTAAAGGCGAATAATAGCTTCTCATTAAGAGAATTATAGCTATCTAGCCAAGAAAGGAGCCGTAAGGCTCCTTTTTTTTTGCTTATTTTTCCGATAGGTCTATAATTTCTAAAAAGAAAACCAACGAGGGTAACTATGACTAAGTCTGAATTGATTGAGAGACTGTGCGCTGAGCAAACGCATCTTTCTGCAAAAGAAATTGAAGACGCTGTAAAAGACATTTTAGAGCATATGGCTTCAACACTAGAAAGTGGTGATCGAATCGAAATTCGCGGTTTTGGCAGCTTTTCTCTGCATTATCGTGAGCCTCGTGTTGGACGTAACCCAAAGACTGGTGACAAGGTTGAGTTAGAAGGTAAATACGTTCCTCACTTCAAACCAGGTAAAGAGCTGCGTGAACGAGTAAACTCAGGAATGTAGCCTACTTATCGGAATTAAGAAAAGCGGCATACTATAATGTATGCCGCTTTTTTATGACCATAATATGGTGGTCTGATTAGTAATTTTCCTGCATAATCGTACAGCTAACCAACCAATGAGTGATGAACTATGAAAATTATAAAAATAGTCGCCGTTATCGCACTTTTCCTAATTGCACTGGCTTTAGGCTCTCAAAACCAAACAACTGTGAATTTCAACTATCTGCTAGCGCAAGGTGACTTCCACCTATCAAGTTTATTAGGTGTTGTATTCGTTTCAGGCTTCGCCCTTGCTTGGTTAGTCTTTGGTAATATGCACATGCGGTCTCAGCTAAAAATTCATCGCTTGAAGAAGCAACTCAATAAGCAATCAAAGCAGGTCCCTGCTGATACTAAAGCTTAAAGGCTATATTTGATGTTAGAGTTACTGTTCTTACTTTTGCCCATCGCAGCCGCTTATGGCTGGTATATGGGTAATCGTAACGCTCAGCAAGAAAAACAAAAGCAATCACACCAGATCTCCCGTCAATACGTGACGGGTTTGAACCTATTACTGTCAGATCAATCTGACAAAGCGGTTGATCACTTTATTGAACTGCTTCAAGTAGACAATGAAACCATCGATACTCACTTGGCTTTGGGCAACTTGTTCCGCTCAAGAGGCGAAGTCGACCGCGCTATTCGTATTCACCAAAATCTCATCTCTCGTTCGGGGCTTACCCTCGATCAGAAAAATCTCGCACTGCAACAATTAGCTAAAGACTACATGGTCTCTGGCTTCCTTGATCGCGCTGAAAAAATCTTTGAACAACTTGTAGAAGAACCTGACCATAAAGAGGGCGCTTTACAGCAGTTGGTGGCTATTTATCAGCAGACCCGTGAGTGGAACAAGGCTATCCATTACGGAAATATCTTAGTTAAGCTCGGCAAGAAAAAAATGAAGATGCGTGCCACAGTCGCGCATTTCTGGTGTGAGCTTGCAATGCAAGAACAAGCCGATGGTAATCGTTCTAAAGCGCTTCAGCATTTTAAGAAGGCGCTTTCTGAAGACCCTAAATGTGTTCGCGCAAGTATCGCACTAGGGAAGTTCCACTTAGCGAACGAAGATTACCAAAAGACAATTGATTGTCTTGAATCGGTACTTGAACAAGATATCGATTTTATCAGTGAGGTGTTGCCAACCCTTGCTGAGTGTTACCACAAGCTTGGACAAGAAGCTCAATTGGTCGAGTTCCTCAAAGCGTGTATTCAGAAGAAAGCCGGTGTATCTGCCGAACTGATGCTGGCGCAATTGGTTGCTCACCATGAAGATGTAGGCTCTGCTCAAGAGTTACTGACAAAGCAGCTTGTTAAAAATCCAACCATGAAAGGTTTTTATCGATTAATCGATTACCACCTAGCGGAAGCAGAAGAAGGCCGAGCAAAAGACAGCTTAACCACACTTCAATCTATGGTTGGTGAACAGCTTAAGGTTAAGCCTCATTACCGTTGTCGTCAGTGTGGTTTCTCGACACACTCTTTGTATTGGCACTGCCCTTCATGTAAAGGGTGGGGGACGATCAAGCCTATTCGTGGGCTTGATGGTGAATAGATTTGTGGTCACTTTAAGACCAAATTATTAATTGCAGCTTTCGGGCTGCATTTTTATGACTGTTATTTATCACCTGCTTAGGTGATTAGAAATTTTTAGAAAGTTAACTGCGTTAGGAGATGAAATGAACGACCAAAAAATCATTGTAGCCTTGGATTATGATAATCAAGCGGATGCGTTAGCCTTTGTCGATCGAATTGACCCAGCATCTTGCCGCCTAAAAGTGGGCAAAGAGATGTTTACCCTGTTTGGCCCTGAATTTGTTCGTGAATTACATAAGCGTGGTTTCTCAGTATTTTTAGACCTTAAATTCCACGACATCCCGAACACATGTTCAAAAGCAGTCCGTGCTGCCGCTGAACTGGGTGTTTGGATGGTGAACGTACACGCAAGTGGCGGTGAGCGTATGATGACGGCTTCTCGCGAAATCTTAGAACCTTATGGCAAAGATCGTCCACTGTTAATCGGTGTAACGGTACTCACCAGTATGGAGCAATCTGACTTAGCGGGTATCGGTCTGGATCTTGAACCACAACAACACGTGATGCGCTTGGCTTCTCTAACGAAAAACTCTGGCTTAGACGGTGTTGTATGTTCTGCACAAGAGGCTTCTTTGCTTAAAGGTGCACTTGGTCAAGAGTTCAAGCTAGTTACTCCAGGTATTCGTCCTGTCGGCGCAGATGTTGGTGACCAGAAGCGCATCATGACGCCTTCTAAAGCGATTGAATCAGGTTCAGACTACCTTGTTATTGGTCGTCCGATTACGCAAGCGATAGACCCTGCTGCTGTACTTGCAGAGATCAACGGTACGCTTGCTTAAGTCTATATTTGGATTGAGATATAAATAAAGAAGGCCAGCAAATTGCTGGCCTTAATTTTTTAGTCTGGATTAGTCTAAACTGGACTGAATGTTCTGTGTGGAGCCTAAACCGGAGCACCACTATGGAATTTGAAGTCGCTGTCTTCTGAAGTGATAAGATCAGCTTCTACTTGAGCAAAATGCGAAATACGCTCTGAAATATCTTTCCCTGCGATCTGTTCTGCTAGCTCAAGGTAATCTTGGTAGTGGCGAGCTTCTGAACGAAGTAGAGACACGTAAAACTTCTCCATGTCTTCTTCCAAGAAAGGAGCCAATTTAGCGAAGCGCTCACAAGAGCGAGCTTCAATAAACGCACCGATGATAAGCTTATCAACCAGAGCATCAGGCTCGTAAGTCTTAACTTGTTTGATCAAGCCCTTAGCGTAACGACCCGCCTCGATTGGCTGGTAAGTCACGCCTTTCTTCTCCATCAACTCCATGACTTGGTAGAAGTGATGCAGCTCTTCTTTGATCAGTAAAACCATCTTATCGATTAGGTCAGCACCGTAATTACAGCCTTCTTTCGCTGTTATTTGCTTGGATACGTTGCTTTTACCACGCAGAGACTCTAAGTCTCCGATACGACGGTAAGCAAATTGCTCGTATGGCAAAATCCATTCATTCAGTTGCTTCGCGCTTTCTTTATCGACGGCGTACTTGCGAATAAGGAATAAAGCACTCTGTGCCGCCTTAAGTTCACACAGCATGTGATCGCGTAGAATGATGTGAAGATTTTCTGGCTTTTTGGCTTCATCTATCCATGAATCTGGCGTTTCGGCTTTAAGAAAAGAGTGGATTGGAGCGAGTAATTCTTGATACATGGTCAGGGAAAGTTTGTTGATAATGCGGGGATTTTATCACAGCTCAAGAGATCTCCCTATACAGAGAAAGGAAATTCAACAGCTACAAAAAAGGCCGCCTATTTAATGTAAATAAGGCGGCCTTTAAGTGTTGAGTTAGACTGTTACCATTTCTTCTTCTGACCGAAGAGGGCATCCATATCGTCTTCTCGTTCTTTAGATTCCATCTGCTGCAAATCTTGAGCGTTTTTGTCTTGGCGTTTCTGGTCAAGCTCGTTAAGCATCTGTTGAAGCTTTTCTTTGGCTTGATTAGAGTACGAGTCGTTCTTAGTCGCCAAAGCATCAATACCTTTGCGTAATAGCTGAATCGCTGTTCCCGGTTGTCCGCGAGAAATCGAATCGTTTGCACGTTTGATAACATTTTCAATGTTAATACGGATTTGAATTGTTTCTAGGCGAGCATTTTCAACCACATAAGCTTGAGTCTCGAAACGGCCTTTATTGTGCTCGTTGCGCACCGTATCACGCAGGCGTTTAACTAACTTAAGCATCATGATCGCTTGCTTGTCACTACTTGGTACGCGGAAAGCGGTACTCTCGCCACCTTTGTAGTTCTCTTTTAGCTGAGTGATTTGTTGTTTTACGCTTTCAATGCGTTGGTCAAGCTGCTTATTTTTTGGATCGAGTTGATACATGTTTTCTAATGCATCAAGAATTCGATTGTTTAAGCATACAAGAAGATCTTGGCTAAACGGCATGTGATGAGCGTTGCCAATCAGTTCTTCTGTACCGTCAATAATGGTTAGATAACGAGAAGCTTCCTGTTTCTTCGCTGTTTCTACCTTAACTTTATATTGAAGCATGATGTTGTAGCCTAAAACTAACACCAAAAGAACGGCTACTAAGACGATTATTAAACCAATATTCATATATTTGAGTCTGCTTATTATTTTCTATAGCTAACTGGAGAGGATACACGATTCCATTGTGTATCGGCACTCGTAAATTGCAATTTCTGATTATCTCTTGTTGAGCGAAATCGGCAATCAAAACTTACCAACTAATGTATGAGAATGAGGGTTGGGTTGCAAAGCGTTAGTGATGTTTTTGTTTGTTAAGCTAGAAAAACTCAATTTTCCTGTCATTTTTGTGTTCGAAGCGTTATAACTATTAATTATATTACACGCGACTATAACGCTCTCTTTGCAAATAAGTTAGCACAGAAATGAGTAAAGGATTACGAGGTTAGATATGAAGTTACAGCAACTGAAGTACATTGTTGAGGTTGTAAACCATAACCTAAATGTTTCAGCTACAGCAGAGAGTTTGTACACATCTCAGCCTGGCATTAGTAAGCAAGTTAGATTACTTGAAGACGAACTAGGCATTCAGATTTTTGAGCGTAGCGGCAAGCATCTAACGCAGGTTACCCAAGCGGGTGAGGATATCATTCGTATCTCTCAAGAGATTTTGGCGCGCGTTGAAAGCATTAAAGCGGTAGCGGGTGAACACACACATCCAGAGATGGGTACATTGAATATTTCAACGACTCATACTCAAGCTCGTTATGCACTGCCTGATGTGATTAAAGGTTTCACGGCGCGCTATCCAAAAGTATCGCTTCACATGCACCAAGGTACGCCAAGCCAAATGTCAGAAGCCGTCGCTAAAGGTACAGCGAATTTTGCGATTGCAACGGAAGCGCTACACCTTTACCAAGATGCGATTATGCTGCCTTGTTACCACTGGAACCGTTCGATCGTCGTGACCAAAGATCATCCCCTGGCACAGAAGCGTAATATCACGATCGAAGATCTTGCGGCTTACTCTCTCGTGACTTATGTATTTGGTTTCACTGGCCGTTCTGAGCTTGATACCGCGTTTAACAAAGTAGGTTTAACACCGCGTGTTGTGTTTACTGCGACCGATGCAGACGTAATCAAAACCTACGTTCGTATGGGCATTGGTGTTGGTGTAATTGCAAGTATGGCTATTGACCACGAGCAAGATACTGATTTGGTTGCGATTGATGCGAGCCATCTATTTGGTGCGAGTACAACCAGCATTGGTTTTAGAAAAGGCACCTTCTTGCGTTCTTACATGTTTGATTTCATGGAGCGTTTTGCACCGCACTTAACTCGCCCTGTGGTTGAGCAAGCTATTTCTTTGAAATCGAATGAAGAGATCGAAGAGATGTTTAAAGATATCGAGCTGCCAGTTCGTTAATCTCGTCGTGTAAATCTAGATTCTTATTCGGCCTGTATTTGCAGGCCGTTTTTCTTTTGGGCTTTTAGTTTTCGTTTTCTTTATCGAGCCTTTCCATTTCGACCTCTTACCCCTACAATCCACGCATCATAGGGGGAAGCATGCATTCACGATTTAAAATACTCGATTCATTTTTGCTAGAGCACCAGATTTACTGGCGTTCAGAGCCTTTTCACCTATGCCAAACTCAACAGCAGCCGTGGAAAGAGGTCAATCGTCCACTCGTTGATTGGTTAGAAAGCTTAGATAATGAAAGCATTCAAACCTTAAAAGAGCAGCCTCAGCTTTTGATTGAGGAACTGACTCGTTTCCTACCTGAATTAGAAACTGCTACCCAAAACATCCAGTTCGATAACACTGCTTTGGTTGGTTTAGACCTCCCACGTGGTACTGCTGATGGTATTCCTGGCCGAAAGCTACATCAAATTGTCGCAATGGGCGAGGCTGCATTATGCCATCACCATGGCAAAGAGTGGCTCGAGTGGTGTTCTGGTAAAGGCTTTCTTGGTCGAATCCTATCTCAGCAATCGGATCAAAAAGTCACTAGCTTTGAATGGCAGCAATCGTTATGCGAAAGCGGACAAAAGATTGCGGATGACCAGAAGTTAGCGATGGATTTTGTTCAAGGAGATGCGTTTTCAGACAAGGCCGATGACGTGTTTAATTCGTACCAACATGCCGTGGCCCTTCATGCTTGTGGTGATCTTCATGTTGAGCTAGTTAAAAAGTCAGTGTCACATGGGCTACCAGCGGTCACTATTTCTCCTTGTTGTTATCATCTTATTCGAGACGAAAACTATCAAGCGATGTCTTCTATCGCGAAAAGCTCAGCATTAACGTTAAGTAAGAGCGACTTGAGAATCCCGCTTCAAGAAACCGTTACTGGTGGTGAAAGAGTAAAAAGACATCGTCAACTAGAGATGAGCTATCGTCTAGGCTTCAGCCAGTTGCTTAAGGCTGAACTTAACATTGACGAATACATTCCTGTACCGAGCATCAAAAAATCAGAGTTAGCTGAGGGTTTTGAATCTTTCTGCCGTTGGGCATCTGAAGTGAAAGAGCTATCGCTGGGCTCAGATATTGATTTTGACTCTTATTTGATTCAAGGCGAAGCGCTTTTCTGGGAAATGGAAAAGCTGAGTTTGGTTCAACAAGTCTTTAGACGACCATTAGAGATATGGCTGGCTTTAGATCGCGCTATCTATCTGAAAGAGCAAGGTTATGAAGCTACGATTGAAGAGTTCTGTGAACGCAGTATTACGCCAAGAAATCTATTGATTCATGGGGTTAAAATCGAGCGCTAGTGGTAAACCGTACTGTTACGTGTTTTTACGAACTAAATCCATTAATGCAAAAAAGCCAGCGCGACATAATGTCGTACTGGCTTTTTGTTTAATGTGTATGAGTTAACTGAACGCTTCAACGAGAAGATTATTGCGTTCAGTTAGTCATTACATCATTAGTTAAACATTGCGATTGCTTCTGCTGGGTCTACGTATTCAAGGTCAAAGCTTTCTGCAACTTCTTTACAAGTTACTTTACCGTGAATAACGTTTAGACCTTCTAGGAAGCCTTCATCAGATAGAAGTGCTTCGCGGTAGCCTTTGTTCGCTAGCTTAACAATGTAAGGAAGTGTTGCATTGTTTAGTGCGTAAGTTGAAGTACGAGCAACAGCGCCAGGCATGTTTGCAACACAGTAGTGAACTACGTCATCAACAATGTAAGTTGGGTCTGCGTGAGTGGTTGCGTGAGAAGTCTCGAAACAACCGCCTTGGTCGATTGCAACATCAACAACTGCTGAACCTGACTTCATCTTAGCGATGTGCTCTTTTGTAACCAATTTTGGAGCTGCTGCGCCAGGAATTAGTACTGCACCAATTACTAGGTCTGCTTCTAGAACATGCTTCTCAATGGCGTCTTCAGTAGAATAAACCACTTTTGCGCGACCTTGGAATTCTTCATCAAGTCGACGCAGTGTATCTACGTTACGGTCAAGAATTGTAACATCAGCGCGAAGGCCTACAGCCATACGTGCTGCGTTAGCACCTACAACACCGCCACCAACAACAACAACTTTTGCTGGTTCAACACCTGGAACGCCACCAAGAAGAAGACCACAACCACCGTTAGATTTCTCTAATGTTTGTGCACCTGCTTGAATAGACATACGACCAGCTACTTCAGACATTGGTGCTAATAGTGGCAAGCGACCCATATTATCTGTTACAGTCTCATAGGCTACGCAGACAGCTTTGCTCTTGATAAGCTCTTCAGTTTGTGGAAAATCTGGTGCAAGGTGTAAATAGGTAAATAATATTTGCCCTTCGCGAAGCATAGCTCGCTCGACAGCTTGAGGTTCTTTAACCTTTACAATCATCTCTGCTTTCGCGAAAACGTCAGCAGCAGTAGGAAGAATGGATGCGCCTACAGCGATGTAATCATCGTCTGAAAAACCGATACCAGTACCGGCATTGGTTTCTACAAAAACTTGGTGGCCGTGTGAGATTAGTTCTCTCACGCTAGCTGGGGTCATACCAACGCGGTATTCGTGGTTCTTGATTTCCTTAGGTACGCCAATGATCATCCTGACTCCTCATTTTATTTTGGTTGTTTTATCTATGTGTAGGGTAATTCTGTCGAATTAATATCTAGTATAGATAGGTTTAGATAAAATTTGATACTGAATATTAAAAAGTTGTAGTATATTTTTTTGCAAGGAAGTAATAAGGTGGAATAAAAAATGGCAGACAATTATAAGAAGCCGTCCAAGGAACTAGATCGTATTGACCGCAACATTCTTAATGAGTTGCAAAAAGACGGTCGTATCTCAAACGTTGAACTCTCAAAACGAGTAGGACTTTCTCCAACTCCATGTCTTGAACGTGTTCGTCGTTTAGAACGTCAAGGTTACATTACTGGGTACACAGCGTTGCTGAACCCACAGTACCTTGATGCTTCACTTTTAGTGTTTGTTGAAATTACATTGAACCGTGGTGCGCCAGATGTGTTCGAACAATTCAACACCGCTGTGCAGAAACTGGATGACATCCAAGAGTGTCATTTAGTGTCGGGTGATTTTGACTATCTTCTAAAAACACGTGTATCTGATATGGGTGCTTACCGTAAGCTACTGGGTGATACGTTACTTCGTCTACCGGGCGTAAACGACACTCGAACTTACGTAGTAATGGAAGAAGTGAAACAAACCAATCAACTTGTGATTAAAACTCGTTAGTCACAATTGGTGAAATGAAAGAAAGCGGACATTTGTTCCGCTTTCTTGCTTTCTGGAATTGGGTTTTTCTGTTTGATATGGTTAAATCAACAGTAGTTTCATTGAAACGAGCGGCTTTGGCCGCTCGAGATGTTTTTATCCCGTTTAATTATTAAGTTGGTTTATGTTCAAGCAGAGCAGTAATAAAGTAGAAACAATCATTAAAACGAGTGAAGAGCCTCAGTCTCCTCGTTTGAGTGGTTCTCAACGTCTCAAAGAGTGCAGTCTGATTCTCGGTGTTCTCTTCTCTATTCTACTTGCCGTTGCGTTATTAACTTTTAGTCCTGCAGACCCATCATGGTCGCAAACGGCGTGGGGTGGTGACATTCAAAATGCGGGTGGCTACCTAGGTGCTTGGTTGGCGGATACGCTTTTCTTCGTATTTGGCTCTTTGGCTTACCCTCTGCCTATCTTAGTGACGGTTGCTGCGTGGGTTTTATTCCGCAAACGTAATGAAGACGAGCAGATCGACTTCATGCTGTGGGGCACTCGCTTACTTGGCCTGACTATCCTAATTCTTACGAGTTGTGGTTTAGCGGATATCAACTTTGACGACATCTGGTACTTTTCATCCGGTGGCGTGGTAGGTGACGTTTTAACAAGCCTTGCACTTCCAACGTTGAATGTTCTTGGTAGTACGCTGGTTCTTCTTTTCTTATGGGGTGCTGGTTTCACTCTATTAACCGGTATCTCTTGGCTAAGCATTGTGGAATGGTTGGGTGAATGTGCCATCAAATTCTTCACGTCTACTGTTAATAAGGCTCGTGGCCAAGACCAAGAGCTGCTTGAGCCTCAATTAAGAGAATCAGCAGACCGCGATTTAATCGAAGAACGTCATCAGCAGCATCAAGCGCCAACTTACCGCGATGTTCCTGCTATAGAAGGCAACAAAGAATCAACAGAGCATGATCCGCTAGATCCTGCGATGAGTTTTTCTGCGACCAATGAGTCGGCAGACGTGGCGACAAATGCGCGAGACAATGCTGCATCGCCGAAGCGTCATTACAATATTCATATGCCTGTCGATGCTCCTGCGAAACAAGAAGCTCCTGTTCATGAAGAACCTCAGGTTCAGCCTCAAGCGGTAATTGAGTCAGAGCAAACGATCCCTGCAGCAGCTGTTTACCAAGCGCCAGAAGAACCGCTAGAAGAAGGTATTGAGCGCTCTAAACAGTTGAATGCAACGATAGAGCAGCTAGAAAATGCGGCCATGTATGAAGATGACCTAGCAGAACAAGATCAGGTTGACGCGCATGATTCTCAGGTTGCTTACCAACAATACATGCAGAACGAACAACCAGAAGTTGGCCCTGCTCATGCTGACCTTAGAAGTGCTGAACCAGAATTAGATAGCTCACCACAAGTAAATGGCGAATTTGGTTCTGAAGATGTTCAACCTGAATCTTTATACGCTTCACCTATGGGCGAGCCAGAAGCAACCGTGGAAGACGATTTCTCTGCACAACCTTCACCGTTTGATGTTACGGAAGAGCAAAGCTACCAACAGGGCTCAGAGCTTGAATCAGAACAGGCTGAAGCTGAATTAGCTGACGCAGCATTAATCGAAGAACAGTTTGAACCTTTCCCTTATCAAGAAGAACATTCAGAACCTGAACAGCCAACAGCACAAAACCTAGAGCCAACTGTTGATCTTCCTTGGGAAGAAGTAACGGAAGAAGAACCTGCGCATCAAGATCAAGATCAAGATGTCGCCGCATTCCAAAGCATTGTTTCTGAAGCACAAGCGAATATGGCAGCGGCGCAGAACCCGTTCTTGGTTCAACAAGACGTTAATTTACCTAAGCCTGCTGAGCCATTACCCACGCTTGAATTGTTATTCCACCCTGAAAAGCGTGAAACCTTTATTGACCGTGATGCGCTAGAGGCAATTGCTCGTCTTGTTGAATCTAAGCTAGCGGACTACAAGATCAAAGCCGATGTGGTTGATATTTTCCCTGGCCCAGTAATCACTCGATTTGAACTCGATCTGGCTCCGGGCGTGAAAGTAAGCCGTATTTCTGGCCTTTCTATGGACTTAGCGCGTTCGCTCTCTGCATTGGCAGTACGTGTCGTAGAAGTGATTCCGGGTAAACCTTATGTTGGCTTAGAACTGCCGAATATGAGTCGCCAAACGGTATTCTTCTCAGACGTGGTTGCTAGCCCTCAGTTCCAAGAAGCGAAATCGCCAACGACAGTGGTTCTAGGACAAGACATCGCTGGTGAAGCCGTTATTGCTGATCTATCGAAAATGCCTCACGTTCTGGTTGCAGGTACAACCGGTTCTGGTAAGTCGGTAGGTGTGAACGTAATGATTCTGAGTATGCTTTACAAAGCATCACCGGAAGATGTTCGCTTCATCATGATCGACCCGAAAATGCTTGAGCTATCGGTTTATGAGGGTATTCCTCATCTATTGTCTGAAGTGGTAACCGACATGAAAGATGCGTCGAACGCCCTTCGTTGGTGTGTTGGCGAGATGGAACGACGTTATAAGCTGATGTCAGCATTAGGCGTTCGTAACATTAAAGGTTACAACGATAAGCTTAAGATGGCAGCGGAAGCGGGTCACCCAATTCACGATCCACTGTGGAAGCCGGGCGACAGCATGGACCCAGAAGCGCCATTGCTTGAGAAACTGCCTTACATTGTGGTTATCGTTGATGAATTTGCCGACCTAATCATGGTGGTTGGTAAGAAGGTTGAAGAACTGATTGCACGTTTGGCACAAAAAGCACGTGCGGCGGGTGTTCACTTGATTCTAGCGACGCAACGTCCATCAGTGGATGTTATTACTGGTCTTATTAAAGCGAACATTCCAACCCGTGTGGCCTTTACGGTATCAACTAAAACGGATTCACGAACTATCCTTGACCAAGGTGGTGCGGAATCACTATTGGGCATGGGTGATATGCTTTACTTGCCTCCTGGTTCTAGCCATACAACTCGTGTTCACGGTGCCTTTGCATCTGATGACGATGTACACGCAGTCGTGAATAACTGGAAAGCGCGTGGTAAGCCAAACTATATTGATGAAATCACCAACGGCGAACAAACCCCAGAAACCTTGCTTCCGGGTGAGAAGATGGAAGGTGATGAAGAGGTCGATCCTCTGTTTGATCAAGTGGTAGAACACGTTGTTCATTCACGTCGTGGCTCAGTTTCAGGCGTACAGCGTCGATTCAAGATTGGCTACAACCGTGCTGCACGTATTGTCGAGCAACTTGAAGCTCAAGGTATCGTAAGTGCTCCAGGTCATAACGGTAACCGAGAAGTCTTAGCACCAGCGCCACCAAAAGATTAGTTCCGGTAGGAACTCATAACTATTCAGTCGGTCAAATCGAAAATATGACCGACTTATGTTCTAACAGGATTATTGATGAAAAAAGTATTCGCACTTTTATTTATGAGCTTCTCAGTGTTTGCTTCTCCGAAAGAAGAGTTGAGTAGCCGCTTGGCATTAAACGCAGGCTTCAGCGCTGACTTTAAACAAGTCGTGACCAGCCCTGATGGTGATGTTGTTATGGAAGGTGAGGGCACGGTAGAGATTGCACGCCCAAGCCTGTTCCGCTGGGAGACCACGTTCCCTGATGAAAACTTGTTGGTATCTGATGGCCAAAGCTTGTGGTACTACAGCCCGTTCATTGAGCAAGTGAGCATTTATTGGCAAGAGCAAGCGACATCACAGACACCTTTTGTCCTGCTTACACGTAACCAAGAAAGTGATTGGGATAATTATAATGTGGCGCAAACGGGTAACCAATTCACGCTAACGCCAACTGCTGTCGATTCTAATCAGGGTGACTTCCAGATTAATATCACCGAAAAGGGCATTGTTCAGGGCTTTAATGTGATTGAACAAGACGGTCAAAAAGGTGAGTTTACCTTTAGCAATGTTGATTTGGGTAAACCTGCAGCAGACCGCTTTACTTTTGTGGCACCGGAAGGTGTCGAGGTCGACGACCAAAGAAACTGATCTAAACAAGCAGATCGTTTGGTAGTACGTCGATAGGCATTAATGCCATCAACGAATCAAGAGATTGCAATTGAGTAATTACAGCTTAGATTTTGCGGGGGACGAAGATTTTCGTCCCCTTGCTGCTCGTATGAGACCGGAAACTGTCGAACAGTACATCGGTCAGCAGCATATATTAGGCCCAGGTAAACCACTTCGCAGAGCGTTGGAAGCGGGCCATATCCACTCGATGATTTTGTGGGGGCCTCCGGGCACCGGTAAAACGACGTTAGCCGAAGTTGCAGCAAACTATGCGAATGCTGAAGTGGAACGCGTATCGGCGGTAACCTCGGGCGTAAAAGACATTCGTATTGCAATTGAAAAAGCGCGCGAGAACAAGCAAGCAGGGCGCAGAACCATCCTGTTTGTGGACGAAGTCCATCGCTTTAACAAAAGTCAGCAAGATGCTTTTCTGCCTCATATCGAAGATGGCACCGTGACCTTTATTGGTGCGACGACAGAAAACCCATCTTTTGAACTGAACAACGCTTTGTTGTCACGTGCGCGTGTCTACAAACTGACGTCCCTGAACACAGATGATATTTCTCTTGTCATTCGCCAAGCGATTGAAGATAAGCAACGTGGGTTAGGTGATGTGCCTGTTGATTTTGCTGATAATGTTTTAGATCGCCTTGCAGAACTGGTTAACGGCGACGCGCGTATGTCGCTTAACTACCTTGAACTGCTGTATGACATGGCAGAAGACAACGATAAAGGCGAGAAAGCGATAACCTTGCAGTTGTTGGCTGAAGTGGCTGGTGAGAAAGTCGCTCGTTTCGATAACAAGGGTGATATTTGGTACGACCTAATCTCCGCGGTTCATAAGTCAATTCGTGGCTCAAACCCTGATGCGGCCTTGTACTGGTCAGCACGAATGATTGCTGCGGGGTGTGATCCTCTGTATATCGTTAGACGCTTGCTGGCGATTGCTTCTGAAGATATCGGTAACGCTGATCCTCGCGCCATGCAGGTAGCGATGTCGGCTTGGGATTGCTTCACGCGCATTGGCCCTGCTGAAGGGGAGCGTGCGATTGCGCAGGCGGTTGTTTATCTCGCATGTGCACCAAAGAGTAACGCCGTTTACACCGCGTGGAAGCAAGCGTTAACAGATGCTCACAATCTTCCTGAATATGAAGTGCCGCATCATTTGCGAAATGCACCGACAACTTTGATGAAGGACATGGGCTACGGGCAAGAATACCGTTATGCTCATGACGAACCAGGAGCCTACGCCGCTGGTGAAAAGTATCTGCCTCCTGAAATGGGAGAGAAGCAATACTATTTCCCAACAAAACGAGGCTTAGAGACCAAAATTGGCGAGAAGCTAGATTATCTGGCGGATTTGGACGCAAAAAGCCCACAAAAACGCTATGAAAAGTAGTCTTTTTTGGATATCGTTACCTAGTCATAAAATTTCAATTAAATCGTTATAAATTGGTCGAAATAACACCAGTTTTAGGGGTTTAGCAGTGATTCAGTAGCAAGCTACTGAATATTCAAATAACTAAAGCATAGGATTAGCAATGCTGGATTCTAAATTACTTCGAGCTGAGCTGGATGAAACAGCGGCAAAATTAGCACGTCGAGGCTTCACCCTTGATGTAGAGACAATTCGTGAACTTGAAGAAAAACGTAAGTCCCTTCAGATGAAAACTGAAGAGCTACAAGCGTTACGTAACTCTCGATCGAAGTCCATTGGTCAAGCGAAAGCAAAAGGCGACCATGAAGAAGCTGAGCGTATCCTTGCAGAAGTAGGCAACTTAGGCGCAGAACTAGACCAAGCTAAAGTAGCATTGGCTGATCTTCAATCTGAGCTAGAAACGATCACAATGTCTATTCCTAACCTACCTGATGCAGAAGTGCCAGATGGTAAAGATGAAGACGATAACGTAGAAGTTTCTCGTTGGGGTCAACCTAAGACTTACGACTTTGAAGTGAAAGATCACGTCGATCTTGGCGAAATGTCTGGCGGTCTTGATTTTGCTAGCGCAGTTAAAATCTCGGGTTCTCGTTTCATCGTGATGAAAGGCAAATTTGCACGTCTACACCGTGCTATTGCTCAGTTCATGCTGGACCTTCACACTGATGAGCACGGCTACACAGAAATGTACGTACCGTATCTAGTGAACCACGATAGCCTTTACGGTACTGGTCAACTTCCTAAGTTCGGCGAAGACTTGTTCCACACAAGCCCGCTAACTGAGCAAGTAAGTGACGTACCTCTTAAGACTCTATCGCTTATCCCTACTGCGGAAGTACCGGTAACGAACATGGTTCGTGACACGATCACTGATGAAGCTGAACTGCCACTTAAGATGACAGCTCACACGCCGTGTTTCCGTTCTGAAGCGGGTTCTTACGGTCGTGACACTCGTGGTCTTATCCGTATGCACCAATTCGACAAAGTTGAATTAGTACAAATCACTAAGCCAGAAGACTCAATGGCAGCGCTTGAAGAGCTAACTGGCCACGCTGAGAAAGTACTTCAACTTCTAGAGCTTCCTTACCGTAAAGTGATTCTATGTACAGGTGACATGGGCTTCGGTTCTGCGAAAACTTACGACTTAGAAGTATGGGTTCCAGCACAAGAGACTTACCGTGAGATTTCTTCTTGTTCAAACATGTGGGATTTCCAAGCGCGTCGTATGCAAGCTCGTTTCCGTCGTAAAGGCGAGAAAAAACCTGAACTTGTACACACACTAAACGGTTCTGGTCTTGCTGTTGGTCGTACTATGGTTGCTATCCTTGAGAACAACCAAGAAGCAGATGGCCGTATTGCTATCCCAGAAGTACTTCAACCATACATGGGCGGCGTAACGCACATCGGTTAATTAGATTGATTAAGCATTAGGTTACTTATAAAACCCAGCCAACAGGCTGGGTTTTTTATTGCCTATAGAATAGTGCAGTGGCGAGAAATAAATAATTTTTGTTACCTATGTGTAATAGTGTTTTATTGATTTTGATAATTATTACAATCCTTAAATGTGGCTATAATATGCTCTTACCGCGGTAGGTATAGATTTTCTCGTTCAAATACTGAGGAGGGCTTATGGCCGTAGGATGGGCTGGTGACGATAGTGTCAGCCAGCAAATACAAAATACCATTGATGATGAGATCTCTCGTGTAAGAGGAAACCTTCGAGGTGGTGAGGGTTTGCGTTATTGTGATGAGTGTGGTGATGAGATTCCGGAACAAAGACGACGCGCGATCAAAGGCGTTCGTTTGTGTATAGAATGTCAGTCAATATTAGAGCATGACGCACATCGACATTCATTGTTTAACCGTCGAGCAAGTAAAGATAGCCAATTACGTTAAACTGACGGTTACCTTCAAGCAGTTAAGGCCTTACTTTTATGTAAGGCCTTTTAGTTTAATTAAATGATTTATTAATGAAGATATATAGAAATAATCGTCGCTCTTGTTTAGAGCAATAAACGCCTTATTTAAAGCAATGAGTATTTTGTAATGCAGTGTCGATAGCAGCGACCAATTGCTCAATATGTTGTGGTTTGATAATAAACGGAGGCATCATATAAATTAGCTTACCAAACGGACGGATCCAAACGCCTTGCTCTACAAAGTGAGCTTGAATGGCTTCCATATCGACGGGTGTGTGAGTTTCAACGACGCCAATAGCGCCTAACCAACGCACGTCTTTAACCAGTTCATGTTCTCGCAACGGTGGTAACAACTCAGAAAAGAGCTGTTCAATCTGTTGAGTCTGATTTTTCCAATGGCCTTGCTCGATGATGGATAAACTTGCCGCACCGACTGCGCAAGCCAATGGGTTGCCCATAAAGGTTGGCCCATGCATAAAGCAGCCTGCTTCACCGCCACATACCGTGTCAGCAACTTCCTTACTCGCAAGCGTCGCTGACAATGTCATATAGCCACCAGTTAAAGCTTTGCCTACGCATAATATGTCCGGTTGAACATCGGCATGCTCACAAGCGAACAGTTCCCCTGTGCGGCCAAATCCGGTCGCAATCTCATCCAAGATCAGCAATACGTTGAATTCATCACACAGCAAGCGAACTTGTTTTAGGAACTCAGGGTGGTAGATGCGCATGCCGCCAGCCCCTTGAACGATAGGCTCTAAGATCACCGCTGCGACTTCTTGATGGTGTGCTGCCAGCTTTTCTTTAAAACTATCGATGTCACTTGAGTTCCACTCATCCCAAAAGCCTGTTTTTGGCGAATCAGCGAAAATATGTTCCGGCAAAAAGCCTTTGTAGAGGCTGTGCATCGAATTGTCAGGGTCGGTCACTGACATCGCCGCAAAGGTATCACCGTGGTAGCCATCTCTTAGTGTGAGGAACTTTGAACGAGGTTGTCCTTTAGCGTGCCAATATTGCAATGCCATCTTGAGGCTAACCTCTACGGCAACTGAACCTGAATCGGCCAAAAATACATGCTCAAGATTACTTGGCGCGAGATTCAAAAGCTTCTTACATAGATCGATAGCGGGCTGGTGGGTGATGCCACCAAACATAACGTGTGAAACCTTATCGATTTGACTATGAGCTGCAGCGTTTAGCTCAGGGTGATTGTAGCCGTGGATGGTTGACCACCAAGATGACATACCATCAATAATTCGTTTTCCGCCTTCTAATTCTAGGTAAACACCGTCTGCGTTGGTGACTGGGTAGCAGGTCAGAGGTGTTAACGTTGATGTGTAGGGATGCCAGATATGCTGGCGATCAAAGGCGAGATCCATAGTAACTTCCATTCTTGGTGTGGTTAAAAAATAACCAGATGTAAACTTTTGATATTATCAATGTGTTGACAGTCTAAAGCTTGTCGGTAGACTAGCCAAGCATAAATGCAATCTCTATTGATAGAGATGAAACATCAAATAATAAAAAAGGATCGACACGTGGAAGTTCGTCATGACTGGACAGTTGCTGAAGTAACAGCACTGCTTGAAAAACCGTTTATGGATTTAATGTTTGAAGCTCAAGTGGTTCATAGACAGTACCAAGAGCACAACCACGTGCAGGTGAGTACGCTTCTATCGATTAAGACTGGTGCTTGTCCTGAAGACTGTAAGTATTGTCCTCAAAGTGCTCACTACCGAACGGATGTCGACAAAGAACGCCTAATGGAAGTAGAGCGTGTTTTGGATGCGGCGCAAAAAGCCAAGAACGCGGGCTCGACTCGTTTCTGTATGGGCGCGGCGTGGAAAAACCCGAAAGAACGCGATATGCCTCACTTGACTGATATGATCAAAGGTGTGAAAGGTATGGGTCTAGAAACCTGTATGACACTAGGCATGTTAACCCCTGATCAAGCTGGCGAGTTAGCGGATGCAGGCTTGGATTACTACAACCATAACCTTGATACGTCTCCCGAGTTTTACGGCAGCATCATCACCACTCGTACTTACCAAGATCGTTTAGATACGCTATCTCACGTACGTGATGCCGGTATGAAGATCTGTTCTGGTGGCATTATTGGTATGGGTGAAAGTACCAATGACCGTGCAGGCCTGCTGGTAGAGCTAGCGAACCTTCCGGTACACCCTGAGAGTGTGCCAATCAACATGCTCGTGAAAGTGAAAGGCACACCGATGGAAAACGTCGATGATGTTGAATCTTTTGACTTCATTAAGTTGATTGCGATTGCTCGTATCATGATGCCAATGTCAGCGGTTCGTCTATCTGCAGGTCGCGAGAATATGAATGAACAGATGCAGGCGATGTGCTTCATGGCTGGCGCGAACTCTATCTTCTACGGTTGTAAGCTACTGACTACGCCAAACCCAGATGAAGACACGGACATGCAGCTGTTTAAGAAGTTAGGCATCAACAGCCAACAAGTGGCTCAGAAGCCTGATGAAATTCAAGAAAACGAACTGTTAGATCAAGTAGTGGAGCGCGTTGCTGCTCGTCCAACGAAAGATGACATGTTCTACGATGCCACTGTTTAAATCCCGTATCAAAGATGCCCTTGTTCAACGCCGTGAGCAGGGGCTAACTCGTCAACTTAAAGTGCTTGAAAACAGTAATGGTCCTTTGCTTAATTGCGAAGGTGCTCGCTTTATTAATTTTTCGAGTAATGATTACCTAGGCTTGGCGAACGACCCTGAATTGGTAGAGGCGTGGCAAGCGGGGCTTTCCCTTTATGGTGCTGGCAGTGCGGCATCGCCATTGGTCACGGGTTTTAGTCCTGCTCATAGAAATTTAGAAGCTCAGCTGTGTGAATGGTTGGGCTTTGAACGTGCGATTCTCTTTAGTTCTGGTTTCAGTGCGAACCAAGCCTTGTTGTTTTCTCTGCTCGAAAAAGACGACTCTCTGCTGCAAGACAAGCTTAATCACGCCTCTTTGATGGAAGCGGGGATGCTTTCTCATGCAACCATGAAACGCTTTAAACACAACGACACGCAGCATCTAGAGTCTCTATTAAGCCGATCTCTACAATCCTTGGTCGTCACTGAGGGCGTATTCAGCATGGACGGCGATCAAGCGCCTCTCAGCCAGATATCTAACCTGACTCATCAATACGACAGTTGGTTGGCGGTTGATGATGCCCACGGTATCGGCGTATTAGGTGATAAAGGAGCTGGGAGTTGCAGTGCAGCACAAATCTCCCCCGATATTTTGGTGGTGACCTTTGGCAAAGCATTTGGCGTTTCTGGTGCTGCGATTCTTTGTTCGTCAGAAGTGGGTGATTACTTAACTCAGTTTGCTCGTCATCATGTGTACTCGACGGCGATGCCACCTTCACAAGCGGTGGCTTTATCTCATGCCTGTAAGATGACTCAAACTCAAGAGTGGCGCCGAGAAAAGCTGACTGAGTTAGGGTCTCTCTATGCAGAGCAGGTGAGCGGCTTGAAAGGATTTGTGGATACTCAGACTCCGATTAAGCCATTTGTGATAGGTGAAGCACAAGCGGCATTATCAATAGCTGAAGAGTTAAAGCAAAACCAAGTTTGGGTGACCGCAATAAGGCCGCCAGCCATACCTGCTGGAACTGCTCGATTACGAATCACCTTAACAGCTAACCATAGCCCAAAACAGATTCTCCAGTTAACCAGGTCGTTGCATCAAGCCATTGAACGAAACATCGACTTAAGCACTGAACCGGGTATCCATCCAAGCTTTGAATCAAATAAAGAGGCTCAGTAAATGTCACAAGAAGCAGTAGTGCATAATTACGTTGGCCAAGATAAGAGTGCGATTGCCGAAGCCTTTGGTAAAGCGGCAACAACCTATGACAAACACGCTGAATTTCAACGCGATGTTGGCCACCGATTACTGGATAAATTACCCAGCGATCTGTCAGGCTTTAAGGTGCTGGATCTAGGTTGTGGTACTGGCTATTTCTCCGAGCAACTTGTAAAACGAGGCGCCGAAGTGGTTTGCGCTGATCTTTCTGTTGGAATGCTAGCAACAGCAGAGAAGCGGTGTGGTGCATCTGTATCTTTATATCAACAAGCCGATGCCGAACAATTGCCGTTTGAAGATGGGTGCTTTGACATCGTTTTCTCTAGCCTTGCGTTGCAATGGTGTGACGATTTGTCGTCGCCTTTGAGAGAGATGAAGCGTGTTACAGCGGCTGGTGGGCGTGTTATTTTCTCAACTTTGCTTGATGGGTCGCTGTTTGAACTGAAAAAGTCGTGGTCCAAAATTGACGCACATCAACACGTTAACCATTTTATTACAATCAATAAGGTAAAAATTGCGTTAGCGCAATCTAGCTGTACCGTTCATCAACTAGACTTGCCCACCATCACCGTTTGGTACGACACTGCGTTTGAACTGATGCGCGACCTTAAAGGTATCGGCGCTAATCACGTAAGTGGTCGCTCACAAGGTTTAACAAGTCGTCGCATGTTGCAGCTTGTTGATCGGGAATATCGAGAGTTTAAGAACCATCAAGGTTTCTTACCAGCAACATATCAAGTTTGTTTAGGGGTTATTCAATTATGATTGATGCATTATTCATTGCAGGTACGGATACCGAAGTGGGAAAAACTGTGGTTTCAAAAGCGATTCTTCAAGCTTTGGCCGCACAAGATTTATCAACAATTGGTTACAAGCCAGTTGCTGCAGGGAGTGAAAAATCCCCTGAAGGACTACGTAATAGTGATGCACTGCATCTTCAAGAAGCGGCGACGCAAGATATTGCTTACGAAGACGTCAATCCATACGCGTTGTTGCTACCATCATCGCCTCACATCGCTGCTAAGCATGATGGTGTTGTAATTGATGAGGCGGTATTATCAGCGAAGCTAGAAGAGCATAAGAAAAACTCTGACATCGTGTTAGTTGAAGGTGCTGGTGGTTGGCGAGTCCCGGTTTCAGACGATGAATATCTTTCTAGCTGGGTTAAAAAAGAGCAACTGCCAGTGGTACTGACTGTGGGTATTAAACTTGGTTGTTTGAGCCACGCTCTATTAACGGCAGAAGCGATTCGTGCTGATGGCCTAAACCTAGTAGGTTGGGTCGCAAACCGTATCAATCCAGGTACTGAGCACTACGCAGATATTATTGCGATGCTTGAAGATAAGTTAGGTGCACCTAAGTTAGGTGAAATCCCTTACGTCCCAAAAGCGAAGTCTAAAAACATTGGTAAGTACATTGATGTGCAGCCTTTGCTTGCGCTTTAATTACCACGTTATGTACTAAATAAGAAAAGGGCTGCGATTGCAGCCCTTTTGCTATTTTAAGCCTTTAGACCTTGAGTTGATAAACAACCGGTCTTTTAATAAACAAGCTTAGAACTAATGTTCTTTAGTCAGTCCCATTAAAGCTTGCTGAGTTTCTGTGATTTTTGTCTGTGCCGTTTGCGGTGTTAGGATTCCAACCTGCTTTTTCGCTTCTTCTTCAGTAATCCCTAGGTGACAGCACAGTAAATCGATAGCCATTTGAGTGTTAGTACCTTCAACCATGATCCTTTCCTTTTTGTACATGGACTAGCCAATAAATCATCTGAAGTCACTGTAAACGGATTGTTATATCGACACCATACGACTTAGGTCTAATAGAGTGGATTTAATTCGGATACGGTCTCGTAATCAAATGTTGCAATTTAATGCTTAACCTTGTTTTCTTAATCTAAGACTATATGTATAAGTAAGTATAAGTCTTCAAGGTTGGAATCTATTGCTGTCTGCCTTGTCTATAACAATAAGTTTTATAAAAACAGCTTTCATGCGGAGATAAGTAATGAAGCGAGTAATGTTGTTCCTTGCAACTAACCTAGCGGTTGTATTGGTACTAAGTGTTGTTCTTAATGTTGTATACGCAGTTACAGGTATGCAACCCGGTAGCCTCTCAGGTTTATTGGTGATGGCTGCGGTATTTGGTTTTGGCGGCTCATTCATTTCATTAATGATGTCGAAGAAAATGGCGCTACGCTCGGTAGGCGGCATGGTCATTGAAAGCCCACGTAACGAAACAGAACATTGGTTGATGGAGACGGTAAGCCGTCAATCTCAACAAGTTGGTATTGGTATGCCAACAGTAGCGATCTACGACTCGCCAGACATCAACGCATTCGCGACAGGTGCTAAGCGTGACGATTCATTGGTAGCGGTATCAACAGGCCTGCTGCACAACATGACGCGTGATGAAGCTGAAGCAGTATTAGCGCATGAAGTGAGCCACATCGCGAACGGTGATATGGTGACCATGACGTTAATGCAAGGTGTAGTGAACACGTTCGTTATCTTCTTATCTCGTTTCATCGCCAACATTGTTGCGTCGAATGACAACGAAGAAGAGGGTGGCAGCAACATGATGGTGTACTTCGGTGTGTCTATGGTGTTGGAATTGGTATTTGGTTTCTTAGCAAGCTTCATTACCATGTGGTACAGCCGCCACCGTGAATTCCATGCCGATGCAGGTGCAGCGAACCTAGTAGGTAAAGAGAAGATGATTGCAGCGCTAGAGCGCCTAAAGGTGAGCCATGAGCCACAACTAGAAGGTTCTATGATGGCATTTGGTATCAACGGTAAGAAGTCTCTAACAGAGCTTCTAATGAGCCACCCGCCGCTAGACAAGCGTATTGCTTCTCTACGTAACATGTAATCGCTACGTATTCTTCAGTCGCTAATCGACAAGATACATTTGAAAGGCTTCCTTCGGGAGGTCTTTTTTGATCTTGGCATCTAAGACAGTAAGTATTCGAGGAATAGGTGTCTGGCGATAGAGGGTTACTGGTGATGAAGCATTACGATATTGATTGGTTGATATCGCACGGATTGAGATGAGTAGGGTAATGATACTGGGTTGCTTTGTATTATTTTGCTGACGTCTCTTGTGCTCAATACACTTTGTTCCGCTCAACAAAAAGGCTTCCACATGGGAAGCCTTAGTCTATTCTGCGATTCGAAATTCGAATATTACAGCTTGTCAGTTAACTCGATTGCTTGACCGATGTAGTTTGCTGGAGTCATCTCTTTCAGACGAACTTTCTCGTCTGCAGGAATCTCAAGACCATCGATGAATGCACGCATGCCTTCGCCATCTACACGTTTACCACGAGTTAGCTCTTTTAGCTTCTCGTATGGTTTTTCGATGCCGTAACGACGCATTACTGTTTGTACTGGTTCAGCCAATACTTCCCAGTTCTTGTCTAGTTCAGCAAGTAGCGCAGCGCGGTTAACTTCAAGCTTGCTAATACCTTTCAGAGTCGAAGTGTATGCAATGATTGCGTAGCCAACACCCACACCTAGGTTACGAAGAACCGTAGAGTCAGTAAGGTCACGCTGCCAGCGAGAAACTGGAAGTTTTTGTGCAAGGTGGCTGAATACTGCGTTCGCTAGACCAAGGTTGCCTTCAGAGTTTTCGAAGTCAATTGGGTTAACTTTATGCGGCATTGTCGAAGAACCGATTTCGCCAGCAATAGTCTTCTGCTTGAAGTGACCAAGAGCGATGTAGCCCCAAACGTCACGGTCGAAGTCTAGAAGGATAGTGTTGAAACGAGCAATTGCATCGAATAGCTCAGCGATGTAATCGTGAGGTTCGATTTGAGTTGTGTACGGGTTCCAAGTTACGCCAAGAGATTCAGTGATGAACTCTTCGCTAAACTGGTGCCATTCAACTTCTGGGTATGCAGAAAGGTGTGCGTTGTAGTTACCTACAGCACCGTTGATTTTCGCTAGGATCTCAACGTTTTCGATTTGCTTGTATTGACGTTCCATACGGTACGCAACGTTAGCCATCTCTTTACCCATAGTAGAAGGAGAAGCTGGCTGACCGTGTGTACGAGACAGTAATGGAATATCACGGTACTCGTTCGCAAGTGCTTTGATAGCATCAATTACGTTACGGATTTCTGGAAGAATCACTGTGTCACGAGCTTCTTTAAGCATAAGCGCGTGAGAGGTGTTGTTGATGTCTTCAGAAGTACATGCAAAGTGAATAAATTCGTTTACAGCGTGAAGTTCAGGAACGCCAGCAACTTTCTCTTTCAAGAAGTACTCAACCGCTTTAACGTCGTGGTTAGTCGTGCGCTCGATCTCTTTGATACGTAGAGCATCTTCTTCGCTGAAGTTAGCGGCTAGTTCATCAAGAAACTGGTTAGCTTCTGCACTGAACGCTGGTACTTCTTTGATTGCATCAGTTGCTGCAAGCTTTTGTAACCAACGAATTTCAACGATAGAGCGGTACTTTAGTAGTCCAAACTCACTAAAGATGCTGCGTAATGCAATAGTCTTACTTCCGTAACGGCCGTCTACTGGTGAAACAGCAGTCAATGCTGACAGTTCCATGGTGTTCTCCTGAATTGAGTTTTCTAAATTTTGAGAGGTTTATACCAGTAACAATCTCAATTGTCACGCACATTGCGCAATCGTTTGCGTGAGAGTTGTGTTGATACAAAAAACAAGCTCGCGACGAGGCGCGAGCTAATAAACTACATTCGAGCTAGTAGGATTTGAGCCTGCTCGATCATCTTCTTACGACCGAAGATAAGGTGGCGACGTTTACCGCCAACTTGACGCCATAACACAGCGCTTCGAATCCCTGATAGAAGCAGTGCGCGAACCTTATGTTGGCTCGATGTCTGCTGAAGTACAGACGGAGTACCAGAAACCTGAATGCGAGGGCCGATAGGGCTGACGACATCAAGGTAGATACTTGCAAGGTTGCTGATCATTTGCTCGTCAAACAGATCAAAGTGTTCAGTTTGGCGCTCTGCAGTTTGAATGCGGTCACCAAGCTGAGACATAGAGTCGTTGCGAGAAGACAGCTTACGCTCAAGCGCCATCAAGCTGATGATGTAACGCGTGATATCGCTACCTGCTGGAGTACTATCGATACCTTTTACTAAGCACTCAAGGCCAAGCTTTAGGTTCGCTTCACGTCCAAATACGCCCACGGTATTCGATGGGTTGGTATTTAAAATGGCACTGAGTGAAGCTTCAAAGGCATCTTTATCACAATGGCCGTCTTTCGCTACTTGTTGAACCAAAGCCACAGCTTGGCAAATTCCGGCGAAAGCAATAGTACGGTCATAAAGTGTATTAGCCACGTAGTAACTCCTAGTTGTCTTCTATCGTTTGTCGTTTGATTGATTAGATGCGCTTTTCGATGATACCACCACCAAGACATACTTCGCCTTGGTAGAACACTGCAGATTGACCTGGGGTCACTGCGATTTGTGGCTCATCAAAAATAACCTTAATGTTCTCATCATCAATTGGGATGATTGTACAAGGAATATCTGTTTGACGGTAACGTGTTTTTACCGTGCATGTCATAACTTCAGTAATTGGTGTGCGATTTACCCAATGAAGTTGAGATGCGATCAAGCCTTCTGATTTCAGAAGAGGGTGGTCTTTACCTTGTACTGCGATAAGTACATTACGCTTAAGGTCTTTTTCACCAACAAACCATGGTTCTTCGTTACCGCCACCACCTTTAGTGCCGCCAATATGAAGGCCTTTACGCTGACCTAGCGTGTGGTACATCAAACCTTGGTGTTGACCAATCACTTGGCCTTCAGGTGTTTCGATGTTACCCGGTTGTGCTGGTAGGTATTTGCCTAGGAACTCAGTGAACTTGCGCTCACCGATAAAGCAGATGCCTGTTGAATCTTTCTTCTTAGCTGTGATCAAGTCTTGCTCTTCAGCAATACGTCGCACTTCTGGCTTCTCTAATTCACCGACAGGGAATAGGCTGCGTGCCACTTGATCTGAGCTTAGCGTGTATAGGAAATAACTTTGGTCTTTGTTGCTGTCTAGACCGCGTAGCATTTCTGGTTTTACGCCAGCATCAAGCTCTTCTTGAGTTGGGAAAGTACGACGAACGTAGTGACCCATCGCAATGTAGTCTGCGTCTAGCACTTCATCCGCAAACTCTAAGAATGCTTTAAATTTGATTTCTTTGTTACAAAGAATATCTGGGTTAGGTGTACGACCTGCTTTGTACTCTTCAAGGAAGTATTCGAATACGTTGTCCCAGTATTCTGCAGCAAAGTTGATAGTGTGAAGGTGGATACCTAGTTTGTCACATACCGCTTGAGCATCAGCAAGATCTTCAGCTGCCGTGCAGTATTCTTCGTTATCGTCTTCTTCCCAGTTTTTCATGAAAAGGCCTTCTACTTGATAGCCTTGTTGCTGAAGAAGATACGCCGATACTGACGAATCTACACCGCCGGACATACCGACAATTACTTTCTTTTCGCTGTTTCCAGAGCTGATATCTGACATGTCTAAACACCGTTACTATTACTTGGTCGCAGATTCTAACAGAAAGAGAAACGCCGTGACAGATCCGAGACCGGAATCACAGTTTCATTTGCACAAATAGTGCGCTGACTTTGTTAGAGAATCGCATGAGAGCGAGGTGAGTCGCTAGGATGTCAGAAGTATATGTGGCATAGTCGCTCGAAATCCAAGACCTGAGATAAAAAAATGTCTGAACAAAATGAATTTATGCAAGAAGAAGAGCTGATTGAGATCATCGAGAACCAGCTTGAAGATGGCGAACCAGTGAAAGTGAAAGAGACGTTGATGCGTTTAATGATGACAGGCACTCCACGTGAAGAAGCAATTGCGGCTATGGCATGTGCACTGGCAATTGAAGTATTTGACGTTATGAAAAACGGCGCGGAGTTTAATCAAAAACGTTACGCGGAGCATTTGGGCATGCTGCCTGATTTAAGCTTTATGGAAGGCGAATAAAAAAAACCTTCAGCAAACGTTTGCTATAGTTTGAAAGATTGCCGCGTTAAATATAGCGCGGTAGAATCCGCCACCTATTTCCCCTTGACTTAGACTAGCCCTATGAAATTCCCTGGACAACGTAAATCAAAGCACTACTTTCCGGTTCACGCTCGTGATCCTCTAGTGAGCCAAGCTCAAAGCAGTAAAAGAATGTCACGCACTCATATTATCGGTATTGACCAAACATTGGTGGATATTGAAGCAAAGGTGAGTTCTGAACTTATTGAGAAGTATGGTTTGAGCAAGGGACATTCACTGGTTATTGGCGACGCAGCCGCTGAATCTTTGTATCAAGAATTAAAAGAGCAGTGCCTGATTACCAATGAATACGCTGGTGGCACAATTGGTAACACATTACACAACTATTCAGTGCTAGCGGATGACCGTTCTACACTGTTAGGTGTAATGAGCCAAGATATTAAGATTGGTAGTTACGGTTATCGCTATTTATGTAATACATCAAGCAGAATGGATCTGAACCATTTACAAGGGGTAGATGGCGCAATTGGTCGCTGCTTTGCATTAATTACAGAAGACGGTGAACGTACTTTCGCAATTAGCGAAGGACAAATGAACCAATTAAAACCAGAAAGCATTCCTGAAAAAATCTTCAAAAGTGCTTCTGCTTTAGTTTTAACGGCTTATTTAGTTCGCTGTAAGCCAGGCGACCCGATGCCTGAAGCAACAATGAAAGCGATCGAATACGCGAAGAAATACGATGTGCCAGTCGTTCTTACACTAGGTACTAAGTTCGTTATTCAAGATGATCCAGAATTCTGGAAAGATTTCCTTGAGCAACACGTAACGGTTGTTGCAATGAATGAAGACGAAGCTGAAGCGTTAACGGGTGAAAGCGATCCACTGGCTGCATCAGATAAAGCGCTAGACTGGGTAGACCTTGTTCTATGTACTGCGGGACCTGTTGGCCTATTTATGGCTGGTTATACAGAAGATGCAGCTAAGCGTGAAACGTCACTGCCTTTACTTCCAGGTTCAATTGCGGAATTCAACCGTTTTGAATTTAGCCGTCCTGCGCATAAAGATTTATGTGAAAACCCAACTAAAGTGTATTCGCACATTGCGCCATACATGGGTGGACCAGAAAAGATCAAAAATACCAATGGTGCAGGTGATGCTGCGTTATCTGCTTTATTACATGATATGGCTGCGAATAAGTACCACAAAGAAAACGTGCCAAACTCAAGTAAGCACCAACATTCATTCTTGACGTACTCTTCGTTCTCACAAGTTTGTAAATATTCTAACCGTGCAAGCTATGAAGTGTTGGTTCAACACTCTCCACGTTTATCTCGTGGCCTTCCTGAAAGAGAAGATAGCCTAGAAGAAGCGTACTGGGAAAGATAAGTTACTTTCTTTAATCAGTAGTACTATCAGTATCAGTTGGTTTCTAATACTGATAGTACAAATATAAAAAAGGCTCCGAAAGGAGCCTTTTTTGTTTCTGAATATATTGAAGTCGTAAATAATACTTTGGTCGACTTAAATATTAATTCTATCGCTTAGCGTGTAATTGATTACTCACTAAGTAAACTAAATGTTTAGATAGCAAACTCTTCTAGAGATTTACCAGCATCTAGCTGTTCTTGGATAGCTGAAGGCGTACGGCCTTGACCTGTCCAAGTCTTCTCGTCGCCGTTTGCGTCTACGTATTTGTATTTCGCTGGGCGAGGAGCGCGTTTAGCTTTTGTTGTTTTAGATTTTGCTTCACCAGAAAGTGCAGCAATAAGATCGGCAACATCAATTCCGTCTTTTGCAATTTGTTCAGCAATAGCAGAAAGCTTAGCTTCTTGCTCTGCTTTAGCAGCACGCTCTTCAGCTTCAGACTCTTGACGCTCTTGTACAACAATAGTCAGCTTGTCTAGCGCTTCTTCAAGTTGCTCAAGAGTTAATTCACGTGAGAACGCACGAAGGCTGCGGATATTTAATAGAGTTTTTGTTAATTCAGACATGATATTTTCCATCAAGGTAAACTAAATAATCTTCCTAATAATAAACAGAGCCTAGGAATAAAACAAATAGTATTTCTTCTATTACATATTTAAATATAAAAGTGAGATGAATAGTTGAAAATTCAGAGCAGTATTTCTATTGAATTTATAATAATTATTAAGAATATCTTAAAAAATGATATGTGACAGGTGGAGTAGTCAACTTATGTAGACTATTCTTCTATTGATTAGTTCATTAACAAAAAGCTATTTTTCTCGGAATGATATGTTGCATTGTTGCTCTTGATGAGTACAATTGCGGCTACCTGATGCGAGGTGTTGGTTAATTTGTTGTTAAACTCTGGTTTACACGGTTAATAATGTTATCGCACGTAGAGGTGCAATTATAAAAAGTAACTTCCGTTGGGGTGATGCCAATGAACGGGAATGAAAGGTGTAATTGCCGAAGTAAATTGTATATCTAAGCAATTTGCTGGGGTTGTGCTCAATAGGTACAACACTGCCATAGTCTTAATTTTAAACTATGGAGCGCTACTGTAGGGTTGGGTGAAGTGTTCACTTCCCTTTCGCTTAGTTCAACATGAGCTTGGTCAGCCGTATCAAGTTTGTCTGCAGTAGATCTCTAGCCAAATAAAAAACTGGTTTTTGAAGATCATGAATTTAATAGATTTTGCAACATCACCTTTATCTTTGCTTCCGCCCCTTGTGGCTTTGAGCCTTGCTATTGTTACCCGCCGTGTATTGGTTTCTTTGGGTGTCGGTATCGTTATGGGTGCCATCTTACTGGCTGACTATTCAGTAGGTAATGCCGCTAGCTACGTATTTACTAAAGCATCTGGTGTTTTCATCGAAGATGGTGGTATCAATACTTGGAACATGAGCATCATTGCTTTCCTAATTATTCTTGGAATGACAACAGCGCTATTAACGCTTTCTGGTGGTACTCGTGCATTCGCTGAGTGGGCTCAGTCTCGAGTTAAGAGCAAGCGTGGTTCAAAACTGCTTGCTGCATTTTTAGGTGTATTCATCTTTGTTGATGATTACTTCAACAGCTTGGCAGTGGGTGCAATCTCTCGTCCTGTTACAGACCGTTTCTACGTATCTCGCGCTAAGCTAGCTTATATTCTTGATTCTACTGCGGCTCCTATGTGTGTGATCATGCCAGCTTCTAGTTGGGGTGCTTACATCATTACTATTATTGGTGGCATCTTAGTAACACATGGTGTGACAGAGTATTCTGCTCTAGGTGCTTATGTTCGTCTTATTCCAATGAACTTCTACGCGGTATTTGCACTATTGATGGTGTTCGCAGTGGCGTGGTTCGGTCTAGATGTTGGTAAGATGCGCGATCACGAGATCGAAGCGTCTCAAGGTCGTGGCTTTGAAGGCGACAACGATAGCCAGCAAGCTCACGATCTAAACGAAGAGCTAGACATCGAAGAGAGCGAGAACGGTTCTGTTTCTGACCTAATCATGCCGATCGTTTCATTGATCGTAGCGACTGTAGCTGCGATGCTTTACACAGGCGGTCAAGCGTTAGCTGCTGATGGTCAAGCGTTTAACCTACTTGGTGCATTCGAAAATACAGATGTTGGTAAATCTCTTGTTTACGGTGGTGTTATCGGCTTACTAGTAGCACTAGCGACAGTATTCAAGCAAAAGCTATCTATGGCCGATATCGCAAGAACAATGTGGATTGGTGCAAGCTCTATGTTTGGCGCAATCCTAATCCTTGTATTCGCATGGACTATCGGTTCTGTAATCGGCGACATGAAAACAGGTTCGTACCTATCATCTCTAGTAACGGGCAGCATCGATTACCACTGGCTACCAGTTATCTTGTTCCTTCTAGCGGGCGTTATGGCGTTCTCTACAGGTACTTCATGGGGTACGTTCGGTATCATGCTACCTATCGCAGGTGACATGGCTGCAGCATCGGATATCGCACTGATTCTTCCAATGCTAAGTGCGGTTCTAGCGGGTGCAGTATTTGGTGACCACTGTTCTCCAATCTCAGATACGACGATTCTGTCTTCTACTGGTGCTCGTTGTAACCACATCGACCACGTCTCGACTCAGCTTCCATACGCGTTGTCTGTAGCGTTCGTATCGTGCATTGGTTTCATCACTCTAGGTATGACATCTTCAATTGGCATCGCATTTGGCGCAGCGTCTCTAACGTTTGTTGCTGTATGTTTTGCATTGGCTTACTTCTCTCGCTGCAAAATGGCGACGTGCAAAAGCTAAAATTGAAAGTTAATCAGTAAACTATCAGGGAGGCGTTTGCCTCCCTTTTTTGTGCCTGTTAATTTAATTTTAAGTTTCGTGAAAAAAGTTCGAATAAATGGTTGAAAAAGGATGTCAGCTTAGTTAGTGTGGAGACAAGACAGCAAACAACCTAAGAGCTGATAAGTATGCGTAAATTAGTAATGAACATTCATCACCATCATCACCCTATCTAGTCTTTCGGGGAGATTTACGTATACCCGGGAGCAAGATTACTCCCGGAGGTTAAGTCAAAAGAATTTAGATTTAAACCCTCGGGATGACAAAGTCCCCGAGGGTTTTTTAGTTTTAGCGCTTTTAAATAATCAATAAATTCAAATATTTGCACAGGGATACAGCAATGCAGACACAACGCCTAAGAATCGCAATTCAAAAGAAAGGTCGCTTAAGTAAAGAGTGCCAAGACCTACTTAAAAAATGTGGTGTTAAATTTAATATCATGGGTGAGCGCCTAGTGGTTCACTCACTAAATATGCCAATCGACTTGTTACTCGTTCGTGATGACGACATCCCAGGTCTTATCATGGATGGTGTAGTTGACCTTGGTTTCATCGGTGAAAATGAACTAGAAGAAGTTCGTCTAGATCGTGTTGCTCTTAAAGAGCCTTCAGAGTTCCGCACACTACGTCGTTTAGACTTCGGTGGTTGCCGCCTTTCAATCGCTATTAATAAAGACGAAGAATACAACGGCCCACAAGACTTAGCGGGCAAACGTATTGCGACAACCTACCCACAACTACTTAAAGCCTACATGGACGAGCAGGGTGTTGAGTTCAGCACTTGTATGCTAACAGGTTCGGTTGAAGTCGCGCCTCGCGCTGGCCTTGCAGACGCTATCGCTGATTTAGTTTCTACAGGTGCAACGCTTGAAGCGAACGGCCTAAAAGAAGCAGAAGCTATCTTCCAATCGAAAGCAACACTGATTCAACGTGTTGGCGACTTCGACGCAGACAAGACCGCACTGATTGAAAAACTACTGACTCGTATGCAGGGTGTTCAACAAGCGAAAGAGTCGAAGTACATCATGCTTCACGCGCCAACCTCTCAACTAGAGCAAATCAAAGCACTACTGCCTGGTGCTGAAGATCCAACGGTTCTTCCTCTATCTACAGACAAAGACAAAGTTGCCGTGCACCTAGTAAGTACAGAGAACTTGTTCTGGGAAACAATGGAACAGCTGAAAGAGTTGGGTGCAAGCTCGATTCTAGTATTACCAATCGAAAAAATGATGGGGTAGTGACGATGAGAACCGTTGTTTGGCAATCTTTAAGTGAATCACAGCAAGACTCGGTATTAGAGCGTCCAGCTATTACTGAAGGTGCAAACATCACAGCGACTGTTTCTGATGTTATTGCAAAAGTACGAAATGAAGGCGATGCCGCGCTTAAAAAGCTGACTGCAAAGTTTGATGGTGTAACTCCAGAATCTATCCGAGTCAGTTCGGGTGAGATTGAAGAGGCGTGTGCTCGTCTAACACCAGAGATGAAGCAAGCGTTAGAGCAAGCTTATAGCAACATTGCTAAGTTTCACGAAGCTCAAAAGCCGCAGCCAATTAAGGTTGAGACACAGCCTGGTGTTGTGTGTGAGCAAGTGACGCGCGCGATTAATACTGTTGGCCTTTATATTCCCGGTGGCAGTGCGCCACTACCGTCAACGGTTCTTATGTTAGGTGTTCCTGCTCAAATCGCAGGTTGTCGTAAGGTTGTGCTTTGTTCACCTCCGCCAATCGCTGATGAAATCTTGTATGTCGCTAAGCTTTGTAAGATCGACGAAGTTTACAACGTTGGTGGTGGTCAAGCGGTTGCAGCAATGGCTTACGGTACCGAGAGTGTGGCTAAAGTCGATAAGATCTTCGGCCCAGGTAATGCCTACGTTACGGAAGCAAAGCGCCAAGTGAGTAATGACTTCCGCGGAGCAGCTATTGATATGCCAGCTGGCCCATCTGAAGTGTTAGTGATTGCTGATGAAACAGCTGATGCAGACTTCATTGCAGCGGATTTGTTGAGCCAAGCGGAACACGGGCCTGACTCTCAAGTAGTATTGGTAACTCCATCTCCAGTGGTTGCAGACCAAGTAACAGAAGCGGTTCAAAAGCAACTGAAAGAACTGTCTCGTGCGAACATCGCTCAGCAAGCATTGGCTTCAAGCTTAATCATCATTGCTGAATCGATCACTCAAGCGATTGCGATTTCGAATTTCTACGGTCCTGAGCACTTGATCGTTCAAACCAAGAACCCACGTGAATTGCTGCCATTGCTAGATAATGCAGGCTCAATTTTCCTTGGTGACTGGTCTCCAGAATCTGCAGGTGACTACGCATCCGGCACAAACCACGTTCTTCCGACTTACGGTTATACCAAGACGTATTCAAGCCTAGGTTTGGCTGATTTCTCTAAGCGAATGACGGTGCAGGAGCTAACAGCCGATGGGTTGAAAGGCCTAGCGCCAACAGTAGTAACAATGGCGGAAGCCGAAGGTTTGGATGCACACAAACGCGCTGTGACTATCCGAGTTGAAAAGTTAAATAAAGCGAAATAAGGGTAGGGCATGGAAAAGTTAGCAAGAAAACAAGTTCAGGCTCTAACACCTTACTTGTCTGCAAGACGCATAGGCGGTACTGGTGATGTATGGCTAAACGCCAACGAATCTCCGTTTGATAACGAGTACAACCTGAACTTGTCTCGTCTTAACCGTTACAGCGAATGTCAGCCAAAAGAGCTGATTGATGCTTACGCTCAATACGCAGGCGTGAAATCAGAGCAAACTCTGACAACGCGTGGTGCTGACGAAGGTATTGAATTACTGATTCGTGCTTTCTGTGAGCCGAACGAAGACGCTATTCTTTACTGCCCACCCACTTACGGTATGTACGCAATCAGTGCAGAGACGATTGGTGTTGAGCGTAAGGTTGTGCCTCTGACTTCTGAATGGCAATTGGATCTTCCAGCTATCGAAGCTCAGCTCGACAACGTAAAAGTGGTGTTTGTTTGTAGCCCAAATAACCCAACCGGTAATTTGGTTGATCGCAAAGACATCATCAAGTTGCTTGAAATGACACAAGACAAAGCGATTGTGGTGATGGATGAAGCGTATATCGATTTTTGTCCAGAAGCGTCAACCGTTGATTTGCTTGAGCAATATCCAAACCTAGCGATTCTGCGCACCTTGTCGAAGGCCTTTGCTTTGGCGGGCTTACGTTGTGGCTTTACGCTAGCGAACAAAGAGCTTATCGATGTACTGTTGAAAGTGATTGCTCCTTATCCAGTGCCAATCCCTGTTGCTGACATTGCCGTTCAAGCACTTTCAGAGCAAGGACTCGCGCGAGCTAAGTTCCAAGTTCTGGATTTAAGTGCTAACCGAGCGTATTTGCAGGCGGGTCTATTAGGTATGCCTCAAGTGACGGTTTTTGATGGCTGGGGTAACTACTTACTGGTGAAATTCCCGAACGGCGATGAGTTATTTAAAGCGGCTTGGGATACGGGCATTATTTTGCGTAATTCACCTATTGAAGACTGTGTTCGTATTAGTATTGGTAACCGCGAAGAGTGCGAAAAGACACTTGGATTCATTCGTAACTTTTATCAGTAATGAAAGGCTTACCAGTAATAACATTTGCCAGTTTGAGTTGATTAATTGGGCTGGCAAGTGAAACCAATATTTTGGGTTAGCGTTTGATTTTAGCTAGGCCACCAGATTTAAAATTAAAAGGAAGTTCAAGTGAGTAAACAACAGAAAATACTTTTTATAGACCGTGACGGCACCTTAATTGTTGAGCCGCCAGTTGACTTTCAAGTAGACCGTTTAGACAAGCTAAAATTCGAACCGCGAGTAATTCCTAGCCTGCTTGCTTTGCAAGATGCTGGTTACCGTCTAGTGATGGTGACTAACCAAGATGGTTTAGGTACCGATAGCTACCCACAAGAAGATTTCGATGCACCACACAATATGATGATGGAGTTCTTCGAATCTCAAGGCGTTAAGTTTGACGACGTGCTTATTTGCCCTCACTTTGACGAAGACAACTGCTCTTGCCGTAAGCCTAAACTGGGTATGGTTAAAGAGTACCTACAAGGCGGTAAAGTCGATTTCCAACACTCTGTTGTGATTGGCGACCGAATGACGGATCTTCAACTGGCAGAGAACATGGCAATCCGCGGTATTCAATATAGCCCGGATGCGGAAACTGAAGGCACGCTTAACTGGCCACAAATCGTTAAAGATCTGACGGTTAATGCGCGTATTGCTGAAGTAGTTCGTACTACTAAAGAAACCGATATCAAGGTTGCAGTAAACCTTGATGAAACCGGTGGCAACAAGATCGATACCGGCATGGGTTTCTTCGACCACATGCTTGATCAAATCGCGACACACGGTGGTTTCCAAATGAACCTGACTGTGAAGGGCGACCTGCACATTGATGATCACCACACAGTCGAAGATACCGCTCTGGCTTTAGGCCAAGCATTGAAAGATGCACTAGGCGACAAACGTGGTATTGGCCGTTTTGGTTTCAGCCTACCAATGGATGAGTGTTTGGCTCAGTGTGCGTTAGACCTTTCTGGTCGTCCATACCTGAAGTTCGATGCTAAGTTCAGCCGTGAGCAAGTGGGTGATCTTTCAACCGAGATGGTGGTTCACTTCTTCCGTTCTCTAACTGATACATTGGCTTGTACGCTACACCTTTCTTCTGATGGCAATAATGATCACCACATCATTGAGAGCCTGTTCAAAGCGTTTGGCCGTACTCTTCGCCAAGCAATCAAAGTTGAAGGTAACGAGTTACCAAGCAGCAAAGGCGTTCTGTAAGGGTTCGGTATGAAAGAGCAAAAAGTCGTTATTATTGATACTGGTTGTGCCAACGTTTCATCGGTGAAGTTTGCGATTGAACGTTTGGGCTACGCAGTTGAAATTTCAAAAGAACCAGAAGTGGTTCTTGCTGCCGACAAGCTATTCCTACCCGGTGTAGGTACAGCAAGTGAGGCAATGAAGAACCTGCAAGAGCGTGACCTTGTTACCCTTGTCAAGCAAGTTGAGAAGCCTCTGCTGGGTATCTGTCTAGGTATGCAGCTGTTAGGCAAACTGTCTCAAGAGAAAGGTCAAAAGGCTGATGAGTTAGTTGAATGCCTAGGTTTGTGTGATGGCGAAGTTCGTTTACTTGAAACGGGCGACTTGCCATTACCACACATGGGTTGGAACACCGTAACGGCAACACCTAATCATCCTCTATTTAAAGACATTGAAGAAGGCGAATACTTCTACTTTGTTCATAGCTTCGCAATGCCAGTGGGCGACTACACAATCGCACAATGTGATTACGGTAATCCGTTCACTGCGGCGGTTCAAAGTGGCAATTATTATGGTGTTCAGTTCCACCCAGAGCGATCTTCGAAAGCTGGCTCTAAGCTGATTCAGAACTTCTTGGAATTGTAATAAGGATTAGGCAGCGGCTAACGTTGCCATATAAGGAATGTAAATGATTATTCCCGCGTTAGATTTAATTGAAGGCCAAGTAGTTCGCTTATTCCAAGGAGACTACGGGCAAGTAACAGAATACAAAGTAGACCCAGCAGAGCAGTTTAATCTGTACCACCAAGCTGGCGCTGGCTGGCTGCACCTTGTTGACTTAACGGGCGCAAAAGACACAACGGCTCGTCAGTTAGACTTGATTGCTAAGCTCCTTGCTAGCACGCCTGCGAACATCCAGATTGGTGGTGGCGTGCGTAACGAACAAGATGTCGTTGATCTGCTAGAAGCTGGCGCACAGCGCGTTGTGGTTGGTTCTACAGCCGTTAAGCAACCTGAGTTGGTGAAAGGTTGGATGGAGAAGTACGGCGCGGAAAAAATCGTGCTGGCTCTGGACATCAATATTGACGAAAGCGGCATACGTAAAGTGGCGATTTCAGGTTGGCAAGAAGATTCAGGTGTGACCATTGAAGCGCTGATTGAAGACTACCTCACAGTTGGTCTTAAACACGTGCTGTGTACCGATATTTCACGCGATGGCACGCTAGAAGGATCAAACGTAGAGCTCTATGTTGATCTTTGTAAGCAGTACCCACAAGTGCAATTCCAATCATCGGGCGGCATTGGCAGCCTAGCTGATATCGAAGCGCTAAAAGGCAGCGGTGTTGCGGGTGTGATTGTGGGTCGTGCACTACTTGATGGCAAGTTTACCGCAGAGGAGGCATTTGCATGTTGGCAAAGCGCATAATCCCTTGTTTGGATGTCCGTGACGGACAAGTGGTTAAGGGCGTTCAGTTCCGTAACCACGAAATTATTGGTGACATCGTTCCGCTAGCACAACGCTATGCAGAAGAGGGCGCCGATGAATTGGTATTTTATGACATCACCGCATCAAGTGATGGCCGTGTGGTCGATAAAAGCTGGGTGAAACGCGTAGCTGAAGTGATCGATATCCCTTTCTGTGTCGCTGGTGGTATTAAATCAGCAGAAGATGCAGCGCGCATTCTTGAGTTTGGTGCGGATAAAGTGTCAATCAACTCACCGGCATTGGCTAATCCACAGCTGATTACTGACCTTGCTGATAAGTTTGGCGTTCAGTGTATCGTTGTCGGTATCGATTCATACTTCGACAAAGAAACCGGTAAATATCAGGTTTACCAATTTACAGGCGATGAAGCGCGTACTAAAGCAACCAAATGGGAAACCAAAGATTGGGTGCAGGAAGTACAGAAGCGTGGCGCAGGTGAGATTGTGTTAAACATGATGAACCAAGATGGCGTTCGTAACGGCTATGATATCGATCAGTTAAACATGGTGCGTGAAGTGTGTAATGTGCCATTGATTGCCTCTGGTGGCGCTGGTGCAATGGAGCACTTTGCTGAAGCTTATAAAAAGACCAACGTGGATGGAGCACTTGCGGCTTCGGTATTCCACAAACAAGTCATCAATATTGGTGAACTTAAACAGTATTTAAAACAACAAGATGTAGAGGTGCGACTATGAGTAGTTTTGAACCCGTAAGCTTATCAAAAACAGAAGTAGGCGCATTGTCAGAGCGTATTAACTGGGAAAAAGTAGATGGCTTAGTGCCAGCGATTGTTCAAGATTACCAGTCAAGCCAAGTGCTAATGATGGGATACATGAACCCAGCCGCACTTGAGAAAACGGGTGAAACTGGCAATGTGACGTTTTTCTCTCGCACAAAAGAGCGTCTTTGGACGAAAGGTGAAACGTCGGGCAATGTATTGCAACTGCAAAACATCGCCTTGGACTGTGACAGCGACACCTTACTGGTTAAAGTTAATCCCATTGGTCCAACGTGCCACACAGGTACAACAACGTGTTGGGATGGAGACAAGCAAGAAGAGTCTCAGATGGTGTGGCTTCATCAGCTTGAGCAGCTATTGGCTGCCCGCAAGGACGCCGATCCTGAATCTTCTTATACTGCCAGTCTATATGCCCGTGGCACCAAGCGTATTTCGCAAAAAGTGGGCGAAGAAGGCGTTGAAGTCGCGCTTGCGGCGACGTCGGGCGATAAGGCGGAGTTAGTGTGTGAATCAGCAGATTTGATTTACCACCTAATGGTTCTTCTTCAAGACCAAGGCTTATCGATGGATGATGTGGTAAACAAGCTGAAAGAGCGTCATAAGTAAGCTCTCTTTAGATTAATAGAACCGCGTAAAAGACAGACAAAAGCCCCGCAAACAAACATGTTTACGGGGCTTTTTAGTTTTTTAATTTTCAAGATTTCAAGATTTCAAGATTTCTAAGCCCTACGTCACTTTTCTAACCTCTGACTTTGCGTCATTCCGAGGAGCCTAAGCGACATCAGGAATCTCTTCTCTTAATCTGACTTCTTAGTCGAACGAGTTACCCGCAGCACTTCTTGTATTTCTTACCACTGCCACAAATACACGGATCATTACGGCCGATTTTAAAGCTCTCAACGGTTTGATTTAAGCGTGGGTCAATTTCTGGTTGTGTAGTTTGTTCCTGCTCTGGGAAGGTACCATCAATGTAGTACCAAAGACCGTCTTCACGTATAAAGCGAGAGCGTTCTTGCATGCAGTATTGTGCGCCTTCTTCATTGAAGTAAGCTTTAAACTCAACAAAGCCTTCGTCTTGGTGCGAGCCTACCGCAGTATCGATGACTTCTAGTCCTGCCCAATCACTGTTGATAGATTCGGCAATACCTTCTCTTTGCGCTTCTGTGTTGCAGCTAGGGTGGTAAGTCGCAACAACATAGTCAACTAAACCCAACACGTGCGCTGAATAACGAGAGCGCATCAACTGTTCAGGCGTTTCAACAGCACTGTGGTGAAGGTGCGCTGATTCACAGCACTGTTGGTAAGTATTTTTGCTACCGCATGGGCATAAAGACATAGTCAGATCCTGTAAAAATGGCCTCTATTAAGAGGCCATAAGTGAATGCGTGGGAGTTTACCAAGAAACGATCGCTCACCAAAGTTTGGTTTCTGTTGAAGTTATTGAAATTATCAAAGTGTTAGCGCGAAGTTTACTATTTCAAGGCTGGAGACAATAGCTCTTGTGTCCAAGTCGTTGCTTCATCGTAAGCTTGGCCTAGTTGAGCCTCACTTAGCTTGAGAAGTTTACGAATGCGCGTTGCTTCGTCCCATCGGGCTTGTTCATAAGCAATAACCATGGCCAAAATCGCACCTAACACGCCTTTACGTTGGATAAGGGCCTGTTTAATCTCATCGTCGATTGGCACTGAGTCCAGTACTTGCTTCAACGGTTGGTCAAACAGTGAATCCAGTAGCGAGAACATACCGGTCAAAAAGGCTTGTCCTGGCTCAACCTTCACATTCATCTTCTCGACTAAGAGCTCACATTGACGCGCGCGTAATACCGCTAAACCGTAGAGTGAGTCCGGCTTGTCTTCTTTCGCGGATGCGATAGCCACCAGTGAAACGAACTTACGCAGCTTTTGTTCACCAAGGTAAATAAGCGCTTGGCGGAATGAACGAATCGTTGTTGGTGAACCGCCAGCGGAGTTTACGTAGGTAAGTAGCTTATACGACATGGTCACATCGAGCGTAATCAAACGCTCTACTTCACCAAAGTCGATAGGGTCGTGCGCAATCTCTTTTAACAGCTGAACAGTCGTCAGGAATGCCGGGTTGAGCGCACGCGTTTGGATCATCTCTGGCTTGCTAAAGAAATAACCTTGAAAGTAGGTGAAGCCTGCTTTTTTCGCTTCTTGGTATTCTTCGTACGTTTCTACTTTCTCAGCAAGGAACTTGATATCTAGCCCTTTGAGAGAGTTCATAAACATCGCTGCTTTGGCAATTGGCGTCAAACGGATATCGAACTTGATAATTGAAACGTAGGGTAAGAAGCGCTTCCAAGCTTTACTTGGCACAAAGTCGTCTAGCGCAATGGTATAACCCGCGTCAAAGATGGTTTTGATTGCTTCAAGTAATTCGTCTGTTGGTTCGCAGTCTTCAAGAACCTCAACAACGAGGCTTTCTTTGGGGAACAGAGTAGGGACTAAGTTGATTAGGCTTGCATATGGGAAGTTCACGAACCCAAGCTTATCACCCAACGTATTATAGTGGGTCGATAAGAAGTGATCGGAAAGCAAACGGCTAGTAGCGAGCTCCGGCTCTACTTCAGGGAAAGTGTTCTTAGGACCATCCCTGAATAGCAACTCGTAACCTATGGTTTTCTTGCCTGTGTCGAGTATTGGTTGACGCGCTACGTATGAATATTTCAACTTGGTACTGTGTTCGGTTTATTTCTGGTAGAGAGATAATAGCTAATTCACTAGAAATTACCATACACTTTCTAAGAAAGTCTGACCGACAATAATAATCAAAGTGAAAGTTTAAGCGTTATGTTAAAAGCTATTGCTAAACGCTCGATTCTGTAGTTCAAAACTTTGCGGCGTGAACACCAGCACTGAGCCTTGCGTATACCAATCGCCAAGTACGATACGGGTTTTAGTGCAATTGTTAGCATTAAATGTATGGATGTCTGGGCGGTGAGTATGGCCGTGGATCATCAGATCGACATTGTTTCGTTCCATCACATCTTCGACTTCTTGCTGTGTCACATCCATGATGTCGAGAGACTTGGTCTGCTTGTCATCTTTGATATCTGATTGAACCTTTGAAACAATTTTCTTCTTGATGAAAAATGGAATTCGGTTGAAGACCCATTGTAACCATGGCTGATGCACTTTTTCGCGAAAGGCGAGGTACTTTACATCTTCAGTACATAGAGTGTCTCCATGCAATACTACCGCTTTTTGCCCGTAGATATCGATCGTAGAAACTTCGTCGAGAAGTTGTACGCCCGTTTGCTTAGCAAATTTTTTGCCGACTAAGAAGTCGCGGTTCCCTTGAGTAAAGTAACAAGGCACGCCTGTTTTCACTAAGTCGATAAACGCTTGGCGGATAGAAGTCGCGAATTCACTCTTATCATCGTCACCAATCCAGAATTCGAAAAGGTCACCTAATACGTAAAGTGCATCCGCTTCTACGGCTTCTTTCTTCATAAAGGTTAAGAAGCAGTCTGTGATGTCTTCTCGTGACGGAGAAAGGTGCAGATCTGATATAAAATATGTTTTCATAGGTCTAAAAAAAGGGAGCGATTCGCTCCCTATATCCTGATTTTATCGGCTCATCAATACTAACCGAAAGCGATGAATTAAGCTTCGATTGTAGTACCAGTGATGATCACTTCTTCTAGAGGTACATCTTGGTGCATACCCATAGAACCAGTGCTAACACCTTTAATCTTGTTTACGATGTCCATGCCTTCAACAACTTCTGCGAATACACAGTAGCCCCAACCGTCTAGGCTTTCGCTACGGAAGTTTAGGAAAGAGTTGTCGTTAACGTTGATGAAGAACTGTGAGCTCGCTGAATGCGGTTCCATAGTACGAGCCATTGCTAGCGTACCAACTTTGTTCGCTAGACCGTTGTTTGCTTCGTTCTTGATCGTTGCACGAGTTGCCTTTTCTTTAAGGCCAGAAGTCATGCCGCCGCCTTGAATCATGAAACCATCGATAACACGGTGGAATAGTGTGTTGTCGTAGAAACCGTCACGGCAATACTGTAGAAAGTTTGCGCATGTTTCTGGTGCTTTTTCTTCGTTAAGTTGAACTTTGATATCACCAAAATTTGTGTGAAGGATGATCATGATTGTTACCTTACTGTCTTTTTAATATGAAGTTCGAATTCTAGCGCATGTTGGCAGACTTTCAAATCACCAAATCATTAACTTAACTCGGATGTTTGAGGTAATACCAATCGTAGTAAATAACTGGCCATCCTAGCTTGTTAAAACACTTGATAACGTCGTTAGAAATTTTGAATGTAGAATAACTACTTATCGAAACTTTTTGTCGAAAAGAGCTTCCTTGTTCTCAAGCATTTTTTCTGCGCTATTTATGACCATCTACTTACCGTGATTGGTATAATTCCTGCTTTTAGGGATTACCTATTAAGGTATGACTTGTTATACTGCGAGCTTATTTTGATTAATCCATAAAATAGATAGAGATCATGCTGAAGATATATAACACGCTCACAAGACAGAAAGAGGAATTCAAACCAATTACAGCTGGCAAAGTCGGCATGTATGTCTGTGGGGTAACCATATACGATCTCTGTCATATTGGTCATGGTCGTACGTTCGTTTCTTTCGACGTAGTAACTCGTTACCTTCGTTACCTTGGTTACGATTTGAATTTCGTTCGTAACATCACAGATATCGATGACAAAATCATCAAACGCGCTAACGAAAACGGTGAGTCTTGTGACTCTCTGACTGAGCGTTTAATCGGTGAGATGCACGCTGACTTTGATGCATTGAACATGAAGCGTCCAGATGTTGAGCCTCGTGCGACAGAATACATCACTGAAATCATCGAGCTTGTTGAAAAGCTGATTGAACGTGGTTTCGCATACGTTGCAAGCAACGGCGATGTGATGTTTGAAGTAAAGAAATTCGACGAATACGGTAAGCTTTCAAAGCAAGACCTTGATCAGCTTCAAGCGGGTGCTCGCGTTGATGTTGAATCTGCAAAACGCAGCCCACTAGACTTCGTTCTTTGGAAGATGTCTAAGCCAGGTGAACCTACATGGGAATCGCCATGGGGCCCGGGTCGTCCAGGTTGGCACATCGAATGCTCAGCAATGAACTCGTCTATTCTTGGTAACCACTTCGATATCCACGGTGGTGGTTCAGATCTGCAGTTCCCTCACCACGAAAACGAAATCGCACAGTCTTGCTGCGCGCACGGCACTCAGTATGTAAATACTTGGATGCACAGTGGTATGGTGATGGTAGACAAAGAGAAGATGTCTAAATCACTGGGTAACTTCTTCACTATCCGTGACGTGCTAGCACATTACGATGCTGAAACGGTACGTTACTTCCTAATGTCTGGTCACTACCGTAGCCAGCTAAACTACAGCGAAGATAACCTAAACCAAGCTCGCGCATCACTAGAGCGTCTATACACGTCACTTCGTGGCCTAGACCTTACAGCCGCTCCTGCCGGTGGCGAAGAGTACGTGACTCGATTCTCTACAGCGATGAACGATGATTTCAACACACCTGAAGCTTATTCAGTACTGTTTGAAATGGCTCGTGAAATCAACCGTATCAAGCCTGAAAGCATTGAAAAAGCAAGCGGACTGGGTGCATTGATGCGTGAACTAGCAGACATCATCGGTATTCTTCACCAAGAGCCAGAAGCCTTCCTACAAGGTGATGCGGCAGGTAACGACGACGAAGTGGCTGAAATCGAAGCGTTGATCAAACTGCGTAACGACTCTCGTGCTTCAAAGGATTGGGCAAATGCCGACCTTGCACGTGATAAGCTAAACGAGTTGGGTATTGTTCTGGAAGATGGCCCAGAAGGTACGACTTGGCGTCGTAAGTAAATCTTATAAAAAGGGCTGATTTTCAGCCCTTTTTTCTAGCACGAATTCTCTATTTTCACCTTTTCTATCTTCAACTTTTAATTAACAGGAATATTTCTGTGGCTCAGATGTATTTTTATTACTCGGCAATGAATGCGGGTAAATCAACAACGCTTCTTCAATCTTCATTCAACTACCAAGAACGTGGCATGACGCCAGTGATCTTTACGGCAGCTTTGGACGATCGCTATGGTATCGGTAAAGTGAGCTCACGAATTGGTCTGCAATCTGAAGCTCAGCTGTTTAAAAATGACACCAACATGTTTGATGCGATCAAAAAGCTCAATGAGGAAGAAAAGCGTCATTGTGTTTTGATCGATGAGTGCCAATTTTTATCGAAGGAGCAGGTGTACCAATTAACAGAAGTGGTTGATAAGCTGCACATCCCTGTACTTTGTTACGGCCTACGTACCGATTTCCTGGGTGAACTGTTTGAAGGTAGCCGTTACTTACTGTCTTGGGCAGATAAACTTGTTGAGCTTAAAACAATTTGTCACTGTGGCCGTAAAGCGAACATGGTAATTCGTACCGACGAGCACGGTGTGGCGATTGCTGAGGGCGACCAAGTGGCTATTGGCGGTAACGACAAATACGTTTCTGTTTGCCGTCTGCACTACAAAGAAGCGTTAGGTAAATAAGCAGCTCTATTTGCTAACGCGAAAGAACGAAAAACGGTGACCAAGTGTCACCGTTTTTGTTTATTGGGCCTGTGTTTTGCTTTCTTCCAAGCCGAGCTTTTGTTTTATTTCCTGCCGAGCTTTTACTTTGTTCAAAGTCTAACTTTTGCTTATTCGAAACCGAGCTTCTTCAATGCTTGATAGGCGTGGTCAACGTCGTCGGGGATCGGCATCTCAATCTGAAAGCCTTTCTCTGGGTAGGATTTGATTCGCTCGTAATCAGCAATTAATGCGCCTAACACCATATCTAACGGCAACTCTTCGTTAAAGTAATCATCCCAAGTTTGCCATCGCGACGTCACGGTAATCTCGGAAGTTTCGTCAGGCCATTGTTTACTGAAGGTTGCGTAGGTACGTTTCTCCATGAAGGGCTTCTGAACTAAGGTTAGCCTCTTCGGCGATAACCCTTTTTCTGTCAGCAACTCATGAGTGAATCGTACATTTTCCCCAGTATTTGTTGCGTGTTTCTCTATGATAATGTCAGAGTCAGGCACGCCACAATCCCGTGCGATAGAAGCGAATGTTTCTGCTTCTGAGCGTTCAAAGCTTCTTTCGGTAAAGCGCCCCACACCGCCAGAAAAAACGATGTAAGGCGCGATCTGTTGGTGATAAAGCTCGGCTGCATATTCAGCTACGCGAGTATCGTTGCTACACAATACAAAGATACAGTCGGAAGGCGTAACCTTGTGACCCATCGACATAAAGTTCCAAAGGGTGTCGACTGAGCGATGCAGTTTTATGTTGGGATTTTTGTTAGCAATAGATTGTTCAGTCATGAAGTGCGTCCAGTGTGGATTCGAATTTAAATGAATAACCTAAGTCGAGAATCTTCTTCGAAGAGATTAACTTGTCTGGGGTATCAACAACAGCGGGCAGAGGCTCACTGCTGTTGGCGCTTTTCAGTGCCGCGGCATAAAACTCCGCTTTACTGACTGTATTTGGTGTGGTCACGTTAACTATTTCATTGTGCAGTTGACTGATAGCGAAATCGACAGCACCAATTGCATCATCAAGGTGCAGCATGTTGGCTGGAGCTTGAGTGCTGACTTGTTTTAACTTGCTTGCGAAGCGTGATGGGTGACGGCTTGGGCCGATTAAGCCACTAAAGCGAAGAATGGTGTAGTCGATACCGGAATCAATCACTGACTGTTCAGCTTGCAGCATGATTCGTGCGTTATCGGAAAATAAAGACGCGTGCTCGTTATCTGAGGTCGAAAGGGGGAGTGATGCATCCAGCTCGTTCAGCACACCCGGCTTAGTTGGGTATACCGTAGTTGAACTAACCATAATGAGCTTTTTAATGTTGGCCTTTTGGCATGCATTGGTGAGTTGCTGCCAGTAGTCGGCATACTCTTGTCCTGCTCCCTTTCTAAAGCCAGGAGGGAAGCTGCCAATCACAATTTCAGTGTTGTTTTCGAGTAACAATGAATAGAGTCGCCCGATAGTCTGTTGTGGATCGGATGAATCAAAGCTAAACACTTCACATGGAATTTGTTCGCTACCAATGGCATCTGCTCCCGCTTGGGTCGTTTTCGTGACCACTACTCGGTTACCATGTTTTTCTAAATGTTCAGATAAAGGTGCACCTACCCATCCTGCACCGACAATAAATATAGAAGCCATGTGTTCCTCACAACTGCAAATGACGAATTTACAATAAGCCTAACAAAGCTTTGCCCAAAAATGAAAAAACTCCACGGCCGAAGCAAGTGGAGTTTTTACTAGAACAATGGAGCTTTAGTTTAGTACGCGAAGAAGCTTGTCTGCGCGCTCTGCCATCTCGATACCTTCATCTGTTAGGTAACCGCCGTCTGGCTGAGTACAAAGGTTTTTTTCGAATAGGCGCTTAACAGCGTCTTGAGTTTCTTGAGCTGCCTCTTGATGGACTTTAATTCCAGTAGCTGCACTACTTACATCAAATTGAAGAAGGAGGTTTAAATCAGCAATATGTTCAGCGTTGTACTTCATAATTGACCTATATATTCATAACGTTCTCTACCTTCACCTTAGTGCGCATTCTCGGCTCAGGCAATAGCAAATAAAGAGAATTGATAAGTGATACCAAATTGATTGATTAATCATCGAGTGATGAGTTTATTTTGGTTATATTGGGTGATTTGCACCCACTTAAATCATCAGTGATGTTTATTGCTAAGTGGTTGTAATATATTGTGACTAGAAATAATTTGCATTGAGCGAATATTGTATAAAAAGGATATGCATAAGTGAGAGCGAACAAAGTAGCATTAACGATCAGTATGCTATTTGCTATCTCAGGTTGTCAAAGTACACCCTCAGAGCAGACAGACGCGAACCAAACCACAAACAACAATAATGAATCGACAATAGAGGTCCGTTCATTTCAGTCTGTCCAAAGCGTTTACTCCGAATGGGAAGTTAAGCTTGAAGACCATGCTCAATTGTCTCTCTATGCACCAGAGAATTACAATGAACTATTAGACGCATGGGATGATGCTGAAAGCATTTATGCGGACTTACTTAAAGACGAAACTCGGATAACCAAGAGTTACTCCATTTTTTCGAGCCTAACTTACGCTGAAGCCTTCGATGAAAAAATCGCTTTGATCAAATCAAACTATGACTCGATCTTAGTGTTAAAGAAGAAGGCTGATCGAGTACTCGCGGATTCGATTGTCCAAATGGATTACCTGAAGTTTCTTGGCGCAGATACCATGTTTACCTCGAGCTACAAACGTTTGTATTCAGAATACAGCGAGTTGTTTGAGTATGTTCTGGTCGATGAGCTTGAAGACGCTCAAGAAGCGCAGGTGGAATTTCTTAACAATGCTCGCTTACTAGAAGTTAAAGTGGCACATAAGAAATACATCGAACCTTTGAAGAACGAATTAGAGTTCTTGGAAGATGAAGATTTCGATGACGTTGCTCCACTGACGTTTGCTAAAGCAGCATCTCAAATTGCTTTGGCAGAAAGCCAAGTCAAAGCCAGTCCCCGTGAAAAGTCGATCATTGAAGATGCGGTACACGCTGCGGAGTTTGAGTTGAACCACGTGCGCAGTGTCGCTCATGAAGTAAAAGTGCTCGCGAGTGTAAAAGGCGACAAGTTCGAACAATCGGTTTTGAATGCAGAGAATCAGTTGCTGAGCATTTCACAAGTGGTTAATGATGAAGATCACCGTGATGTTGTATTGCGCCTTCAGTCTCAAAAAATTGTAGCGAGTGTTAAAGCGCTGAAAGGCTCAGACATGACGGCGTCATTAAAGTCAGAGATTAAAACTTTGACTGAACGACTCGCTAAGTTAGAAAGTGAGAATCAGAAACAAACACAGAAATTGGTTGAAGCGACCAAGCACAGTGAGTTGCTCGGTGAGCAGATTACCAAGAGTGATGCTCACATTAAAAGCTTAGAAGAGTTAGTGGATAGTTTGAAAAGCTTAGGTGGCAAAGTGGCCAACGAAAGTGACTCTGATGTGATGTCCCCAGCTGTTGAATCTACTCTAGAGGATTCAACCCTAGAACAATCATCAGAAGAAGTGATTGAACCTTCGGTTTAGCATCACTAATTTCTTTATTTGTGATTGAGTTAAAAGCGCCTTAGGGCGCTTTTTTACGTTCTGTTGATCTATGTCAAAATCTAGAAATAAAAGCGCTCTGTGAGCCATTTTAGTGTACGTTATTCTTTTATTTTTAACGTAACTTGTTGATATTTATAGATGTGTTATTTTCTATGCTGATAACTAATCATTCAGCATAGTTTTCTTTTTACTACTAAAGTCGTATGAATTTTGAATAACTTGGGCTATTTCCTTTCCACAAGGTTGTGGGAGGTATTTTGAGTCCCAAATAGCTCTTGAATTCAGAAATGAAAGAGAGGATTATCGCGCTCCCGACAACATGTTTCAAAATGTAAATCATCATGAATCTAAACCAATTTGACTCATTATTACCGCCACAAATGGCTGAGCGCGCTGCAGATATTGGCGTAGGTAAAGCAACCAAAGATCCAACCAAATCTTTTCTCCTAGCGATTTCCGCTGGCATACATATCGGTATTGCGTTTGTGTTTTACACCATCGTAACGACTGGTGCTGGTGATTTGCCGTGGGGTATTACTCGCGTCCTAGGTGGCCTTGCATTTAGCTTGGGCCTAATCCTCGTTGTTGTTACTGGCGGTGAACTATTTACCAGTTCGGTGCTCACTCTTGTTGCTCGTGCAAGTGGCAAGATTAGCTGGGGAACCCTAGTAAAGAACTGGGCGACCGTTTATATCGGTAACCTTATTGGTGCTTTATTGCTAGTGGCATGCATGCTTCTGACTAAACAGTACATGTTCGACCATGGGCAAGTGGGTTTGAATGCCATGGCCATCTCTCAGCACAAAATGCACCATGGTTTTATCCAAGCTATCGCGCTTGGCATCATGTGTAACGTATTGGTTTGTATCGCGGTATGGATGACGTTTAGTGGACGAACACTGACTGACAAAATTGCAGTACTGATTTTACCTGTCGCGATGTTTGTATCATCGGGCTTTGAGCACTGTATTGCGAATATGTTCCAAGTTCCTTTAGCTATCGGTATCAAAACATTTGCTCCAACTGAATTCTGGACAATGACAGGGGCTAATCCAGCAGACTATGTTGACCTAAACATGATGGACTTTCTGATGAACAACTTGCTGCCCGTTACTATCGGTAACATCATCGGCGGCGGTATCTTTGTTGGCATGTGGTATTGGTTGATTTATTTACGCGATTAATAAAGATGGCGGATCAACAAAGCTTGTGTGACTAGCTCAGTGACAAGATTAGTTAAAGCTCAGAGTGGAAACATTGAACTGACTTATGACATTTACAAGACGGCCTGCATTGCAGGCCGTTTTTTATTTGTGGAAAACTTACTCGTTGAATTCTTAAATTATCATTTGAACGCTTAACAACGCAGTTCTGCACGTGTGTATATGTCTTTGAAATCACCGAAGGATCAATGGCAATGATCTTTGCGCGAGCCGAAATGGACAAAAAAGGATCTATATTGATTTGGTTATCCACAATTTCTGTGGATAACCTGTATCAAATTCAGTGAGTAACCAGATCTAAGATGAGTCGGGAGGTTATTTTGAAGGCTGTATTTGAGCGAGAACTCGCCCTTCTTTGGTCAGAGAAGTCTTTAACGATAGGTGAAGTGCAAGCGCTAAGGAGCAGCTCATCATCACGAAAATAGCCAACATGATCATCAGTTGATACTTAATCGCGATCATTGGTGAAGCACCCCCTAAGATTTGTCCTGTCATCATTCCTGGTAGCGTTACCAAGCCTGTGGTTGCCATTGAGGCCATAATAGGAGACATCGCTTTCTGTATAGCATTACGCACAAAAGGCGCTGCAGCATAGGAAGGAGAGGCACCTAAAGCGATAGCCGCTTCGTACTCTGATTTCTGCGTTTCAAAAGCACCGAACAAGTTCTGCAATGCCACGATGTTACTGCTTAAGCTATTACCTAACAGCATCCCTGCAATAGGGATTAAGTACTGTGCGTTAAAAACCGGTGTTGGTTTAATGATGAATAAGCAGATAAACAAGACAATGGGTACACAGGTTACCGCTAGGCTCACAGCGACTGGGACTAACAAGAGGTTTCGGGGTAACTTGGACTTTTCAACAATCGAGCTTGCCCCAACGATAATCATCGTAAATAACCACAGTAAATTGACCCACAAGCTATTCAAAGTGAACAGGTATTCTAGGTAGAGGCCAACCAGAAATAGCTGAACAGTCATGCGAATGATGCTGATAGAAGCCTCTTTGCCAAGGCCAAGTTTTAGCTTGTAGTTGATTACAATTGGCAGCAAGAGAAGTGAACTGAAAAACAATAATTGCCACCAAGATATATCAATAACGTCTTGCATAATGCTTCCTTTTAATAAGGCTTCTATCATATATGAAAGTGCCAAATGATGCATTTCAACTGCAAAGTCATCGATTCGAAAAACGATCAATAATTTAACAATCAAACCACAAAATATTGGTTTTTTGAGGCATTTTTGGCTACTACTTAGTAGGTAAAACGTTAAAATTGGTTACAATACGGTTGCGCAGGTGTTGGAATTTAACATTTGTGAAATATACTTAATTCTTCACATTTGTTAATACTTTTTAATAACTTTGTTTAACTAAAAACAACTTTGGATGAGCTCAAAAAAGTATTGATTAGCAAGGGTTATAACGGGAGATTTGATTGAACCCTACTTTGAGTATGGTCTAAAATTTGTCGTTAGATACTTAAGAACTTTAGCCCCATAGAATGGGTTACTCGAAATTACTAAATACAAAATAGGCAAAATGTATGAGTGATGTTAATAAAATTGAAACTAGCGAAAAACATTCGCTGGAGTGGAAGTCTTTCCTCTTCATCGCGGTGGTTCTCTTCCCAATATTAAGTGTGGCTTTTGTAGGCGGTTACGGCTTCCTAGTTTGGGCACTGCAAGTGTTTGTATTCGGACCTCCAGGTGCTCACGGCGGCATGTAATGCCCTCTAAGTAACAACATTTTTTAAAATCAATATTTAAGAGAGCTAAACATGAAATCATTTTTAGTTAAATTATGGCGCACAATGACTCGCCCAGCAGTACACATCAGTCTTGGTGTACTAACTATGGGTGGCTTTATCGCCGGTGTTATTTTCTGGGGCGGTTTTAACACAGCTCTAGAGCACACAAATACAGAAGAATTCTGTGTAAGCTGTCACACCATGCGTGACAACGTATACGTAGAACTACAAGAAACGGTTCACTGGAAAAACACTTCTGGTGTACGTGCTACTTGTCCTGACTGTCACGTTCCACATGAATGGACAGCAAAAATCGCTCGTAAGATGCAAGCTTCTAAAGAAGTATTCGCTCAAGTATTTGGTGACCTAGATACGCCTGAGAAATTCGAAGCTCGTCGTATCGAACTGGCTAAACACGAATGGGATCGCTTCTCTTCGAACAAATCTCTAGAGTGTAAAAACTGCCACAACTACGATTCAATGGATTTCGAAAACATGCGCCCAACAGCGCGTATCCAGATGAAGAACGCGGCAGAGCGTGATCAAAGCTGTGTTGACTGTCACAAAGGTATTGCTCACAACCTTCCATTAGATATGGCATCAGCGAGCGGTATTGTTGGCGAGCTAGAAAACGTAGCAAGCAGCACATCTTACGCAAATGGTTCAGACGTGATCTCTATTCGTCACCTACCAATGTACACAGATGAAACAGCTGAAGTTGAAGCGGGTCTATTAAGCCCTGCAAGTAAAGTTGCTGTGATCGACGAAAAAGGCGACATGATCAAGATTCAAATCGACGGTTGGCGTAAAGCGAAAGGCTTCGGACGTGTAATCCAAGAAGACTTCGGTATGAACATCTCGACTGCAATCTTGACGAAAGAAGTATCTCAAAGTGACGTAATCACTGTTGGTGAGAAGAAAGAAGATGAGCTAACTGGCCTTCCTTGGGAAGAAGTTAACCTAGCACTTTGGATGAAGAAAGAGTCTATGGTTGATAACTTCGATGCAATCTGGAACGCAGCTGGTCAAGCGTACCAATCTAACTGTTCAACGTGTCACTCACAGCCAGATGAAGCTCACTTCAGCGCTAACGGTTGGGTAGGCATGCTAGATGGTATGATTGCATTCGTTAACTTCGATACAGATACAGAAGCACTTGTTCTTAAGTATCTACAGAAGCACTCATCAGATTTTTCTGAAGGCCATCACTAATAAGACGTCAATTGGAGTAACACAATGGCAATTACAAGAAGAAGTTTTCTGAAAGGTGTCGCGACGACAAGTGCGGCATCGGTTATCGGTCCAAGCTTATTGGCGTCGGCTTCAGCATCTGCTGCAGAAACAGACGGCGCGTGGAAAGTCTCTGGTTCTCACTGGGGTGCATTCCGAGCTCGCGTTTACGCGGGTAAAGTACAAGAAATTAAACCTCTAGAAATCGATCAGCACCCAACAGAGATGCTGAAAGGTATTAAAGGTATTATCTACAGCCCATCACGTGTGCGTTACCCAATGGTTCGCCTAGATTGGTTGAAGAAGCATAAGTACAGCGCAGACACGCGTGGTAACAACCGCTTTATTCGTGTGACTTGGGATGAGGCACTAGACCTTGTTTACCGCGAGCTAGAGCGCGTACAGAAAGATTACGGTCCATGGGCGCTTCACACAGGTCAAACTGGTTGGAGACAAACAGGTCAGTTCCATAGCTGTACTAACCACATGCAACGTGCAATGGCACTTCACGGTTACTCTGTGAAGAAAATCGGTGACTACTCAACAGGTGCTGGTCAAACGATCATGCCTTACGTGCTAGGTTCTACTGAAGTTTACGCACAAGGTACATCTTGGGAACTTATCCTAGAAAACAGTGACAACATTGTTCTTTGGGGTAACGATCCAGTTAAAAACCTTCAAGTAGGTTGGACATGTGAGACTCACGAGTCGTTCGCATACCTAGAACAGCTGAAAGAAAAAGTTGCTAAGAAAGAGATCAACGTTGTTTCTGTTGACCCTGTTAAAAACAAAACAGGTCGTTACCTAGAAAACGAGCAAATGTACATCAACCCACAAACTGATGTGGCGTTCATGCTTGGTGTTGCTCACGTTCTTTACAACGAAGGCCTATACGACAAGAAGTTCATCGAAACTTACTGTCTAGGTTTTGAAGATTTCATCAAGTACGTTCAAGGTGAAACGAAAGACAGAGTTGAGAAGACGCCAGAATGGGCTTCTGCTATCTGTGGCGCAAGCGCGGACTCTATTCGTGACTTCGCTAAGATGCTGGTTAACGGTCGTACACAGATTCTTGTTGGTTGGAGTATCCAACGTCAAGAGCACGGTGAACAGCCTTACTGGATGTGTGCAGTTATCGCAGCAATGGTTGGCCAAATTGGTCTACCGGGCGGTGGTATCTCTTACGGTCACCACTACTCTGGTATCGGTGTATCTTCAACTGGCTTCGCTGCTCCGGGTTCTTTCCCGCTGAACATCGACCAAGGTCAATCACCTAAGTACACCAACACAGATTACAACGGCTACAGCCGCGTAATCCCAGTTGCTCGTTGGGTTGATAGCTTGCTAGAGCCTGGTAAGAAGATCAAAGCGAATGGTTCAACGGTAACACTACCTGATATCAAGATGATGGTATTTAGTGGTAACAACCCGTGGCACCACCACCAAGATCGCAACAAGATGCGTAAAGCATTCAAGAGCCTACAAACTGTAGTGGCTGTTGATTTTGCTTGGACTGCAACTTGTCGTCACTCTGACATCGTGCTTCCTGCATGTACTCAGTGGGAACGAAACGATATTGATGGTTATGGCGCATACTCTGGCCGTGGTTTGATCGCAATGCACAAGCTAGTGGATCCTCTGTTCCAGTCTAAGACTGACTTCGAGATCATGTCTAGCCTAACTAAGCGTTGGGGTCGTTACGACGATTACACGCGTGGTATGGACGAAATGCAGTGGGTTAAATCTCTGTACGACGAATGTCGCGCATCAAACGAAGGTAGCTTCGAAATGCCTGAGTTTGCTGAGTTCTGGGAGAAAGGTTTCCTAGACTTCGGCAAAGGTAAGCCATGGACTCGTCACGCTTCATTCCGTGAAGATCCAGAGATCAACGCACTAGGCACGCCTTCTGGTTTCATCGAAATCACAAGCCGTACTGTTGGCAACATGGGTTACGAGCACTGTCAAGAACACCCAATGTGGTTCGAGAAATCTGAACGTTCACACGGTGGTCCAGGCTCTGACAAGCACCCGTACTGGCTACAATCTTGTCACCCAGACAAGCGTCTTCACTCTCAGATGTGTGAATCTGAAGAGTGGCGTGCGACTTACGCGGTACAAGGCCGTGAGCCAATCTACATCAACCCAGTAGATGCTAAGAAGAAAGGCATCAAAGATGGCGATGTAGTACGTGTGTTTAACGACCGTGGTCAACTACTAGCAGGTGCTGTTCTAATGGATAGCTACGCTCCTGGTGTTGTTCGTATCGAAGAAGGTGCTTGGTACGGTCCGATCAACGAGAAAGTGGGCGCGCTAGATACATACGGCGATCCAAACACACTGACTCAAGATATCGGTACGTCTGAACTTGCTCAAGCAACGTCAGCAAACACATGTTTGGTTGATTTCGAGAAGTTCCAAGGCAAACTGCCTCCAGTAACTTCATTCGGTGGTCCAATCGAAGTTTCTTAAGTCTTGTCTTAAGAACCAAGATTAAAGCTTGAATTAAAGCCCCTGTAAGCACTCTTACAGGGGCTTTTTGTATTTTTGATATCAGTGTTGGTGTTTCTAAATAAGCATTATACAGGGCTAATAGAGGGCGTTTTTGAGACAGGCTGTAACGCGCTGTTTGAGAGAGGTGGTAGAAGCAGTGAAGCAGGAAGGGAATGTAAAAAGAACCTGTGGAAAGACTTAAGCAGGCGGAAACAAAAAGGCCGATACAAAGTACCGACCTTACAGAAGCCTATGGAGTTAACTCTACTCAAGTTAGATCTCAAATATAAACCAGTAGCTATAAGCACAGATTAGTGCGGGCACACTAGAGTATAAGGTCGCGACCAGTGCCGCTTTGGGAGCCATCGCAATCGCAGGGAATAGCGCGTCACCATCATTTGAAATTGCGTTACCTACCTGAGCCGAAAGTGGCAGGGCGCCTGAAAGGTATAAGCTAGTGACCAATAATTGCGGTCCACAGCCCGGTAGCAAACCCATCAACACGCCAGCCAGGGGGAGCATGATGCCCCAGCTTGAGAATAGCGTCGCAAAATCAACATTTGCTATCACAGAGCCAAATTCAAAGAAAAGAAAGGCAACCACCACCCAAGCGGTGACAAAGTTTGTATCTTGAGCGGTCTTTTGCAATGGGTGAGAGCCTATACACTTTTCGTCCTCACTCACGGCTGATTTGTAATCCTCAATTTCACGGGTTAGCCCCCACAGAAACATCGAGCTGATCAGCAAAACTGTCCCCGCCCATTCCATCGACATTTCAGGCAAAGCGAGCAGCTCGTTCACATCGACTTGAAAAGAGCCAAGTAGGGCAACGGCAGCACCCGGAATAATCAGTACAGACCACAGGTAACCTTGCAGGTTTATCGCTTTTTTAGAGACCGATTCTTTGTCTTGAGATTGAGAAGCACAGCTGCTCACCACTTCATTTTTCTCTGCTTTTTTTGGGCGTAAGAAGTCGTCTGCGTGAAACAAGTTAATGATTCGGCCTGACGCAGTACCCACGATCACGCCCATCGCCATCATGGCTAAACCTGTCTTAGGCTCGCTCGCTATGAGCAGGAACGCCGCGTCACCCATGGTTGAGACGAGCACCGCAACTACCGCACCAAATCCGAGTTTTCCCGAGATAAATTGTGTGGTTACCACTATCGCACCGCCACAGCCGGGCAACGCGCCCATGAGAGCCGCGAATACCACTTGGTTTGAACGAGATTGATGGACGAGCTTATTGAAGACGTTATCTTTGTTTATGTACAGACTTAACCAGTGGTAAATAGCCAAGGTTAAAGCAACATAACAAGACACTGCCCAAAACGCGTCTGACAAAGTAGTCACCGTCAGCTCTCGTGTAGCTGGGGCTGCAACCAAAGCTGCAAGTGAGACAGGCAAAAGCAGGCGCTTAAATGACAGTGAAAACTGAGTTGTTTTCGCAGCACTACTGCTTGGCAAAAAAGAGATTAGTCGATCCATAGGTGTTACTCAAAATTAGTGGCTTAAGATAAATATATACGAATGATAATAATTATCAATTGCATTTGTTGTTTTTTTATCTATTGTTACTATTGGCTAAACCCACGAAACATGACCAATCTAAAAAAATGAGGTAAAGTATGGCTAATAAAGAGAGGCTCTAAAGGTAGAGTCATAATTGTTAGTGTAATAGGAAGAAACATGATTTTAGTTGTTGGTCACAAAAACCCTGATAGTGACAGTATTTGTAGTGCGTTAGTTGCAACTGAGCTTCTTAAGGCTCGTGGCGAGGAAGCGACACCAATTCGCCAAGGCGAGATCAACCGCGAAACTCAACACATTCTAGAAGTCGCTGGTGCTGAAAAGCCAGAGCTTCGTACTTCTGTTGCTGGTGAGAAAATCTGGCTAGTAGACTACTCAGATCTAGCACAAGCACCAGATGATGTTGCTGATGCAGAGATCGTAGGTATTGTTGATCACCACCGTCTAGGCGACGTGATGACAGTAAACCCAATGGAAGCTTGGATCTGGCCTGTTGGTTGTACAAACACTGTACTTTTCAACATGTTCAAGATTGAAGGTCACGCAATCTCTCAACAAATCGCTAAACTAATGATGTCTGCAATTCTTTCAGACACAGTTGGTTTCGCTTCTCCAACATGTACTCAAAAAGACAAAGACGCGGTTGCTGAGCTTGCTGAAATTGCTGGCGTAACTGACGTTGATGCATTCATCAAAGCGCTTCTAATCGCAAAAACAAACATCGAAGGCCTATCTGCTGCACAGCTAGTAGAAAAAGACCTTAAAGGCTACCCATTCAACGGTCGTGATGTTGTTGTTGGTCAAGTTGAACTTGCGACTCTTGAGCAAGTAGACGGCATGATCGAAGCGCTAGAAGCTGATCTTGAAGAGCGTTGTGAGAAAGACGGTCTAGCGTTCGCTGCGGTAATGCTAACAGATATCACTACTGCTCAAACTCGTCTTCTATACAAAGGTGAGTGGGCTGAGAAATTGGTTAAGCACGAGAAAGGCGGCGTATTAATGATGGAAAATACACTAAGCCGTAAGAAGCAAGGCTGGCCTTGGCTACAAGGTGAGCTTGTTTAATCAAGTCGCTTAATATTAAACGCCTGCTTATTTAGCAGGCGTTTTTCTTTGAAGTAGACTTTCTTCTTCATCGATAATGTTTGAAGTTAACAACACTCGGCATAAAATAGCTTTAAGAGCAAAGTTACTGACTAAAGTAGGAAATTAAGATGACTACACAGCTAGACGATAAAAAAATCGCTGAAATCAACAAGTACACGGGCGAGCAACGCCTGAAATACTGTGTGAAAGAAATCGTAGCAAACCGTGAAGTATGGATCTTAACCGATGAACACGGTTGTGTAATGCTGAACACAGAAGATGAAGATTGTGTTCCAGTATGGCCAAACCAAGAGTTCGCAGAATCATGGGCAACGGGTGATTGGTCTGAGTGTAAAGCTGAGTCTATTTCGTTGAACAAATGGCACAGTCGCTGGACGAACGGTCTAGAAGACGACGAACTTGCTGTTGTAGTATTCCCGAACGAGCAAGAAGAAGGCGTTATCTTGTTCCCGGATGAGTTCGACTTCGAATTGAAAAAGCAGGCAGCTAAGCGCTAGTTCTTTCGTAATACAGTAACATCGTAAGTCAGCGTTGCCTTTCTTAGGCAGCGCTATCATTCAATTATCCCATCTAAGCTGCTTCCAACGTATATTCGTCAATACCCAATCAACTGATACAAAGGCGCTTGCTGTGCGGCTTTAGAAGCTTGCTGAAGCACACCTGTTTTGCTGTATCTCTTGAGTATCTTTCGAACGATAGGTTTTACTTCAGATTTTGTCATTCCAGCTTTCAATTCTGGTTCATACAGCAATTGCAGTAGCACTACGTCTAACGGCGATAATAAGTCTTCTGGCGTGTGGTCGTTGAAAATAGAAGGGTAGGCTTTATCTGAATCATTCGGCAGGCCTAGAACTTGTGTGATCTCTTCCACGATACAGGCGACCAGCTTACCTCGCGATCTTGCCTGATCAACTGGGATTACAATCCCAGCGTATACAATCTCGCCTTTAGAATTGGTTCTATAGCCCGCCGTGCAGATGGCGCTATTTAAATGTTGAGTTGATTTGAGCTTGAGCACCGATTTCGCCTCAGATACCCACTGGCTCTGCCTTGTGTATATCCATTTAACGTTCGCTTCGGACTCTTTACTGACGATTGTTATTGGATGTTGGGTGACTTCAGATAAGTGTTTGATATGAAGCTCTGTGAGCTCTTGATGCAGTTCCTCATCGCCCACTCGATGATCGATCCAAATCTTGATCGGTTGTTTCCACTTGGCGAGCGGTTTGTTGCCTTGGGAGTATTCGTGTTGAAGCGCGACGTTATAAAAGGCAGTTAAGACGAAGCTTCTATCTAGCCATGTGAGCGGTGTGCTTGTCGCGTTAAAGGACAACAGCACCAACAAGAGGGGAAGCATTGAAGCTGTTCGATACATACTTTTCCCCTCTGCTAAATGTAGCGTGATTCCAGGTTAGTGGTTCGGCGCTTTGGAGAAATGGCTCTCAACCAATCTTTGGGTGATTTGGTGAGTTGGATTGGTTAGCACTTGATCTGTTTCCCCACTCTCAACCACATTGCCTTCATGCATGACAATAATCTTGTCGGTAATGTGCTTAACAATACCGAGGTGTTGAGATACATAAACGAACGATACGCCCATCTCTTCTTGTAACTCTAAGAACAGATTGATGATTTGCGAGCGCATTGCCATGTCCAAACCATTTAAAGCTTCATCAGCAACAATGATGGATGGCTGAAGTATTAAGGCACGAGCCAAACAAACCCTTTGTTTCTGGCCTGCAGCAAGCATCTGAGGGTAGAAATACGCATGTTCCGGTAGAAGGCCTACGCGCAGTAGTGTGTCTTTCACACGACGCATACGAGCTTCTGGAGGCATGTTGGTGTTTCGCTTTAATGGACCTTCAAGAATTCGACCGATCTGAATGCGCGGGTTAAGTGACGTATTCGGATCTTGGAAGATCATTCGAATCAGCTTACAACGAGTCGAGTAGTCTTTGTGCTCTAGCTTTTCGCCATTCACGCGGATCTCGCCTGCGGTTGGCTCCACCATGCCTGCGAGCATTCTGGCTAATGTTGATTTGCCAGAACCATTCTGGCCGATAAAACCAATTGTCTGGCCTGCTTCAAGAGAAAAGCTAACTGGCTTCACCGCCTGATGAATCTTTTTTCGGAAAAGACCAGAGCGAGTCGTAAAGTCTTTAGACAAATCACTGACTTCTAATAATGCACTCATGATTTCTTTTTCTTCTCCATATTCAGAGGGAAGTGACAGTTGAACTTATGGTTCTTGATACGTTTCGTATGTGGGATCTCGACACACTGCCTTTGTGCGTATGGGCAGCGAGGCCCTAATCGACAACCAATAGGAAGATGTTGCAGCGGTGGAATTGACCCCGGCAAAGACTGGAGCTTCTCCTTGTGGGGAATCCAGTCGTTAAAGTCTGGCATCGCTTTTAACAAAGCAACGGTGTACGGGTGCTTTGGTGCATCCAACAGCTTCGGTGTATCAGCGGATTCTACCGATTGACCACAGTACATCACGGTAATGCGAGTCGCCCATTGGGTAATGGTGGTTAAGTCATGGCCGATCAACACGATGGTGGTGTTATTGATCTGGTTCATACGACTCAAAAGACGCAATATTTGAGACTGTGTAATTGGGTCTAAATCGTTGGTTGGCTCGTCAGCAATCAAGACTTTTGGCTTGGCAGCGATCGCCATTGCGATCATGACTTTTTGACACTCACCATCTGTCAGCTCATAAGAGTAACTGTCCATTAGGCGAGAGTGGTCTTTGATGCCGACTTTGTGTAGTAATGCGATCGCTTGCTTCTTACGCCACTTAAATCGTTGCCACCAACGACCTTCAAACGAATGGGAAGGGATCGCTTCAACGAGCTGGTTACCTACTTTTTCAGAAGGGTCAAGACACGTTGATGGCTCTTGGAAGATCATTGCGATATCGCGGGCGATCACTCGGCGTCTTTCTTTCGGCGTCAGTTGCAGTAGGTCGATATTACCTAAGCGCATTCGGTCTGCAGAAACCTTCCAGTTTTCTTTACATACTCCGACGATCGCTTTTGCAACCAAACTCTTACCTGAGCCTGATTCACCTACTAAGCCACGAATTTCCCCTTCATTGAGGGTAATACTCATTCGATCTACGGCTTTAACCATCCCTTGAGGGGTCTCAATCTCGATGGTTAGATGTCGAATATCAAGTAACGGCATTATTCGATTCCTGCATTTAGCGCTTGGCGAACACCTTCACCGACGAGGTTAATCACGATAACTGTAAACATAATAGCTAAGCCGGGTAGGGTAACTGTCCATGGCGCAAGGTAAATCAACTCGACCGAATCACCCAAGATGGAGCCCCATTCGGTACTCGGTGCTTGAGCGCCAAGCCCTAGGAAACCTAAAGCCGTGATATCAAGAATTGCGACTGACAGTGCCAGCGTAACTTCAAGAGCGATCACGGTAAGGATGTTCGGAAGGATTGAGTTCCATAGCAGGTAAAAATCGTTCGCACCATCAAGGCGAGAAGCCAGAATATAGTCTTTTTCTACTTCAGCATGCACGGCAATGTACACCGAGCGTATAAAGCGCGGGATCAGTGCCAAGCACAAGGCGAGCAAGATATTAAACTCCCCAAAGCCAAGGAATGCCACGAAGATAATCGCCAACAGAAGAGATGGAATCGACATAACAGTATCAAGCAGGTGGTTTAGCGTGCTTGATAGTAAACCGCGCGTCATACCAGCAAGTACGCCAATCAGACAACCAATGACGGCTGCGATAAAGGTAATCACCACCGCGGCGCCGAAGGTTAACTGAGAGCCAATTATTAGGCGAGAGAGAATATCTCTGCCTAAGTCATCCGTACCCAAAAAGTATTCTACCGTTCCCGCAGGATCCCAAGAGGGCGGCGTTAATAGGTGACCGGTTTGTTCTTGTGCATCATGCGGGGCTAGCCACGGTGAAGTGACGGTGACCAGAATGATAAGCACCAAACACCACAAGCCAAACATCGCTAGATTATTGCTGCGGAAGCTGCGCCAGAAACGTTCGAACTGGGTTGGAATCTGTTCTTCTTGGTAGACGTTATTTGTTAGCATACCATTCCTTCCTTACCAGTGGATTGATCATCGCGCCCAGTAGATCGGACAGAATATTAGCGGTCAAAACTAAGGTAGCCACCACAATTACACCAGCTTGAATTGAAACGTAATCTTGATTCGATAAGGCATCCAATAACCAGCGGCCAATGCCCGGCCAGTTAAAGATAGACTCGGTAACAATAGCAAGCGTTAACATACTCGATAGCTGAACACCGACCTTAGGAATAATCGGAGGTATCGCGTTTCTTAGCACGTGTTGCGTGATGATCTCTCTAGTGGAAAGACCTTTAATTCGCGCAGCGCGGATGTAGTTTTGCGTCATTACTTCAGCCACTGACGCTCTCATCAATCGGATGACCTGAGTCGTTGGCGCCAGTGCTAAAACAAGACAAGGCAACGCCATGTGCTCGATAACACTTTGTAGTGCGTGCGCACGGTAGCGACCCTCGGCAAAAAAGGCGTCAATCATCGCGAATCCAGTCACGTGTTCAATCTCGTAAAGTAGGTCGTATCGGCCACCAACTGGGAACATTTCAAAGTGCAGTGAAAACACCATGATCATCAGCAACGCGACCCAAAATATAGGCGCAGAGTAACCGGCCATTGAGGTGAACGATATGGTGGTATCAACAAATTTACCTTGTCTCATACCAGCAATGGTGCCGAAAGGGATACCGATGATGAGTGCCAACACAAAGGCAAAGAAGCACAGCTCTAGCGTTGCAGGGAACACCAGGACCAACTCATCGATGATAGGCACACCTTGTTTGCTTAGGCCAAAGTTTAGCGTCGATAATTCAGTGATATAGCTAATCCAACCGGGCCAAAAATCTTGAATTGCCCAAGGTGAGGTTTGGTCTAATCGAAGCAGGGAAAAACCTACCAAGGTCAGAATTCCTAGCGTAATAACGAATAAGTTTACACGTCTCAATGTATACCAAAACATTACTGCACCTCTCTTCTGACTTGATCAAAAGGTTGGGCATTGAAAGGACTTGCTTTAAAGCCTGTTAGCGAACGATCGTGCACGCGAAATTGCACGCCATGAGCTAAAGGAATCACAGGAACTTCTTCATTGAGAATGTTTTGGGCTTGTCGGTACAAGTTCACACGGTGCCTTTGTTGATTGATCTCTAATGCTAAGTCGAGAAGGAAATCAAAGTCTGAATTACACCACATCGAGACGTTTAACCCTGCACGCTCAGAGCTGCATGAGAGCAGCGGACGTAAGAAGTTGTCCGGGTCACCGGTATTGCCTATCCAGCCTGTAAGCAACAAGTCTGTTGAGGAAATAGAGGACAACTGTGTGCGGTCAAATCGGTCGTCGGTATAGAGTTTCAATTCAATACCAATATCGGCTAAGTTTGCTTGGATAAGTTCTGCCGTTTTTCTTGGACTTGGATTGTATGCGCGTGGCTCTAGTGGTACCCACATTGAAAGCTCTAACCCAGGTTCAACGCCAGCTTCTTTGAGAAGCGCAACCGCATAGTTTCGGTCGTAGCGAACTTGAACGCTGTCTTTTTGGTGAGCCCAAGAAGTCGGAGGAAGCAAGGTGTAGGCTTTGGTTCCTGTACCGTAATACACAGAATCAAGAATGTTCTGACGATTGATGGCTAAGTTGAGCGCTTTACGAACTCGAGAGTCACGCAGTGCAGGGTGCTCAGTATTCAGCGCGATGAAAGAGACATTAACCGCCGGAGTAGCAGAAATCTTCAACTCTTCATGAGCCTGAATAATAGGGATTTGGCTAGAAATTGGTGAGTTGAGCACGTCACACTCACTACGCAGAAGCTTGGCAAGTGTGCCTGTTCCACGTTGCGAAGTATCGAACACAACTTGGTCCATTTGTACTTCACCCTTCCAGTAGTGCTTGTTCTTTTTCAAGCGCACTAGGTCGTTGATTTGGTATTCATCCAAGTAGAAAGGGCCAGTGCCGACTGGATTGGAATCGATTCGATTTTTCTCATCCGCTGCAATGAGCTGATTGGCATACTCTTTAGAGTGAATGACCGCATAGCTGGTGGCGATGTTATTGAGAAATGAATTGTCTGGGCGACTTAATTGGAATTTCACTGTTAGGTCGTCAACCGCGGTGATATCGACAATCAGGGTCTTGAAGTCGATTCCGGCAAACCACGGGTATAGGCCGCCACCCACATAATGAAATGGGTTTGAACTATCAATGACACGTTCAAAGCTAAACACCACATCTTGTGCATTCATGCTACGAGTTGGGGTGAACCAGTCTGTCGTTTGGAACGCAACATTTGGGCGCAGTTTGAACGTGTACTCTGTACCTGATTTATCAACAGACCAACTTGTCGCCAAGTTCTGTTTTGGTCGGTACGTCATCGGATCAAGAGTGAGCAGTGTATCGAAAATTTGAGGACTCAGCGATTCTGCGGTAATGCCACTATCAACCAGCTGTGGGTTGAAGGTACTAGGATTACCTTGGCCGCAATAAATGAAGCCTTTTTCACGGATTTGCTCGTGATTCACACTCTCACCACATCCAGCGAGAAAGCTCAGCGTACAGATGCTCAGTGATAGTCTTATTAGTGCTTTCATAAAAAGAAATACTTTTCGAAACGAGGCGTTAGAGGAGCCTCAAGATCCGGACAATTTAACATTTTATTTATTCGGCTCCAAATAATAATCAAGCGTGGACAGCTATTTATCGTTAGCTTGTCCGACAATCGCGTACTTCCTCACCATTCCACGCAATTGGTTGTAGGTTAACCCAAGTAATTCTGCGGCTTGTTTCTGGTTATATTTGCTCTGTTTGAGGGCTTGGTTGAGTAGCTTGATGTCTTGTTGTTCTTGCCATGCTTTGTAATCAAGCGGCAAAGAAAACAAGCTCTCTGATGAAGTATGGCTGTTAGACGGCTCATTGCCAGTTTCCGGAGAGGAATCTTGCTCTGTTTTCCATGCGGGTTTAAATGGGTTAAACACCAAATATTCAATAGGATATGGATCTTTTCCGTGCTGATAGATAGCTCGCTCAATGACGTTTTTGAGTTCTCGTACATTCCCTGGCCAAGAATAATCCAAAAGCGATTCAACGGCAGAGGGGGCAAAGCCAACAAACAACTCCAATTCCAATTCACGACACATCTTAATGGCGTAATATTCTGCCAGTAGCATGATGTCTTCTTTTCGCTCACGCAAAGGAGGGATAGTAATGACGTCAAACGCCAGTCTATCTAATAGGTCTGCTCGGAATTCGCCCTTTAATGCCATGTCTGGTAAGTCGGCATTGGTTGCACACACCAGTCTGACATTGGCACTTAGCGCCTTTTGCCCACCGACACGTTCATATTGCCCGTATTCAATAACGCGCAGTAGTTTCTCTTGAACCGCAAGGGGAGTGGTCGCCAGCTCATCCAGAAACAGCGTTCCGCCTTCTGCTCTTTCAAAACGACCTTGATGACGCCCTTTCGAACCCGTAAAGGATCCCGATTCATGACCAAACAGTTCTGAATCAATCAAACCTTCACTTAAGGTTGAGCAGTTCAATGAGATCAAAGGTTGATCCCAACGTCTTGAAAGGTAATGCAGTCTTTGTGCGATCAACTCTTTACCCGTACCACGCTCTCCAATGATCAGAATCGGTCTTTCGATTGGTGCGAGTTGGGACACTTTATCTAACACAGAGAGAAAGCTAGGTGATTCACCAATGAGGTTCTGCTGCATAGCGGGTCCTTGTATGAATTAATCGCTGGAGAGGTCATGTAAGAGCCATAGTGGTGAAAAATACCAATACTTGGCTAAATTCATCATAGCATGGTTCGAGTTAATCACCATTTTATTGTAAGTAACTGATAATAAATGGCTTAAAAGTTGGCACGCTACTTGGATTATTTATGGTAGGTTTAACAACAAACGTAAATTTTTGAGCAAGTGGATTGATAAAGTCGCACAACGATTTGAAACGCATTTGCCATCATTGTAATTAAGGAGTTCCTCATGGGTATTTTTTCTCGCTTTGCAGACATTGTAAATTCGAACATCAGTGCACTTTTAGACAAGGCTGAAGATCCTGAAAAGATGATTCGCCTGATTATCCAAGAAATGGAAGATACGCTGGTTGAGGTTCGCACTAACTCCGCTAAAGCTATCGCAGATAAAAAAGAGTTAGCGCGTAAAGTTGAAGCTATCGAAACTCAGATTCTAGATTGGCAAAATAAAGCGACACTAGCACTAACTAAACAACGTGAAGACTTAGCTAGAGCGGCGCTAATAGAAAAGCAAAAACTTGAAGATATAATCAAAAGCCTTCACACAGAGCAAACCTTGGTTCACGAAACCATCGAAAAGCTGACCAGTGAGATTGGCAAGCTTGAAACCAAAATCGCAGAAACACGTGCGAAGCAGCAAGCATTAATGATTCGTAATAATGCGGCAAGCAATCGTCGTGATGTTCAAAAGCATCTGCATTCAAGCAAAACCCACGAAGCAATGGCGAAGTTTGAGCAATTCTCGCGTAAAGTGGATGAATTAGAAGCTGAAGCAGATGTTTACGCCAAAACAGGTAACGCAAAATCGTTAGACCAAGAATTTGCAGATCTACAAGCTCAAGATGAAATTGAAAAAGAGCTGGCGAAACTGAAGCAACAAGTTGAAAACCGCGATAAATAATTTTAGGAGTTGTCTATGTCAACATTTCTAATTGCAGGCCCACTGATTGTCTTTTTAATCTTCGTGGCACCGCTATGGTTGTTCTTACATTACCGCAGCAAGAAGAAATCCAGTAATGGTCTTTCAGAAACGGATCTTCAGCGTTTGCACAAGCTTTCTGCTCAAGCTGAATCGATGCAAGATCGAGTGAAAACGCTAGAAAAAATACTGGATGCGGAGTCACCTAACTGGAGACGAAACTATGAGTAGAGAACTGTATCGCGATCCTATTAACGGTAAGTTGTCTGGAGTGTGTGCAGGGTTAGCGAACTACTTTGGCCTTGAAGTGTGGTTGGTTCGCATCTTGGTTATCTCGGCGGCACTGCTTGGTGGTAGCTTTTTGGTGTTATTAGCGTATGTAGCTTTGACATTTATGCTTGAAAAACAACCACCTCAGTATGTCGATCAGATGAAGGCCAAACAAGAGCACACGCTCAAGCAAAAACCTTGGGAAAAAGGGCAAACCGCAGAGTCGTTACTGGGCACTTTAGAGGGTGATTTCCAGAAATTAGAGACCAGTGTCCGCAATATGGAAGCTTATGTGACTTCGGATACTTTCAAAGTCGACCGCGCATTTAAGAACATGTAGTGGTAAACCTGAAAAACATTAGATAACGGTTTAGGAAAATTTATTCCAAGCCGTTATTTTTTTTAATAATTTTGTCTAAATAAATCTTACGTTAACTGGTAAGTTACATGTAATTAATCTATGTTATAAAAATATTTATAGTTATGGATGATCACTAATGTATAGAGCCTCCGTTGTCCTATTGACAGCCTTAGCTGGGTTGTCTGGGTGTGGTAAGGAGCTTCCTCCCGTACCTGAACCTGATTCTAGACCCGCCAAACTCTTCACTGTCTCCGTCGGTAGTAATGCTTTTGAACGTAGCTTTCCAGCCACCACAGAAGCTGGTGACAAAGCAGTACTGGCATTTCGTGTTCCAGGGCTACTTCAGACTATCGATGTCACATCTGGTCAACAGGTTACCAAAGGTGATGGGCTTGCAACGCTTAATCCTGACGAATATCAGTTGTTAGAGAAGCAAGCGAGAGCCAACTTTAAGCTTGCCGATGTTCAATACCAACGTTCCATTAAGTTGCGCAAAGATCGCGTCGTATCTGAGCAAGACTTCGACCAAGCGAAAGCTAATCATAATTCTGCTAAAGCGGTGCTTAACCAAGCAAAAGCCAACCTACGTTATACCACTTTGGTTGCGCCTTACGATGGTACTATCTCCATCATTCCTGCTGAAAACCATGAATATATCGCTGCCAAACAAGGCGTGATGAATATTCAAACCAATCAAATCCTCAAAGTCGTATTCTTATTACCCGACCAACTTATCACGCGCTTTTCTTCAGGGTTTGAGACGGATGCAACCATGGTTTTTGATGCTTTCCCTGGTAGCTCCTACGCTTTAGCATTCCAAGAAGTTGATACTGAAGCGGATCCCAAAACCGGGTCGTACAAAGTCACCATGGTAATGGAAAGACCCACCGATGTTGGTATTTTGCCGGGTATGTCAGGCACAGTTCATTTAGTTTCAGCGTTAGCAGCCGCCACAAAAATTCCCACATCAGCAATGATGACTGATGGCGATGATGTCTCTGTGTGGCGCGTGAATAGCGACGGTATTGTTGAAAATGTCGCAATCATCATCGATGAAAAGCGCCATATTGTTTCAGGGTTGAACGATGGTGATCGCATCGTAACTTCTGGTGTTAATGGTCTTGAACCGGGCGTTAAAGTTCGAGAGTGGATCAAGGAAAGGGGGCTATAACATGAAAACACTTAAAGTGGCCGCTGGACTGTCGTGTTTGGCTTTACTTACGGCTTGTGAAGATAAACAAGTTGTAGAAGTGAATAACACGCCCTTGGTTAAAGCTATCGAGATTTCAGTCATCGACTTTAGCGACAAACTCTATTTCCCAGCGGTTGCAAACGCTGCCGAGAAGGCTCATCTCAGCTTTCGAGTCGCTGGTGAAATCAATAAGCTTGATGTGAAAGAAGGTGAGCGTGTTTCACAAGGAGACATCATTGCAGAGCTTGACCCTACCGATTATCAACTGGATGTCGACAATGCTCAGGCGCGTTACACGGTAATTAACAGCCAATACAGACGTTCAAGTCCGCTAGTGAAGAAAGGCTTATTGGCGAAGTCACAGTTTGATGAAATTGCTGCTCAACGCCAGATCGCTTATGCCGAGCTGGAACTCGCAAAACTGCGCTTGTCGTTCACTAAGCTTCGTGCTCCTGTTGATGGGATCATTTCTCGTGTCAGTGTCGATCAATATGAAAATATTCAGGTAGGCCAGCAGGTTGTGAACATTCACAGTGTCGAGGATGTTGAGGTTGTTATCCAACTGCCTGACCAGATTTACGTGAATCAGCCTAGCGAACAGCTGTTATCGAATGTTGAGGCTGTGGTAAGAGTACCCAGTGGCAATGAATACACGGCGGCTATTAAGGAGTTTACCACTGAACCTGACCCAAGCACGGGCACGTTCACGGTGACGCTTGCTCTACCTATGCCGGAAGATGATTTGATTCTGGATGGTATGGCCGTTGAGGTGACGTCAAATGGGCGAGATATCGGCTTGGAGTTAAAAGCTGGGGTACTTATCCCAATCGAAGCTGTGTTTAATGCGGATGGCGATGATTTAACGCGCCAGAACTCTTCTGTATGGGTGCTTAATGACGACAGTACCGTCTCAAAACAGCAAGTCGTAATAGGAAAAGCCAATCAGAAAACATTGCAGATCATGAAAGGATTAGAAATGGGGCAGCATGTCGTTGTTGCAGGCGTATCGCGATTGCGAGATGGGATGACAGTGGAAGTATTGTCTCAGGAGACGAACAATGAGTGAAGTAAATAACAAGCCCCAAAATGACGATCAACAGGGTGATGATCAGATCACAGGTGTTGCTTCTTACTTTATACGTAACAAAGTCATTAGCTGGATGCTATCTCTGATCTTTCTTATTGGTGGTGTCTCTGCCTTTTTCGGCTTGGGTCGTTTAGAAGATCCTGCCTTTACCATCAAAGATGCGATGGTTGTGACCTCTTACCCAGGGGCCACACCTCAACAAGTTGAAGAAGAAGTTACTTACCCACTAGAAAAAGCGATTCAACAACTTACCTATGTGGACGAAGTGAACTCTATCTCTAGCCGCGGCCTATCACAGGTAACGGTGACGATGAAGAACAACTACGGCCCAGATGATCTTCCGCAAATATGGGATGAACTTCGCCGAAAAGTGAATGATCTCAAGGTTGAACTGCCACCCGGCGTCAATGATCCTCAAGTCATCGATGATTTCGGTGACGTTTACGGTATTTTGCTGGCGGTGACGGGGGATGGCTATAGCTACAAAGAGCTGCTGGATTACATTGATTACCTAAGGCGAGAGCTAGAGTTGGTTGATGGGGTCAGTAAAGTCTCCGTTTCCGGCCAACAACAAGAGCAAGTGTTCATTGAGATATCGATGAAACGGATAAGCTCTCTGGGTCTGTCTCCAAGCACGGTATTTAACCTTTTATCGACTCAAAATATTGTATCAAGTGCAGGAGCGGTAAGGATTGGTGATGAATATATTCGAATCCATCCAACGGGTGAGTTCCAGAATGTTGAGCAGCTTGGCGATTTAATTCTGACAGAAGGTGGCGCTCAAGGGCTTATCTATCTAAAAGATGTGGCGAATGTAACCCGTGGTTACGTTGAGGTACCGAGTAACATCATTGGTTATAACGGCGAACTCGCGCTTAACCTGGGTGTCTCTTTTGCGCAAGGCGTGAACGTGGTCGCAGTGGGTGAAGACTTTGATCGAAGACTCGCCGAGCTTAAATATCAACAACCCGTCGGTATCGACATCTCCGAGGTTTATAACCAACCTAAAGAGGTGAACAAGTCGGTAAGCGGATTTGTGGTGAGTTTAGGGCAGGCGGTTGCGATCGTAATCGTGGTGTTACTGTTCTTCATGGGACTAAGATCGGGCCTATTGATTGGTTTGATACTGCTATTGACCGTATTCGGTACATTCATTTTCATGCAGTACTTCAAGATCGACCTACAACGTATTTCACTGGGCGCGTTGGTTATCGCCTTGGGGATGCTGGTGGATAATGCCATTGTGGTGGTGGAAGGGATATTGATCGGCACGCAGAAGGGGCGAACCCGGATGCAGGCCGCCACCGATATCGTAACCCAAACCAAATGGCCGCTGCTTGGTGCGACGGTTATTGCGGTGACTGCGTTTGCTCCAATTGGTTTATCTGAAGACTCAACAGGCGAATACTGTGGCACCTTGTTCACGGTGTTACTGATCTCCTTGATGCTGAGTTGGTTTACTGCCATCTCGCTCACGCCGTTCTTTGCCGACATGTTCTTTAAAGGTCAGAAGGTCGATCCAGATAACGAAGGTAAGGACCCATACAACGGGATGGTTTTTGTTATCTACAAAAACTTCCTTGAGTTCTGTATGAAGCGTGCTTGGTTAACCATGTTTGTTCTGATTATTGGTTTAGGCGCGAGTGTGTACGGTTTTGGTTTCGTTAAGCAAGCCTTCTTCCCGTCTTCAACCACACCTATGTTCCAAGTGGATGTGTGGATGCCAGAAGGTACCGATATTCGAGCGACCAATACCAAGCTTAAAGTGCTTGAGAGTTGGCTAGCTGAGCAGGACGAAGTTGAACATATCACGACAACCGCGGGTAAAGGCCTGCAACGTTTCATGCTGACTTATGCGCCAGAGAAAAGTTATAGCGCTTACGGCGAGATAACGGTTCGTGTGAAAAGTTATGAAGTACTTGAAGGGCTAATGAAACGCTTCCGTGAACATGTAAATGGTCAGTTCCCAGAGATTGACTACAAGCTTAAACAGATCGAATTAGGTCCTGGTGGCGGTGCGAAAATTGAAGCGCGAATTGTGGGTTCTGATCCAACGGTTTTACGTTCAATCGCTGCACAAGTGATGGACATCATGCGTGCTGATGAAGGCGCATTTAACGTTCGTCACGATTGGCGTGAAAGAACTAAGGTATTAGAGCCTCAGTTCAATGAAAGCCAAGCGCGTCGTTATGGTATTACTAAATCTGACGTTGATGATTTCCTAGCAATGTCTTTCTCTGGTAAGTCGATTGGTGTGTATCGTGATGGTACAACGTTAATGCCGATTGTGGCTCGTTTGCCTGAAGACGAGCGTGTCGATATTCGTAACATCGAAGGCATGAAGATCTGGAGCCCAGCATTAAGTGAGTACATCCCACTTCAACAAGTAACGTTAGGTTACGAGCTAGAATGGGAAGATCCACTGATCATCCGTAAGAACCGTAAGCGTATGCTAACGGTAATGGCGGATCCTGATCTATTGGGTGAAGAGACGGCCTCAACTCTACAGAAACGCTTACAACCACAGATTGAAGCGATTGAGATGCCTCCGGGTTACTCATTGGAATGGGGGGGTGAATATGAGTCGTCAGCAGATGCACAGGCGTCACTGTTCACAACCATGCCTCTGGGTTACTTGTTCATGTTCTTAATCACTGTGTTCTTGTTTAACTCGGTGAAAGAGCCTCTGATCGTTTGGTTAACGGTTCCATTGGCGTTGATAGGGGTGACGACAGGCTTGCTAGCCTTGAATACACCATTCGGCTTTATGGCGCTGTTGGGCTTCTTGAGTCTATCTGGGATGCTTCTGAAGAACGGTATCGTACTACTTGATCAAATTGAGATTGAGATGAAATCTGGTAAAGATCCGTATGTAGCGGTTGTTGATGCGGCTCTGAGTCGTGTTCGCCCGGTATGTATGGCGGCGATTACCACCATTCTAGGTATGATCCCTCTACTACCGGATATCTTCTTCAAACCAATGGCAGTAACCATCATGTTTGGTTTAGGCTTTGCGACTGTACTCACGCTAATCGTAGTGCCTGTGCTGTATCGTTTGTTCCATAAAATTGAAGTGGCTTAACGTCAACTGACCTTTGAAATAATGCCCCTAATTGGGGCATTATTTTTATGTATGATTACTAAAAGAGACCATCGAAATGGAAGCTAATACAGTGGATAGAACGTGTGCATGGGCGCTTAAACATGAGCTTGAAAGGGAGTACCACGATGCAGAGTGGGGCGTGCCTGTTTATGATGACCAAGTTCTGTTTGAGTTCATTACTTTAGAAGGTGCTCAAGCAGGTCTGAGTTGGATTACGATCCTTAAAAAGCGTGAAGGCTATCGTGCCGCGTTCGATAATTACGATCTAAACAAGCTAGCTGAGCTGAATGAAGACAACGTGCCGCACATCATTGAAAACTTCGATGTGGTTAAACACAGGGGTAAGATTGCTTCGGTATACAACAATGCACGAGCAACGCTTGAATTACAGAAAGAGTTCGGCTCTCTTTCTAATGCCTTATGGCAATTTGTTGATAATGAAGTGATCGTGAATCAATGGACTGAGATGTCTCAAGTTCCCGCTTCTACAGAGCAATCTAAAGCGATGAGTAAGTTTTTGAAGAAGAGAGGCTTTAAGTTTGTAGGAGAAACAATCTGTTACGCATTTATGCAAGCAACAGGTATGGTCAATGATCATTTAGTCGGTTGCCCACACAAATAAAGTGTTATTTATTTCAGCGGAACAATCACTTAGAAATTGAAAAATTCATAGCCATTTTTTCATCGCTCTGAGATCTTTAAGTAGATGTGCTTTAAGGTTCAATATTGGCTTTGAAAGCTTCTGGACTATGAGCGGCTTGTATTATGAGCTGAAGTATCTGAATATGAGTATTTTGAGTTATGCTTTTGTCTCGTCCTAAAATACGTTGACAGTATTTCTACTAAGCCAACAGCATCAGCTG
>NZ_JBFSTZ010000011.1:124597-162345 GCF_041467155.1 Vibrio sp. 10N.247.310.23 | reverse complement strand
GTCAATAGCAGCTGTGATGCAAACGTACAAACTTGTGCTCCGATTAAGGCAATACTGTACGTTAACGCGTATGAGCCGACTTCCGACATCCCGTACCAATGCGAAATCAACCATATCGAACCAGCCCCAATTAACTGAGACAATATCGATGATGTCGCAATAGTGGAAATGCTTTTAAGCAAGCTCACTAAGAGCCCTCGATATTGAGTAAATCCATACTACCTTGAGCAATAAAACGCAGAGACTCTTCACCCACAACTCGGTCATCACTCACTTGATTGAGTACTCCAAAAGCTCGCTGGTCCAACAACGGCGACAACTTATTTAGTTGATGCTTTATTTCATTCGCCGTATGTTGATCAGATTTGACCACGACAATCAAGCTATCCAAAAAGCGCAATAGGAGCTGTGCATCCTTACTATCATTCAGAGCTGGAAGCTTTATGATGACAGATTCAAAACGCTGACAAAGTGCCAACAATGCAGATTCACATTCTGGGCGAGCAAAAAAAGTTAATGGTGATTCAGCCAGGGTACCAGGGGCGATATAAGACAATCCCTGTGATATTGGCATAATGACTTGCTCAATATCGAGTTGTAGTGCTTCTTGTAATGATGAAGACTTGTTTTCATCACCTATTTGTACCGAACTCAATTGGCTAAACACCAAATGACTAAACCCAGCAATTTCTTCCTGTACGTTAAACTTAGGGGAACTGCAGTGACTGTCCGCAACAATATCTCTTGTAAATTCGCCTTCTCCACGATAATCCAAATCAAGCAGTAAAGTTGGTTTCACTTCACTGACCGCAGCAGCTAATAATAACGCCGTCGTCGTTGCACCTTCTTGTCGGTATGACGATACGACACCGACACACTGACTACTTGGGCGAGCTAAAGATAATGCGGTATAAGCGCCATTTCCGATCTCGTTGGCATATTGGTTGGAACGAATTTGCTTACCTAACATCCATGTCGACATCGGTTCACTTGTAAATGAAGGCATGTCAGTTAGTGGAATTAATCCAAGCTTTGCTTCCAGCTGTGCAAGAGTTGTTATTGTTTGCTTTGTGGCTGCTCGAATAATGACAACCAAAGCACTAACTAGCATTGTCATAATACTTATCATCACGACTAACAATGGCTTGTTGGGTTTCGCTGGACGCTCACTAGCCACCGCGGGATCATAAATTCGTGCATCTTGCTCTCTATACGTCGTATTAAGAGTATGCTCAGTAGTACGCAGATAAAGCTGCTCATACAGCGATTGCTTTTGAGTAAGATCTGCCATCAAGCCATCATAATGATCACGCTTATCTGCAAGTGCAAAGAAGTCTTTTTTATGCAGAGCTAAGAGCGCTTTATAATGATTTTCTTTGATAAGTTCTGCTTGATATTTTTGCTGAAGCCCTAATTTTAGCTCATCAAGCAGGCGTACAGTTTGCTTGTGAATCACCTCAATTTCAGCATTGGCCTCAAGAACTTTAAGGTGTTTAGGTCCATATCGTCGATTAAGATCTGATAATTTCCGTTTTGCTTGTATAAGTGCAATTCTAAGATCTTGTAGCTGAGGGTGGGAGGAGAAGTCAGGCAACGAGGTGAGAGTCCCTGTATCACCTTTCATATATTGGCTCACCAATTCATAATTAGCTTGAGCAGCTAAGCGCCTCTCTTTTGCATCCGCCAATTTATTGGTAATAATCCCAAGTTCTTCTGTTTCAAAACCATCAACACCTCGGAAGGTCAGTAACCCCTCGCTTTGCAAAAATGCGTCTATTTCTTTCTTTTGCTGACTAATTTGTTGTTTGAGTACACCTAGCTGTTGCGTATTCCATCGTTTAGCTTGCTGGGTTTTAGCAATTTTTTGCTCCACCGTATAATCAATAAAAGCTTGTGCCACTGCATTTGCGATTGTTGAAGCTTGTTGTGCGTTCGTAGATTCATAAGACACATAAACTAATTGAGTTAAGCGGACTGAAGTAAATGTTAGGTGTCGCTTCAACTCTTTAACCGCATGGTTAATGCGTAGCTCTCGAGGCAGTGTCCAATCGCCATTGCCAGTTAACGTTGAACCATTAAACTCTTCATTTTGTTGCAGTTCTAACGCTTCAACAGCTTTAACCAACACGACTCTAGATTGCATTAGGTTAAATTGCGTTTCATAGTACTGTGAGCGAGCAGAGTCATAATCTTCGATCGGATCAACCGGAGAGACATTGTCCGATTGCGCTTTAATCAATACTGTCGCAGTCGAGACATACTTAGCCGTCATCGACCAAATCACTGGCAGGCTTAACCCCGTTACAACTACTGTAACCAGCAATAGCTTAAGCCCATGAATTTTCAGAGCAGCCAAAAACGGTGCAAAGTTAACGTTACTTTCTAAAGGTTTACCACGTTCTACCATTACTTTTATCACCTTAGAAAAAGCTCTTCTCAACAATAACAACATCGCCGGGATAGACAGAGTGTGTCATCTCGACTTTTTTTATCATTTCTTTTTTCCCTGAAGGGCGAATGTTAATATCACCTCTATCAGCCCGATCAGTGAAGCCACCGGCCATAGCAATCGCTTGTTCTACAGTAAGTTGGGGCTCATATTCGTAGCCATTAGGGTTTTCAACTTCCCCAAGAAGGTAAAATTTACGGAACCCTTCCATAGTAACGGTCACCATTGGCGAGCGAATAAACCCAGCTTTCAAACGAGTTTCAATATCATGCTCTATCGAGTCTGTCGTTTGTCCTGAGAGCTGTACTCGACCTATATAAGGAAAATTAATATCACCACGCTTGCCTATCTTTAAAGACATCGACATTTCTTTCTCCCCATACACCCAGATTCGTATCTGGTCCCCTGGCCCCAAAAGGTACTCTCGAGTCTCACTGTTAGCCGGATGATGGCTATTTTCAAGAGTCATGGAAGTAGTATTTTTCACTTCTTTTTCAGGTGCTATCGTGTTTGCGGCTGCAGCAAAACTAATACAGCCCATCAACACACAGTAACCTAATAACAGTAGCTTTATTTTTTTCATCTCTAGATCTGTACCTTTAGTGCCAATCCAATTGTGTTTTTGTCATAGCCAAGTTTACGACTCACCGAGGATTGGGAGTTATCTCCGATGAAAAACACGACTTCATCCTCGCTCGAACGTTTGCGGGCGAACTGATAGTTCAACTCAAGCCTAATAGAAGGCCGAAAATCATATCCTAACGTGACTGACGCAACGTCTAGATCATCCTTTCTATCATTCTGTTCTACCCGATAGTCATCGACTTCTCTTCCATAATCAACCGTAGTACTTAACCTCTCGACCCACCAATGATGTTCCCACGATAGACCGACCTTAGTGTTAAGAATATAACCACCTTCTTCCGTTGGGTCTTTGACTCTACGCCAACCATATAAAGACCACTTCGAATGCTTGAGTGGTTGCCAGTTAATATTGGCGTCCCAATTTAAACCACTGAACGATTGTGCCTCTCTGTTATTCGGAAAACGCTTGTACAACCAAGCTAAATCAGTCTCTATTAACAGCTTTCCCGTTCTTTGGGACTTCAAACCGATAAGCGCATAATGTTCACTCGAATCCTTAGCCGAATTCGCTTCATAGCTTCGTAGGTTACTAATTAGACTGTATCGAAAACGAGTCCGCGATGAATACTGGTCGAACAATTCAGCAGTTATAGTATTTTCGTTCCATTCCTGCTCCTTTATATAATGGTAGAAGTCACTGGATGCGCTTTGAACTTCGTCCAACTCATCAAACGCTATATCTTTAACCTGCCACGCAAGGTCTAATTTCCCCCGCCCCTCAGGCGCACCATAGCTATATCGTATCTCACTATTTAAGAACCGGTTTTGTAACGGTGTATTCACTCCAAAAGACGTAAACTGAGTAGGATTGAAACCTTCCGTTAGCTCTGTCCCCCGTTCTTCATGCCCCCAATCTTGCTGGATAAACCAATCAAGACCGTGCTTAAGCCCGAACCTCAACGAAGATCGAAACATTAAAAAATGGTCGGTGTAATCATCATCGCTTGCACTGTCGTAGCGTGAATAATCACCAGAATACACCAACACATAGCGGTCCTCTCCACGCTCGCCTACTGCACGCAAGTACGGTGTTAATTTGGTGTAAGCTGATGCAATCTCGTTCATAGGGTTAACTTGGTATGTCACATTTGAATCCTGACCATACTCAGCGCCAACTTCTGACTGGACATCGATACCCGCTACTGAGATATGCGACTTGGGAGTAAGCTCTGCATGACAAACTTGGCTAACAAAACCAAATAAAACTACAGCGCTGATACTTAGTAGGCTAGTACGCCTTTTCACTAACAAACCCTTTAAATACCGTTAGAAACACTATTTTAATGTCCAACCAAAGCGACCAGCTCTGTAAGTAAACGATGTCATACTGAACCCGTTTACTCATTTTATCGACGGTTTCTGTCTCTCCACGATAGCCATTAATTTGTGCCCAACCTGTTATACCTGGCTTGATTTTGTGTCTAATCATATAGTTAGAGACAATCTTTCGATATTGCTCATTGTGAGCAACTGCATGAGGTCTTGGCCCTACGATAGACATTGAACCTTGTAAGACATTAAAGAATTGAGGAAGCTCATCTAAAGATGTTCGGCGAATAAACGCACCAAACTTTGTCACTCTTGGGTCTGAATGCGTTGCTTGTTTAAAATCGTCCCCGTTCTCCATCACATTCATAGAGCGAAATTTCCATACCTTGATCTTTTTTCCACCCAGACCATAACGATCTTGTTTAAACAAGATGGGACCTTTAGAACTGAGTTTGACTCCGATTGCCACAGCACAAAGAACAGGCGTAATAAGCAACAAAATGAGGCTAGCTAAGACAATATCTTCGATACGCTTGATCACTCCACCTATCCCATCAAATGGAGTACCAAAGATACTTAACGTTTGTACATTACCAACAGACTTGAATTGGGATGCTGATAGGTTATAGCTATACAGATCGGGAACCATAAAAGTATCGACGGTAGTATCAGATAAAAGTGTCAGACAACGAGTGATTCGCTCTTTTGCAATCATAGGTAACGCAATGTAAACCTCATCAATCTGGTTGTGTTGCGCTTGTTCTATCAAAATATCTACAGTGCCAACATAACGAGATTTAATCATATATCCAAACCGTTCTTCCTTACGGTCGTCATACAGTTCAATCTCTATGTCCTGGCTCCTATAATAAATCAGCAATTGCTTCTCCAAAGCAATTGCTGCTGGTGATAGCCCGATAATCGCTATTCTCTTTACCTTTTTGTACTTTTTAAAACACGAACGATAGATCGTAAAAGCAATAACTCGAATTAGAATGGTTGATAACATAGCGCTAGCAAACCAGATATAATACAAGCCATTGTTAAAGTGACTTATTTGACTTCCGACTAAGTCTTCTACGTTATATTTTACGATCTCCATTGCGATCAAAGTAAAGAAGGCTGTCGCAACAATTCGAACAATTGAAGAATCGAGGCGCCGACGTACATGAACACGATATAAATGATAATACTCGCCGAATAACAAAAAGAATGTCGCGACAAAAAACGCCGCTGCCACATCGATTGCGGTTTCATCAACAAATACCGTATTGACAATAACTGCTAAAGACAGATTTATTAGTAAAAAGTCTGTGGCTTTAAATAATGGTGCGTAGCCGTCTTCTGCAATTTTCAGAGCTTGTTTTGTATTCATAAACAAAAAAGACACCTCGAGACATATCGTTAACTGTATTCATTTGATATTAGCCAATTTCTCTCCAATTTATGTGACTTAAACATAAATCTACGAGTTGCCCGCATAGAAGTATAGTAAACACGCTACAGTCTTATTAAAGATATAGATGTTCATATTTAACTTTTATCAAACTCTCTCTCAGTAAAGGGTACACTATGCACCATAGCCATTAAAGAGCACCTTCAGTCGTATATTGGTTTTATTCGCGCGATCTAAGAAAATTGACAATCTACTAACTAAAACTTTGAAGAATTTCGCGAGATATAATCTTAAGAATATCAATAGACCATTAATTTATATTTATTTTAAATATCAAGCCTATTAATTAGTGTCTATATAAAAGCTTTGAATCTATCGAATAAAGTCCAAGTACAAACGAGATGGGTGGGAACGTTACATAAATTGCAGATAGCAAAAAGCCGCTCATGAAGAGCGGCTTTTTTAAAGTGATGCTTGCAGGATAAGTCAGCATAACTCGAACCAACCATCAAAGACTTACAATACTATTTGCAGTATAAGTTCGCATAACATTGCATCGAAAGTCTGCAAATTTGAACAACGACTAAGATTCAACGTAGTAAATTTACTACGCTCCAATTAATCCTCTAGCAGACATAATCGACAGACATAATCGACATGTGTGTAACAAACTTTTGGACAAAAATGGTTTAGAATAAAAGCTCCATTCCATTCAATGGCAGATATCTGCATCTAATCTTTCGGTTATCAATAGCGAATACTTATTATAGTCTCATAGCACACACCATAATCTTCATTATCTCTTCACAATTCAAATTAACCTTTACTATTCAGTTATTTAAAAATTACCGCACTTCATTTTTCCCCTATCTTTGTTAGTTATTATTTCATCATCAATCAAGGCAACGTTCATTCAGCCGACTTAACCTTTCAGGGGATATGATGAAAAAACTAACCAAAGCGATTATTACATGCTTGATGATTGGCTCTATAGGTAGCGGCGCATACTACTACCAAGCTCAGAACGCTCAACAAGAAATGGTGTACACCACTGACATGGTGCGTAGAGGCAACATCAAGGATGTCGTGCTGAGCAATGGTGTGCTTTACCCAAATAAATTGGTTAACGTCGGTGCTCAAGTCTCCGGAGAAATTGAACAAATTGCTGTCGAGTTAGGTCAAGAAGTCCAGCAAGGAGAGTTGATCGGACAGATAGACAGCCTCACTCAACAAAATGAGCTAAAAGAAGCGCTTGCTTCTCTCGACTCTATCGAGGCGCAAATTCGTGCTAAGCAAGCCATGATCAAGAAATCAACCTCCACCTTTGAGCGCTATAAGTCGATGCTAAGTAACAAGGCGTCATCACAAGCGGATTACGACAGTGCTGAAGCAGAGCTTGCTATCTACGAAGCTGAATTAGATCAGCTAGTTGCAGAAAAACAGAAAGCCGAAATCAACGTCGATACTGCTCGTCTAAATCTGAGCTACACCACGATTGATGCCCCAATGAGTGGCACTGTGGTGTACGTTTCAGTAGAGGAAGGACAAACGGTCAACACCAATCAATCTACCCCATCCATTGTTGAGATTGCCGATCTCGATACCATGGTGGTCCGTGCTCAAATTTCTGAGGCGGATGTTATCCATGTCAGTGAGGAGCAACAGGCTTACTTTTCGATTCTTGGCGAGTCAGATACACGCTTTAGTGGCGTATTACGCTCAATTGAACCGGGCCCGACCTTAATGAACGGTGATGATAGCAATCTAGAAATTGGCGACAGCGATGCGATCTACTACAACGCACGCTTCGAGGTGCAAAACCCAGACAGACTCTTACGCATTGGCATGACAGCTCAGGTGTCGATTGTTCTTGATAGTGCGGATGATGCTTTGATGATCCCAGCGCAAATACTACAAAACTCTGGCAAAGATGGCTTTCAAGTTCCTGTTATTCAGGGTGGAAAAGTGGAGCTAAGACAGGTCGAAGTTGGGCTTAACAATAATATATATGCAGAAATAACATCTGGCCTTCAAGAGGGAGATGAGGTGGTGGTTGGTCAAGCCTCGTCAACCGCGTCTAGCGATATGCCCATACGCGGCCAAGGCCCAATGAGGATGTAAGCGATGAATAATCCACTACTAGAAATCAAAGGCGTGAGCCGAGCGTTCCAATCTGGCGATCAAGCACTCACTGTGCTGAACAACATTGACCTAGCGATAAATCGAGGCGAGATGGTGGCGATTATCGGCGCTTCTGGCTCAGGAAAATCTACATTGATGAACATTCTTGGTTGTCTTGATAAACCATCCCAAGGCCAATATCTGATTGATGGTCAGGATGTCTCAAATATGGATGCTGATCAGCTTGCACAACTAAGACGAGAAAACTTCGGCTTTATTTTCCAGCGCTATCATCTACTGAGTGACTTAACGGCGCTTGAGAATGCAGAGATCCCTGCTTTGTATGCGAATACAACCAAAGAGCAACGCCGTGAGAAAGCCGAGCAGCTACTCACTCGATTGGGTTTAGAGGAGCGCCTTGATCATAAGCCCAATCAATTAAGTGGTGGTCAGCAGCAGCGTGTGAGTGTCGCCCGAGCACTGGTCAATGGTGGCGATGTGATCCTTGCTGACGAACCGACAGGTGCGCTCGATAGTCACAGCGGCAAAGAGATGATGCAACTTATTCAGGAGCTTCACGCTGACGGACATACCATCATTCTTGTTACTCACGACCCTAAGGTTGCCGCGTTTGCTGATCGAGTCATTGAGATCAAAGATGGTCAAATCATCCAAGACCAGCAAAACCACGATAAACCTAAATCAAACGTTGTCGCTAAAGAGAACAACGCGATCCAAGATCACAACAAACAACTCAGCATTTTTCGCTATCTAGAGGCGTTTAAGATGGCGTTGCTTGCGATGTCTAACAACCGTCTACGAACCTTTCTGACCATGTTAGGGATCATCATCGGTATCGCCTCGGTGGTATCGGTTGTGGCAATGGGTACTGGCTCCCAGCAAACCATCCTTGAGAACATGGCAAACATGGGCACCAACACGATAGAGATAAAACCCGGAACTGGCAGGGGTGATAAACACTCGGGTCGTATCCGAACGCTTACTGCGGATGATGCCAAAGTGCTCGAAAACTTTGCATTTGTTGATAGCGTGACACCAACAGTACGAGCGAATGGTGCCATTCGTTATGCCAGTGAAGTGCATACAGGAAGCGTTGAGGGAGTGGGTTTAGACTACTTTCGAGTTAAGGGGCTTGAGCTCGATAAAGGGCAGTTTTTCAGTCAAGAGAGTATCGATTCGCTCGAGCAAGTGGCGATCATTGACGCCAATGTCGTAACCGATGTATTTCAGGGGGAGGACCCGATTGGTAAGGTCATCTTTCTTGGTCAATTGCCTGTGCGCGTCATCGGTGTCACCGCAGAGCAAGATGATAGCCTTACCAGCAGCGATACGTTGAATGTTTGGCTCCCCTACTCGACAGTATCGGGCCGATTACTGAACCAAAGCTATGTTAACGACATTACGGTAAGACTCAATGACGAGGTATCAAGTTCAGCGGCTGAACAGGCGATTATCACGCTCATCAAAGCGCGTCATGGTGCCGAGGATTTCTTTACAGTCAATACAGACGCTATTCGCCAAAACATTGAGAAAACCTCATCAACCATGACCATGCTCATCTCAGCCATCGCCTTTATCTCGCTGGTTGTTGGCGGAATTGGGGTAATGAATATTATGTTGGTGTCCGTTACCGAGCGCACGAGGGAGATAGGCATTCGTATGGCCGTCGGAGCCAGACAAACCGACATCCTGCGCCAATTTCTGATTGAAGCTGTGTTAGTCTGTGTTTTAGGTGGCTTGATGGGAATAGGCTTGGCTTACTTTGTTGGCTTTGCATTAGGGTATATGGGTAGTGACATTCGAATGATTTATTCAACAAGTTCTATCATCGCAGCATTCAGTTGCTCGACTTTAATTGGCGTTGTCTTTGGATTTCTACCCGCGAGCAATGCCGCCAAACTCGATCCAGTAGAAGCACTAGCGCGAGATTAAACCAAAAACGCCCCATTCCTTATGGTGTGTGTGGCGAACCTTTACTAGGACAGAACATTGAAACTACTCTACAAATTCTTCTTCACTTTCTGTGTGACTAGCTTTACATCGGTGGGATTAATGTTGCTGCTGGTCACGCATAACTTATCTACGGGTTTCAATGATTACGTGGAAGCTGAGGAATTAAAGCATGTTGCCGCGCTACAAGAGCAATTGACTCTTTTTTACGACCAAGAAAAGAGCTGGGAGTCGTTAAAACAAGATGACGCATTGTGGAAAAGTATTGCTAACTTTCATCGAAAAGCAGACCAATCAACACAAGAGGCGGAGAGCGAATATAGCTTGGGTCGCTTACTTCACGTACCGAGACGAGTGAGTCTTTTTGATGCCAATAAAGAGGTGGTGATCGGGCGTAAAGAGTTTCACTCCGATGCGCGCAACCAGCGCATTCTGCATAATGGTAACTTAGTGGGCTACCTCTCATTCATACCCGCTCAAATTAATAGCTACAGTGCAGAGAATGAGTTTCTGGCCAAACAAACCAGAAATTACTACACCATCGCACTTGCTGTGGTTATTCTGTCATTTGTTACTGCATGGGTTTTCTCGCGACATCTTGTCTCACCCATCAGTCGCCTTATATCTGGTACCTATCGAATGATTCGAGGCGATTATCAAGTTCGCGTTGAGAAACAGAGCAAAGATGAAATTGCTCATCTGGCGGAAAACGTGAATATTCTGGCGCAAACCTTAGAGCAAAACCAAAATAACCGATCGGTATGGATGTCGGATGTTTCGCACGAGCTTAAGACACCATTAACCGTGATGCGTGGACAACTGATGGCCATTCAAGATGGGGTTTTCCAAGCCGATGAAAAGCGCATTCAACTAATGGTGGATCAGGTGGATTCATTAAGCCGCATCGTTAACGACCTGTACCAACTCTCTATCACCGATGTCGGTGGACTCTCCTATAAAAAAGAGGTGGTGCAGCCAGTACAATTGTTACTGGAAGTGTTGAGCGGATTTGAAGCAAAACTCGATCAAAAGCCACTTTCTGTTAACTGTTCGACGTTAACCCCCCTGCTAAACAATGAACGTTGTCAGATACTTGGCGATAGTGACCGCCTGAAGCAGCTATTTACTAATTTATTGGAAAACAGCTACCGATATACGCATGCTAAAGGGCAAGTGAACCTAATTGCTCAGATTGAAGATCAAGACCTCACATTAGTCTTACAAGACTCGGCGCCAAGCGTACCTGTTGAGATGCACAACAAATTGTTTGATCGTTTCTTCAGAGTCGAGTCCTCTCGAAACCGCGAACATGGCGGTTCAGGGCTAGGCTTGGCTCTGTGTAAACAAATTACCGAAGCGCATCAAGGCATTGTTATTGCTAGTAATTCCCCACTTGGCGGCCTAAAAGTGACCATCCGATTACCACTGTTTAAGGAAGTAAACCTATGACGAAACCTCAAGTTTTGATTGTCGAGGATGAAGCTCATATCGCAGAAGTTCTGGTGGCGTATTGCCAAAACAGTGGCTTTGAAGCAACACATCTCGCGAGTGGTTCAAACGTCATCAACCATATCAGAACTCACCATGTTGATATGATGCTGCTTGATTTAATGCTGCCAGATACCGATGGCATGGATATTTGTAAACAGGTTCGGGCATTTTCTCAACTGCCAATTATTATGATTACGGCAAAAAGCGAAGAGATTGACCGACTGCTGGGGCTTGAGTTTGGCGCCGATGATTATATCTGTAAACCATTCAGTCCACGCGAAGTCATCGCCCGCATCAAAACGGTGCTGCGCCGAGTGACACCGATAAATTCGGCAAATCAGCAAGCATCCATGATCATCGACTCTGGTTTTGAAATGAAGCCTGATGAGTTTGAAGTTCGCTTTGAAGGAGCTTTAATTGACCTGACGCCACAAGAGTTCAAGATCCTAAAACTGTTTCTTGAGAACACAGGTCGAGTGTTCAGCCGTGACGATATCTTAAATCGGGCTTATTCAGACACGGCTGATGTATCGGATCGCAACATCGACACTCACATCAAGAATATTCGTAAAAAAGTAGGCCAAGTCTCTACGGGCGAATCACCAATTCGCTCTGTTTATGGTGTTGGTTATAAGTTTACTCAACGAATTTGAGAGGTAAGTATTGCAGCTTCAGATGTGCTCGTAACTCGTATTGGGGCAAAACCTTCCTAGAGTTATCACGTAAAATAGCAAAGTGAGAATAACGTTTGCTGTCGGAAAGCCGCTAAATAAAGCTTTCAAACCTTCTGGTCTACCTGTCAATTTCACCGTGAAATCCGACATCAAAAAGTAGGTTAACTGTATGTTTTATAATGATTAATTTTGGTTGCAAAAATTACCATTTTTTTTAGAAAAAGCATTCCGAACTGAAGGGGCTCAATATCTGACACTATTGACCGCAGGTAGCGCATAATAGAGCTACTTTTTGTGGTTATGGTCGTGTCTGTGCTTTAGCTAAGCTAGCTCCCTTTAGATTTGACACGTAAGATTTAGGGGAAAGATAAGTTCATTTCGCAGGTTGCGATTCGCACACTGCGAAATGAGCGTCTAACTCGAAAAAGTGCAGGTATGAGTTGTTTCTCTACTCGAGAAAAAATTGCAATAGTTCAACGACCGAGGAAACACCTCTACAGTTGATTAATAAGTAATGTACATGCTTTGCACATTAGCTAGCTCTGTTGCTGAAATTATGTTTTCTGAAACGTTTTGGGCTAAATGTTGCTCAGTTGTGGGCTAGCTAACTTAAAATGGGAAGTGCTCTTCTTCATACGCTTCAACCCAAGTCACCAACTTTTCAAGTTCGTCACCTTCGGGTGTGCCTGGTTCAGCCACATCAAACAGGGATTCAATTCTCTTCATAACGGCTTTATATTCGCTTTCTGAGAATTCTAGCCCTAGTTCATCCCATGATACCGTTGCAAGCTCATCTGCATGGGCAGTATCGAGTGTGATACCATCAAGTAGTTCTTTTTCTGACAACCTTTTCTTGTTCATAAGTCGTTTCTCGATTAAAAAATGACATAAATAGTTTATAGCAAAATGGGCTACTAGCCGTAATGTAGAACCTTGTTCGAAACACGCAATAGGGCAGAAATAATTCACGAAACAGGTTGTATCGCAATTGTGCAACAGGCTGTTGCAAAATTAGAAGATTGGAGTTGTTGCAGAATTTGCAACAACTGAGTTTTTCCTCGAAGCCTTAGTAATTGATACTAGACAAGGATGTATCCGAGTGCTGAACCCACAACCATTATGATGATACTGGTTAATGTCATATTGTTGTCGACCCATTCATCAAGCTTACTCATTCGAAGTTCCTCTTTCTTTGCTAATCATGTCAAAACCATGTTCAACACCATAAATTACTTCACGTAAAAGCGTCTTATTTGGTGAGTTCAAATTAGCAATGACTCGACCAATTTCATTGCCCAAGTTACAAAGTTCAATATCACCATCTGGAAGGCTATCAAGCGCTAACTTGAGGTTTGAAAGAAAAATATCAGGGTTCAGAAAATCTGAACTAGGGTTATCTAAAACCTCATTTCGATCAGCCATGAAATCATCTGTAACCCGCTCTACCTCATCGGCGAAGGATAGCCAATCAGGCTTTGTTCCACTCTTGGCAAGCAAATCACTGTGCGCATTATAAGGAGTCATCCCTTTCAACAGCTCTTTTTCGGTCAACTTTTTTTTGCTCATCGCACACAACCTAACAGGATATTTAGATTAGTTGGAGTATAGCAAAATCAGCTAGACTGCCGTTAGGACGAATGCGCTGAAACAAACTTTGGGGCATTTCCATGTTAGAAAGTGGGACGAATAAAACCGATTGTAAACAAACAAAAGCCACCAAGCTTAAACTTGATGGTTTTTATTCTTAACTGCTTGTTCAGCAGGAAGGTTGCTTTCTTCCTGGCCTATTCTTAGCTGCCTATTCGGCAGGACACCAATCTATGGTCAAAGATAAAAGCATGGCTTTTTTCTTAGCTGCCTATTCGGCAGGACACAAGGCAATAACGGCATTCTAGGTTATCAGATTTTTCTTAGCTGCCTATTCGGCAGGACACTGTAGAATATAGTCTCTAACAATCTGATTCTGCATGCTTAAAGTCACAATTCACCAAGATACCCTTTTTCTTCTTACGTCTGTAACTCCTTGTTTTTACTTCTCCGAAAAAGAGCTTTCATAAAAGGGTCAAAAACGTAGGTCAGGTACCGTGCCTTTTCTTTCTTGATTGGTGGCTAAACCATAGCTATTAAAGTTTGCTGCAACGCGCTCTCTAACAAACTCCTTTTGTACAAACAAAATATAACTTTCCCCTGATGAACCGCTGGAGATTGGGATTCGATGAAAACTATCGATGATTCGCTCTTCATTAGTGGCTGGTAATGATTGTCCATCACCAGAGAAATCGGCTCTCGCCATGCTACGTTTGATTCGACGTTTCTTGGAGCCCAGAAAACTTTTCCCAATCGTTTGATTACGGGTAAACCTCACCTCAACCGCAATGTCAGGCACCTCACAAACACTGGAGATCTCAAATAAACCTTCATTTACCATCACAGAGAAATAGGGCTGAAAAGCGAGTCCAACCATCATCTCTTTATCTTCAGCAACAAAGGCAATGGTTTGGCCAACTGTAGATTCGTTCCAGTCCGGAAAACTCACACCTATTTTATTCATGGCTTGTCGGTTATTGACCATAAACAAGTGCATTTGGGATATACACCGTTGAGCCAAACTTCAAAGTGGTCAAGGCACTTAAGCGCAGTAATGGCATAGGCGGTATGAACCGTACTGAGTACTTCTATAGAGGGTATCACGCTCACCCTGATAAGGGCCTGCTCGGATTTGGGGAAATACAAACCAAAGACTTAGCGAGCCACACTCTCACCTCCACCGTGACCGGCTACAGCAGTGATTGGACACCCTATGCTGAGCGTACACAAACGCGAATCAATAACCAAAAGATTGCTCAAAGTGAATTTGACTATCGTGAGGTGACGTCTCCTATCGCTGGGCAGTCTTGGCCACAAATGATTGAAAGCCGTCAATCAGCTTGGGATACATCAGGAAACCTTTTGACCCATACGGTTACGCAATATCAAGGTTACGATGCGCTTAATTTCCCCGATACCATCACACGAACGGTCGAGGATGGTAATGGTGAACGATTTGTTGAAAAAACGAGCACACGCTATCAGCATGATACGCAGCGTTGGTTAATCGGAAAACCTCGTGATGTATCTGTGACCAAATCCAATGGTCACGATTCTCAAACGAGAAATACGACCTTTTCTTATGATGCAAATACCGGGGCTTTGGTTAAGCAAACCGTCGAGCCTGGACATGCACTCTCGTTAACGACGCAATTTGACTACAATGCCAGCGGATTTCGCACCTTAGAGCGTACGACTGGCAGTGGTGAAACGCGTCAATCGACGACCCTGTACGATGCTTTAGGTCGAGTGACGAAACATACCAACGCCCTTGGTCACTTTGTCACGACCACTTATAACAACTCGTGTGGATTGCCCGACACCGTCACCGATGCGAATGGGTTGATGACCCGGTTTACTTATGACGATTATTGTCGAGAAATTAAGAAAACTTTGCCCGATGGTAACTGGGTTGAGCAAGTTTATGAATGGAGCGATGGCGCCGATGCCGGCCTAGACCAACACGGATTGACGCTGGGTGACCGCAGTGTCTTCATGGTGACCACGCAAACCTCTCAGGGCGGTTTATCGACCACGTATTTTGACAAGTTGGGGCGTGAAGTACGCACCAAGCAATTGAACGGTGATGGTAAGACCGTGATGGTTGATAAGGCTTACGATGTTAAAGGGCAGCTCGTTGGGGAAACTGTGCCTTATTTCGAGGGGTATTTTGCAGGGGATGCGACGTACTGGTTACAAACTACTTATGACGCGCTAGGTCGACCTACTGCTCAAACTCAACCAACGGAAGATGTCGGTGACCTTGTTGCGACCACTCGCTATCAAGGTTTAACCGCAACAATAACGGGCCCCGGTACATTTGAGAAGGTTGAGCAAACCAATGGTTTGGGACAAACGGTCCAAATCGTAGAAAATGGTCAGTCAACCCTACGTTATACCTATGATGCAGTCGGTAACCTCACACAAACCGATACCAATGGGCTGATAACGGAGCTGAGTTATGACCAGCTCGGTTATAAAACCAAGATGATTGACCCTGCGATGGGCACTTGGACGTATGGTCACAACGCGTGGGGGGAGCTGGTTTGGCAACAGAATGCGAAAGGACAGCGCACCACGTTCACTTATGATGCACTCGGTCGTAAAATCAATGAAACTCGCCCAGATGAAATCAATCAATGGCAGTATGACCAATCGTTGAAAGGCGGACTGGATGCCTCCAGCAGTGACAGTAGCCAACGTCGTTATACGTACGATGCGTTGGGACGCACTCAATCGATGACCCTATCCATTGATGGCTCAGAGTACACGACCTACTACGAGTACAATGAAGAAGGTCGTCTCAGTCGGGTGACTTTCCCGTCGGGGATGAACTTAGATAAAGATTACGATGTGAATGGTCTGCTTAAGCGAATGAGTATCCCTTATTCTGATATTTGGGATAGCCAATACCTGCAAATTGAGGAAGCGTTAAAAGCCACCTCAGAACGCATTGTTGAACTCGAGATGCAGGCTTATGAGCTTGAGAAAAGTGCGCAATTTTATATCGAAGAGTCTGAGCGTTTACGTCAAGCGGCAGCGCAGTTGTTTGCCAAAAGTAATAGTTACCAACATACCGCCAACAAACTCAGCGCCAGCGCGAGTTCGTTATTTCGAAGTGCCAATATTAATGCTAACCGCGCCGCGAGTTATCGTCGTAGCGCACAATATTACTGGCGAGCTTTTGGTAATCGAGTGTTCAGTAACTACAAAACACAAAATGGCTACGCGTATTACAAATATGACCGATGTACTAAGAAAGATTGGAAAGGAAATTGTAAAAAGAAAGAGTATTTTACCGCTAAAGTACCATTATGGATGGTTCAAACTCACCGCTGTACGACGTGGAAAGGCAATAAGTTTTGCTTCAATGGTGCTCAAGCCAGTATTAACTTAACGCAAGTTTATAATCAATGGGCAAACCACTATCAAGCGATTGCGAATCGTCAGCGTGCTCAGGCAAACCAAAAGCAGAGTCAGGCTAACCACTATCAAGCCGCCTCTGATAATGCAGAGCGTCGCGCGAATGAATTGATTGTGCAAGCTCAGCAAAATGCCGCGTTAGCCAGACAAGAAACCGATTTACTGTCTAACTTAACCGATGAACTCGATGATTTGGTGGTTGCGGAGGCAGAGCTTCAAGAGATAATGGACCAACGTCTAGACGATGATACGGCGGAAATTGTCTGGGTAGCGACCAGTCGTGATAACTTTGGACGAATTGGTGGGGAACTCTTTGGTAATGGAATGTTGACAAGGCGTGATATTGACCGCTCTCGCGGAACGGTTCAACGCATAACGACGGGAATGGGAGATAACTACCTTCGAGACATTCATTATACTTACGATGAGCGTGGTAACGTTCTGCGCAAAGTCAGTGCTGTCCGAAATCAACAAGAGTACTACCAGTACGATGATTTTGACCGTTTAACACAATGGCACTACAGCGATAACCGCAGCGTTGCTCAGGTCGAACGCGATTACCGTTATGATGTGTATGGAAACTTGACGTATAAAACCGGACAAGGCCAGTTTAATGTTAATGCCAACGGGCAATTGGTTGGCGATTACACGTATGATGCCAACGGCAATATGGTTTCAGGTCGCGGAAGAACCATCGCTTGGAACTCGTTTAACAAGGCCAAGCACATTAATGACAATGGCGCGGTTGCTCAGTATGAGTATGGCAGTGAGCGAGAGCGTGTAAAACAGACGTCTGATGGTGTCACAACCTACTACATCAGCCCTGAGTACCAGTTAGAGGTGTCGACCAACGCGGACGGTAAGGTTGTAACAGCGATGCGCCACCGATTTATGGCAGACAGTCAGGCGGTCGCTGAGCACGTGAAAACGTTAATTGGCAGTGAAAAGCAAATTGACCGAACCGCTTACTTCCATCGAGATGCGTTAGGGACGGCAGATTTAATCACCGACCCGAATGGGCAAGTGCAAATAGAACGTGGTTATACGCCGTTTGGTGAGCTTTTAGCGTCGGCAGAGTTACAAGCCACACCGATGTTTACCAACGCTGAGATGCGCGGTTTCACTGGGCATGAAAATGTCGGTAACAGCAGCGGTCTTATCAACATGAACGCTCGACTTTACGACCCAGCCATTGGTCGATTCTTGAGTGCGGACACGTTCGTACCAGAACCAAGCTTTAGCCAAAGTTACAACCGTTACGCGTACGTTTATAACAACCCGTTAAAATATACGGACCCGACGGGGCATTGGGTGTGGTGGGCCGCGGCCATGGCCTTTTTTGTGGTGAGTCAAACCTTTGAAAACCCGGCAATACAAATGGCAGGGATGGTGGTTGGCGCTATCGCGATGGGGTATGGAGCCGCTGGAGTTTTTGGAACAGAAACTATAGGAGCAGTGATGGCTTCAGGGGCTAGTACCTCTTTTACTACAACTTATATCACGACAGGTGACTTTGGTGACTCGATGCAAGCTGGCGTGTTAGGAGGGCTGTCTGCGGGTGTCACCTATGGGGTAGCTCATGGTGCTGCGGGTGGCACAAGTCCGTTTGGCGCCGCTCTGCCCGTCGCTCATGGTGTGGTGCAAGGCGGCTTCCATGAGCTGCAAGGTGGCAGCTTCAAGCAAGGCTTTATCAGTGGTGTCATTGGTAAGCTTGGCGGTGGCATTGTTCATGACGGTGATAAAACGCTGACGCTTCAGGAAGCTGGAGGTATGATAATTGTGTCGGGTATTGCGGCAGCTGCGAGCGGAGCGAATAGTCGAGATGCAGTGATGCGTTCTGCTATGAGTGTGATTACTATCTATCTTTATAACGAGATGGGCTGGGTAAATTACCGAGGACAGCGTATGTATGTGGATAAAGAAACATTTCAGAAAAATGCTGCAAATGCATATTTAGCGGAAGAAGCTGGACAGCCAATGTCTGATTATCTTGAAACTACAGCTGAAGAAACCGCTCAAATCGGCGCGAATGTTTTATCTACGATGTCGATTGGGGTTGGTGCATTGAACCCTGTTGCGGGGGGGTACTTGGCAACGGCTGCATGGGGTTTAGACTCCAGTTGGCCTAATTTTATTGGTATGATGATTGGTCCTGCAGGAAAGGCTGCTGGAATGATAGATGATACCGTGTATTTTGGGGCTCCGGTTATCAAGCAAACTGTAGAAAATGTAGGGACAATTAACGATGCCGCGTCAGTCGGTTGTAATACGGTGGTGAGATGTGACTAACAGAGATGATAAATGGGATGTAACTGCTATATGTAGTGTGCTTTGGTGTGGAGTAGGGATTCTTTTTTTTAAAGGTGATTATCTTTTGGCTGCTCTCGGAAGTGTTGTCTATACGATTACGATCATATTCGCACCAGTGCTGAGGCCTGTACGCAATAAATATCCGTACTTCACTTTGTGTATAGCTGTATCGTTTTTATATTTCTTTGGGATTGTATATTTATTCCAGTTAGTCGGTTTAAATAACCTATGGCGGACATTAGCAATGTTTCCTTTAATGTGCTTGGGCTACTGGTTTGGTACACGTAAAGTACGACCTATTTTGAAGGAGAATAAAAGTGGGTCATTTTAAGAAATTATACTGTGCGCTGATGTTAACGTTACTTGTAGGTTGCGGTGGAGGAAGCGGCGGCGGTAGCTCTTCCTCTGCAAACTCAGAGGATACTGTCACTCGTTACAGTAGTGATTATGCAGCTTCTGATTTACGAGTGTTCTTTGCATTATCGGTAACAAGCCCATCCGAGGCTGAAATCGAAGGATATGTTCAAGATAGTTCGTTTAACTATGTTGCAATTAATGGCGGTGACCAGCTAGTTGCTGAAGTTGATAGCCTAAACTTCTCGTTAGCTGAAACATCGGCGGAAGGAGGTGTTTACTATTATGGTGGAGATGTTTCAGCAAGCGCCTCAGAGTACATTGTAAAGTTATTGAGAGGGGATGTTGTTCAAAGTTCACTGGCAGTGAATGAACTACCGTTACCCTTTACATTAACGACAAGCTTTGCAGGCGAAGTGATAGATGTATCATGGGCTCCTGAGGCAGACCATACATACTCTTACCTAGTGGAAACGCTAACTTGTAAAAATAGTATTGAGACCAATATCAGAACTGTGTCACCAGATATTAACGCTGGTGAGCATCTACTTAATTCAGGCTCTTACAATAAGAGCTTGAGTGAAGTGTTTGGTCAAACGCAAGCACAGTTAACTCAAGGTTTTGATAGCTGTATATTTGAGATGGATATTATAGCGAGCAAGGACTCGTTACCATCGCAAACCAATGGACAGTTAACTTTTGATGTTGTTCAAAAAAGAAAGCTCATAATAGAGCTTTAGCCTTGTTATAGATAACCTGTCTAGTAATCTAGCGCCTTTCTCTTTGTTGAATTATTTAACAGGAGAGAGGCGTTATTGTTTGAATAAAAACTCACCCCAAGGTTTGATTTATTCCCGTGCTAGTCTGGCCTTGAAGCTAATACTCTAAATCATAATTGTCCAAGAATGAGTTACGATTTCAACAAGTCGGCTTGTACGATCTAGTCGTGACTAACAAGCCGATGTGTAAGATCTAATATGAGTTACTACAGTTTAAGTGAACGCTGCAATAACCCTCTGCTTAAATTGACCTAATCTCAGCTCATCCAAAGCTAAAGTGAGTCCTGCATTATTTGAATTCATCATATCTGAAGTTTCTCCCCAACTAAGTAAGCTTGGTTGGGGTCGATTAGATTGAACGCTTTCCGATACAGTGCTTGACTGCAGGCGTATTTCATCAACACCACTCGGTACGTTGTTATCTTGTTTAATGTACATGCAGCTATCAGGAATATCCTGCTCAATTCTTTCAGCAAACCCAATCAAACTTTCTTCGGCAAAGGTATACAACCAGGCTTCTTGATTGGGTGAATCATTAACTCTCAATATCCTTCCAAGGACTTGTCTAAAGTAAAGCTCCGTTTTTACCGAACTCATATGACAGCAAACCTGCAGCCTTGGAATATCCGTTCCTTCACTTATCATCCCAACACTGACTATCCACTGAACGCTTGAATGACGAAAAGATTCAATTTCATTTAACGGATTATCGTGATGATAAGTCACTATGCATGCTGATTGATTAAAGTGCTCAACAAGTCGCTTTTGAATGTCTTTAGCGTGCTTAATAGAAGAGGCGACCACCAAGCCTCCAGCACTTGGGGACTCTTGCCTTATCTGCTCTAACTTTTGGCAACCGCTATTTAGTATGTAATTCATAGCGTCTTCGTTGTGAATGACGCTTTGATAAGAGACATCGGATTGTTTAAGGCAATCAAGAATAGAAGCGAAGTGTTGATTGTCACTGCCAGCCTTAACGCTCAGGTGTTCATTATCGATTAAAACGATTTTAGGGCGGCGGCATACCTTATCTTCAACGGCCTGTTGCAAGCCGTATTGGTAATCGCAAACAACCTTGCCATCAGGATCAGAATACTCGGCCATGACAATAGGTAGTCGATCAGAACGCCAAGGAGTACCCGATAGCGCCAGAGTATAACGAGCAAAGCCTTGGATCTTCGAGACAATTTCTAGCCCCCATGAGTTTGACCGCCCCTCATCATCAAACGAACAATGGTGGATCTCATCAAATACGACTAAAACTCGATATTTGCTGACGGTGCTCCAAAAGTTTTCATCCAAAAAACGGATGGATTGGTAGGTGTAAGAGCCCCCAAGAGAACCCAAACCTCCATTAAAGGAACATTCGAGTTTCCATGAAAAGGTCTTTTGCATCCCTTCTGCAACAGTCAGAGAAGGTGAGAAGCACAGCACTAAGTCAATCATGCCTCTTTCAAATAACCGACTCGCCACCTCGGCGGCCATAACGGTTTTGCCAGCTCCAGGGGTCGCTTGGCAGAAAAAATGTGAATGCTTATTTGAAGTGAATTTCTCGATAGCTTGAGCTGCACACTCGGCTTGCCATGCTCTTAACATTGAGGAGCCTTGCTTTGCGCAACTTGCATCCAGTTGGTTAGTGCATTAATTCTGCCTAATAGCTTGGCTGAGCGTTCTCTTGCTGCATTAAATAGCGGCTGCATATCTTGCTTGTTGTTTGGGAAACGCGTTAACAACGATTGGTATTCCTCAATCTCGCCTAGAGTAATCGCCAACTCGCCTTCATGCTGTTTCTTCTCTTGCTCCAGTGCATTTAGAGAGCACTCTGGAGTCTGAACAGCTATTGAATCGACCTTAGCTTTCCTATTTCGAGCCGATCTAGGCTCAATTGTGAGCACTTTGAATTCGTTAGTTTGATGGTAGCGTTTGTCTCTACGAGCCCCAATAACAGAAAGCCAGCCTTTCTCCTCAAAAGATAGAAGTTGCTTATAAACATACTTCCGCGCGTCGTCCTTGCTCGGGAAAGCTGAAGTACCGTTTAACAAAGCATCCCTGGCTTCTGTGACGGAGAAATTATCCATCCTTTTTTCAATCAATAGGTTAAACATGTGAGGGTTAATTCTGGTTACTTTCTTCATGTGACTCTTACAGGCAATAAAAACTTAGGATTGCTAAGTATACAAAAATCAGTAAAACTTAGACAATCTAAGTTATCTAAAGGTTGAAAAGAAATGTGTAAGTGCAAAAAGACAACCCCATCCCTGCGAGGCTCAAAGCTGCGCGTAAAAAAGCCAAGATCACCCAAAAAGATTTAGGGGTGAAAATTGGTATGGAGCAGAGTTCTGCTAGCGGTCGTATGAATCATTACGAGAAAGGCAGGCATGTGCCTGATATTGGTACGCTTGAACGTATGGCTGAAGAGTTAGATGTGCCGCTGAATTACTTTTTCTGTAGGAGCGAATTGAGCGCTGAGTTAGCGTGCGCAATTGACAAGATGAGTGACGAAGAGAAGGCGGTGTTGCTGGAAAAACTAGCGTCTCAATGATTTGGTTATCAACATCGCAGTTTTATACTTTCAGGCTACTTGTACTTAACAACGTACTCAGCGGTAATGCATCTGTAAATCGGGGGGCGAGAATCCTATCCTCTGCTGTAATCGCTCTCATATTGTACGCTGAACCTTTATCTATTTGCTCTAACATCACCTGTTCTAATGAACATTCAAATGGGTTCTCCAAATAGGGGAATTTCAGTATAAATGTCCTAGATAGTACTTATTTGTTCAACGTACTTTTGTTCTCTTTAAAGCTCATTATCATGGCATCTTTCAAAAAGTGCTTGAGCCTTCGACACTCTCCACGACACATTGAAAACAAGGGATATAGAATTTCATTCTTAGTCAGTATTGGCGTTGGCTCGTAGCCCATTCTAGAGGCTAGTCCAGCCACAAATCTAGCAAAGTGTTTCTTTTGTTTAGCATCAATACTGTATTGAGTGTTGGTATTTTTCGCGTCACTTTCAACCTGAAGCAATTTAAAATAATTGATTTCTCTGCGCCAACTCAATCGAGAGTTCCACTGCGGCTCCTTCGCGATAACATCAGCATAAGGCATTCCAACCAATACAAAGGATACACCGGCTTCCTCACTGATATATTTAAATGTATTAGCGATGGTTTGTCTTTCATCCGCAGTCGAAAACTCCACAAGCTCTTGAATCTCATTAACAATAATGAGCTCGACAGATTTACGTTTTAACTGAGTTACCACTCCTTCAGCAAGTGCAATTTCATTTCTCTTTCGTACTGAACGTCCTCCTGATTTTGAGTCCAGATCAACGAGAAATTGAGTCAGAGTATTTTGTTCATTTACTCGACTAGGAATTCGGGTACTTAGGACTGTTTGCTTGGACCAACTCGTTCCTGTATTGAAACGTGAAAGGTAGTTATTGATCAAAGCGGTTTTTCCACTTCCCGATTCGCCTGTTAATAGGAATGACTCAGGTTCACCGCCTAGTAATTGATTAAAGCGAAGTTGGTCAAATATCGAATAGATCTCCGTAATTTCGGGGTACTCAATAAAACAATTATCGTAGGCTTTCAATTGTTCACACTGCATGGAAGTAAAATTCACGATTAGTAGCCCTCTATCTCTTCAAGATCATCATCGTCCAATGATAGTTGAGTACTAACAACGTTTAATGCTGAATTACTGCTTTCATTTTTTCTAACGATTGAGCCAGGTCCTTCCGTGCCAACATCTCTGTATTTTGCAATCTTAGAAGTGTTCCCTGTTTTAGGTTGGGTGAGCTTTTTGTTTTTAGAACTACGCATTCTCTCAGCTTCCCCTTCAATAAGAGCTTCCATATAGAGATAGGTATCGGCTAAAGACTCTTCATTGACGAGGCTTCGGGTATTCAACCTGCGCACTCTTTGAATTCGCTCATGTTCGAACAACGAAAGCCCATTGGTATACCCACTGTTATCAACCGCTGGGACTTTTATGTATTTCTTTTCTGATTCAAGAAAAACGTAGATAGCGCTTATGTCCGACGGATCGGTTTTTGTCCTGACGAAGAGTTTCCCTTGTGAATTAACCGAATTGTATTTTCGATACTCTATGAGCTCATCCGATTGATAGCATAAATTGTGCAACCTTATCCCAGCGATCCCTATCGTCCGGTGCCTTAACAACCCCAACTCAATACGTAACTCGGCCGCAGCTTGTCCTTGGTAGAAATTTGGAAGCCATTTCGATTCATTCCACTTATGATAAGGAACATTCCTTTCTCGACTATCAGAGTCCATGTGATAGCGGTCGATAACCCATTTATGTATTAACTCCATAAATACAGAAACTCTAACGGCAGACTCTTTTTTAGGATCGTAATCTTTAAGCTGAGTGGGATTTGTGAATGTTTTTCCAGGCAGAGCGTTAACCAACCCCTTGTTTAGTTGATCAAATAACTTTTCTATACCGGTCTTTCTCCACGGTTTGGCAGCTTGGCTGTATTGAATATCCGACACCAAAGGTCTCAAAGAGTCCTCTAGGCTATCACTCCAAAACTCGGCACCATTATCAACGACCAGATAGTCTATTTTTCCATGACATGGCCAATCATTTGTTATTGAGGGATATTTTTCGCTTACCCAGCGCTTGTCTAGCAAAGTACTTAATAGTGCTTTTCTGACGGAATCAAAACTAGGCTCTCTAAAGTTAACGCTGAAGCCGACGATGCACTTACTAAACCTGTCATAGAGCATGGTTAGATATGGGCGACCTAATGGAATATCCAATTCATCATCAATCAGTATGACAGGGACTGGAGTATGGTCAATTTCAACGTACTCCATCGGTTTCGTCGCCTCTATTTGCTGGCCTACAGAACGAAACTCTCTATCTGCATATCGCTTTCCATACCTTTCCACTGCAACATCATAGGGTGGTAAACTATTCACTCTGTCATAAAATGCTCTTTGGCTAATTCGCTTGATTTTGCCTTCGACTATTTCTTGATTGGCTTTAATTACTCGGCTTTTGTAATAGCGGTAAGCCTCTGCAACGCTTAAACGCTCTTTAGTCAGGTATTTTTTTTCAATCGCTTCATCAATGAGCGACTGTGAATCTGTATGAACGGTTCTATTTCCTTTTTGGGCGTGTTTAGGAATGAGCGAAAGAACGGCTCTCCCTGATTCAAAATACATTTTCTTCCAGCCGGCAAGAACTCGCCAACTCGGTGGAGATAGCCCTAGCTCTTGTTCAACCTGATTTAAAATCGGTACAAGATTTTTTTCTGTCCACCCACCTTTTAGACGTTTTTCAGTAAATTGAATGACTTTAAGACGTCGTAATACTTCTTGTTGAGTTTTTACAGGATAGGTATCAATGGAAGGGAGATACGATTTATCTTCTTCAAATAAATCACTCGGTATTTGGGTTACTAATTCCGCTTCGTTGGCAGAAGCTTCCATTTCATCAATGAAACCAAAAACGTCATCAAAATCTGACGTCATACCTAACACCAAACGTAGCTATTCAAACCAAAATCAGAGCTTCTAATATCAGTATTAACTCTCCCTGACGATAGCCAACAGAGTGTTGATATCAGAGTTTCATGCTCAGACAGTCCTAAGTGGTCGGAGATTTCGCGTAATTGTACTTTCTGTCTACGTTGTATAAATCCGAGAACAGACTTTTGCGCTTTAGTGATGGTATGCAAACCAGAGTAACGATGTAACAGCTTTAAGTTACTAAATATTGGGTCAATACGAATTTGTTTCTCTGTCACTAAAACAAGGCGTTTTCCTTGTTCTTCTAGTGCTACTCGCTGTTTTTCAGCAAATCGGAGCCTGAAGTCTGGTTTTAAAATCTGGCTTGAGTGCTTAATCTCAATAAGAGTAGATTGGTCGTTATGATTATCGGCTAAAAAATCTGGCGTATAACGACACTTGCGACCATTAAAGTAGTAATAAAAACCGTGTGGTTGAGATATGTACCCTTTAACATCAGGGTTATATTCGAGATGGAAACAAAAATCGAACTCTAAAACAGAGAGAGTGCGAACAACAGCATCATTTTTCAAGCTCATGAACTTGCAGATGTTGTGAACGTGAGAGGATTTTTTGGTTTGGTCAAACATAGTGCGCATCACTTTTGTTGTAAACCTACAACAAAAAATAGACTATGCTGACTTATAGTGCAAATTTGCTAACTTCTTTGCAATTTATGCTAAGTTAGTTTGCAAACATCATAAGGGGTGGGAACCCAGCCACATCCCGGCACACAAGTCACTCGCTGCGGCTGCTCCCTTCCAGGCCTGACCGAGTTCACGAGCTATTGTTGCGGGAGGACCAGGCCCCCATAGATTCGTTTTCTAAGAGGCTTGCCTCAAAGAGTGATGGGATTATTAAGCATCACAGCAACCATTGCAAGCCCTTCCACCCTATTTTTGAACAATTGCGGTCTAAGTGCTTATCCTTTATTCAAACCACTAGAAAATCGCAGGTAAATTCACCATTTACCTGCATTTGGAAGGTTTGGATTGCTGGAGTACTAGATATCGATATCTTCGTTATCTTCTGTGCGAATGATGTAGTCTGTCATCCACGCGGTGCCTAATAGACACAACCATACTACAAAAACTGGACTAGGTACTTCGATACTTGGGGTAATCACCAAAGCCGCAAAACCAACCGTTGGCAGTGTCCAACATAATAGTTTATTCCAGCGGAAGGTTTTCAAGCGCGTCAGCGTTTCCATCGATGCCATGATGCCCGTTACACACAAGGCAACCAAAGCGGCATAAGGTAAATCGGCTATCCATAATGGAAGTATTAAGCCTAATGACCACCAGCTGTGTCGGCTAGCAGGCTTAAGATGATTTGCCGCCCACCAAATCACGATGATTGATAAGGTTTGAAGTGTGGTAACCCACGGGACGCCTTCAAGCTTGCCTGCTGATTGTGTCACCATGATCCCGACCTGCAAAGTAGTCACAATCAAGCCGGAAATAATCACGACCGACAAACTACTGCGTCTTGAAAAGACCACCATCAATAGCGGGAACAGTACCCACGCACTGACAGACAGCGTGATAGGCTGCAAAGGAAGGGTTAGACCATAAGTGGTCATGGCAGCAAGCAAAGCTAATCCTGCTATGCCTCCCTGCGGTAAAATCCATAAGGCAGGAATGACCATTGCAAGCACCGGGATATCTCCCTCACTTAAACTGATTGCTCTCGCGCAAACAACCGCTAATAATGTGGTGATCAAGAACTGAAACGTTGTAAATACCATAGCCCTCTCCTTCTACCGATCCGTGGTACCATACCAATCGTAGTAATTAACTGGTCACCCTAGCTTGTTAAAAAACTCGATAACCTCGTTAGATTTTTTGATTGGAGAATAACTACTTATCAAAGCTTCTTATCAAAAAGAGCTGCCTTGCTCTCAAGCTTTTTCCCTGCGCTATTTTTGAACACTTACTTACTGTGATTGGTATTTATGAACTAGGAACATTTAGTATGGACCAATTTTTGAGCCAAATCTTTGCTGTGATTCACCAAATTCCATATGGAAAAGTAACAACTTATGGAGACATAGCACGTTTTTCAGGATTTCCGGGCTATGCGCGCCATGTTGGTAAAGCGCTGGGTAACCTGCCAGAAGGTAGCAAACTGCCTTGGTATCGAGTGATAAACAGCAAGGGAGAGATCTCTTTAAAGGACGATTCATTCGACCGACAAAAGCGGCATTTGGTTAAAGAAGGGGTTGAAGTGAGTGATGCCGGAAAGATCAAACTAAGAATATATAAATGGCAGCCCTAGAGCTGCCATTTATCGAAAGACGTTAATCAAGATGCCTTAACAGTGGCATCGATTTCTGATTAACGAACACCAACCAAACGTAGGTCTGCTTGCTGTGTATTTTCTACATCAGTAATTACTGACTTAATCGTGTCCGTTATGAAACGCAGTTTACCGTCAACATGAATCGATGCGCGCATGTTGTAACGGTGGTTAGCTTTAATTTTGTCGTTGTCGTAGCTCAGCTCGAATGCGAACGGTACTTGCTTACCGTCTGTGGTGAACTCTTGAGTTGCGATAACCGTCGATGGTGCATCAGCCAGTGAGATATCTTCTAGCGTAACGGTAACCACTGCATTCTCTGGCAATGCAATTCTTTCACGGTAGCTTACTGTTCCTGAAATCACTTGAGTGTTCTCTGCAACCACTTCTTGAGAAGCGCTCGTTTCTGATGTTGCTTGGCAACCAACAAGTAGGCCAAACGATACTAAAGACGTAATAAGAATTAGAGCCTTTTTCATATTCAATTTCTCTCAACATGTTTGCCGGACTCGGCAAATCTACTCACCAATTATAAGAGAGCTTTCATATTCTGTCTTGAAACCCTATGATTTATTGACAGATATCTGACTAAGCTAAATGATTAACACCATAATCTGACACCCATTTTACGAAGAGGAATGCTGGCGATGAGTCAACCTTTACAAGAATTACTAAGTTTACTTCAGCTAGAAAAACTGGAAGAAGGTTTATTCCGTGGGCAAAGTGAGAACCTAGGCCTACCACAGGTATACGGCGGTCAGGTATTGGGACAAGCGCTTTCTGCTGCTCGTTATACCGTTCAAGACGACCGTAGTGTTCACTCGTTCCACAGTTATTTTCTGTTTCCCGGCGATCCTGAAAAGCCAATCATTTACGATGTTGAGAACCTACGAGATGGACGCAGCTTCAGCACACGCCGTGTAAAAGCGATTCAAAATGGCCGCCCTATTTTCTATCTCACTGCTTCTTATCATGGCGATGCGCCAGGGTTTGAGCACCAGATTTCAATGCCTGATATTCCTGGGCCAGAGAACTTTGCATCTGAAACCGAGTTAGCGAGTCACATTGCGGAGTTCCTACCAGAGAAACTGCGCAAAACCTTCTGTGGCGAAAAGCCGATTGAAATGCGCCCTGTGACGGTCGTGAATCCGCTCAATCCTAAGAAGGCGGAAGCGAAGCAGTACCTTTGGGTAAGAGCAAATGGCGCAATGCCAGACAACCACTTGATCCACCAATACCTGCTTGCCTACGCATCGGATTGGGGATTCTTAGTGACGGCGCTTCACCCACATGAAGTCTCTATCATGACGCCAAATTTTCAAGTGGCGACGATTGACCACTCAATCTGGTTCCACCGCCCATTCAAAATGGACGAATGGCTGCTTTATGCGATTGAAAGCCCAACGGCAGCGAACACTCGCGGCCTAGTGCGCGGCGAGATCTTCAACCAGAAAGGTGAGCTGGTAGCGACAGCAGTACAAGAAGGTGTGATGCGTTTTACTAAATAGCACTCAAATAAATAGCGGATAAACGCTTCTTACAAGCCCCAAATACGCACAAACAAAAAGAGGCTAGGTTTAATACCTAGCCTCTTTCTTTAATGACGCTTAAGAAAACTCGTCACGCAAAAATCAATAAAACCTACTCAACTTCTAACGTTGGCTCAAACTCGCCTTGAACTCGCGTTTTAATGCCATCACCTGCGTCTCGTAGAAGGTTAAATGGCGATAACACTACGCCTTTCACCGCGCCCTCAGCGGCTCCCTGAGCGAGTTCCTTACTCTTATCAGCTAACAAATTAGCTTGTGCCAAAATACCTGGGACTTCCGCTCGTAGCATTTCAGATTCCGTGACGATGACAGGAATAGTCTGTTCGCGGTAAGACTTACTTTCAGCGAGCATTGGTGGCATTACGTCTACGCGGTATCTCTTTAATTCAGTTAATGTTGGTGGAATAACATCGGTTCTTACCTGCTCGACTTCCGTTCGAACATTTTTCACTTCATCTAATATCGCAGGGATTTTGTTGTCGACCGAGGCTACGGTTTGATTCACATCATCGATCGTCTTTCTAACTTCTTCGACAGTGTTTAACACCTGAGGAGCAAGATCGCTGACATGTTCTGCAAGCGCTAATAGCTCTTCTACTTTGAGCCCTTTGGTGAGGCCCGATATGTCTTCGATAACTTGCGGGTAAGTATCAACGATTTCACCGACTTTATTAGTCAATGAGTAGATGGTGTAACCCAAGTAAAAAATGGCGACCGCCAGTACCAGCTGGATAGCGGTAGATACTTTTGCAAACATTAATAATCCTTTTCTTTATCGCAGAGACGAGATCTAAACTGAGAAGATAGTTAAACTAAAGCGATAGTTAATCTATTACTAGGCGCAGCTTAAAGCGGCAATGCTGTCGTGTACTTCAATGGTTCCATCGCAAACGTCGAGGTCACATTAGAGATACCATCAATGCTATTCACCAAGCGCTTATAGAAGTCATCAAAGCACTTCATGTCTTTAACCTGAACCTTCATCATATAATCATATTCGCCAGCCATGCGATAGAACTCCATCACTTCTGGAAATTCCGACACAGTATTCACAAAACGACCATACCACTCATGAGAATGATCACTGGTTTTCACCAATACGAACGCAGTAAAGGAAAGATCCAGTTTTTCCGGGTTCAATAACGCGACCCTTTTCTCAATAATACCGTTCTCTTCGAGGCGCTTAAGCCTTTTCCAACAAGGCGTTGTAGTGAGATTGACCGCTTCAGAAATATCGTTCAATGACAGGGTGCTGTCTTCTTGCAGTAACCCTAATATTTTTTTATCTACGGCATCTATCACACTTTCACCAAATCGCATTTAAAGAGAATAATTTTCTACAATTTAAGCAAAACAAAGCAAATATGGCAAAGTTTTTCTCTCCGATTATAGATAAATTAGAACCATACCAATTACAAAGAATTCCTACACTCGATCAGGAGAACGTTTATGTGCACTGACCATCAATGGATTAACAACGCGATTCGTAAAATTGAAGCGGACTACCAACGCTCAGCGGATACGCACCTTATCAAGCTCGATCTACCAAGTATCGAAGGCATTGATGTTTACCTTAAAGATGAAAGTACACACCCTACAGGCTCTTTAAAGCACCGTTTAGCGCGTTCTCTATTCTTATACGCTATCTGTAACGGTTGGGTTGGCCCAGAAACAACAATTATTGAATCTTCATCGGGCAGTACTGCGGTATCTGAAGCGTACTTTGCTCGTCTACTTGGCCTTCCATTTATCGCGGTAATGCCAAAATGCACAGCGAAGAAAAAGATCGAGCAAATTGAATTCTACGGCGGCCAAGCGCATCTTGTGGACCGCTCAGATGAAATTTACGATGAGTCTCGCCGTTTAGCAGAAGAATTGAATGGTCACTACATGGATCAATTTACTTACGCTGAGCGCGCAACCGACTGGCGTGGTAACAACAACATCGCGAACTCGATTTTCAATCAAATGCAGATGGAAGATCACCCAGTTCCGGCTTGGGTAGTAATGAGCCCAGGTACTGGCGGTACTTCAGCGACGATTGGCCGTTTCATTCGCTACCAACAACATGAAACTAAGCTTTGTGTTGTGGACCCTGAGAACTCTGTATTCCACGAATACTTCCAAACAGGCAATGCGAACGTGAAATGTAGTACATTCAGCAAGATTGAAGGCATTGGTCGCCCACGAGCAGAACCAAGCTTCATTCCTGGTGTGGTTGACGAAATGCGTAAAATCCCAGACGCAGCAAGTATCGCAACGACACATTGGTTATCTGACATTCTTGGTCGCAAGGTCGGCGCATCAACCGGGACTAACATGTACGGTGTGCTTCAATTAGCCAGTGAAATGAAAGCACGTGGAGAAAAAGGTTCTATCGTGACTTTACTGTGTGACAGTGGTGAGCGTTACCTAGACACTTACTTCAATGACGAGTGGGTAAATCTGAATATCGGAGACCTACAACCTTATGCAGCGAAGCTAGAAGCTTTCTCTCAAACGAGTGAGTTGGCTTAAGTTCATATAAGCCGGTAGTTAGAAATAAAAAAGAGCCCTTGATGGGCCCTTTTTGTTTATTCATTCTATTAATCAGCCACTAACGAGAACAAATTACTCTGGCTTCTGCTTCGCTTCAAATGCCGCAAGTTGTTCAGGCGTCGCTTTTGGTTGATGGTTTTGTTTCCACTCATCGTAAGTCATGCCGTATACACGCTCACGAGCGTCATCGATATCCAAGTCTAAGCCTTGTTGCTCTGCTTCCGCTTTGTACCATTTACTGAAACAGTTTCGGCAGAAGCCAGCCAAGATCATCAGATCGATGTTCTGCACATCTTTATTGTTATCTAGGTGTGCTAGCAGGCGACGAAAGGTTGCTGCATCCAGCTTATCTTGTTCTTCTTGAGAAAGATCTTTGTATTTAAATTCAGCCACTTTACTTTCCTTTATTCGATCTATTGTATTAATTCGTTGAGCTCTGTTTGTTATACAAAAAAAGCCTGCAATTCGCTAGGAGCAAACGCAGGCTTTTCAATATTGTTACACTATTCCGTGTTCATTAATCGTGCGTGTTCATTAACCGTGACTGGTTCTTCCCACGTTGTCATGGCTAAGCTCTTTATTAAGTTCCGCTTCCACGTGACCCGGAGAGCGTGTTGATCCTGAAATCAGTCGGTACATCGCAGGAATTACGAACAGAGTAACCAATGTCGCGAAGCCCATACCGAAGAAGATAACCGTACCCACAGCCACTCGGCTTTCATAGCCTGCGCCCGTTGAAGTAATCAATGGAATTGCACCAGCCAGCGTCGTGAATGCCGTCATCATGATTGGACGTAAGCGTCGAGCAGAAGCATCAATGATCGCCTTTTCAAACTCAATGCCACGGTCACGAAGTTGGTTAGCAAACTCTACGATCAAGATACCGTTTTTGGTCACCATACCGATCAACATGATCATACCAATCTGGCTGTAGACATTGAGCCCTTGATTCATCAACACCAAACCTAAGAAGCCACCAAAGATACCCATAGGTACAGTGAACATCACCACCAGCGGGTTAATGAAGCTTTCAAACTGCGCGGCCAGTACCAAGTACGCGACCAGCATCGCTAGCGCAAATACCACTAAGATACTTGATTGGTTCTCTTTAAAGTCTTTTGACTCGCCAGAGTAACTCACTGAAATATCGCCCGGTAGCTGTTCAATCGCTTGTTCATCAAGGAAATCGAGCGCGTCACCCAGCGTGTAACCTTCCATTAGGTTCGCTTTAATGGTCACCGATTTCTGCTTGTTGTAGTGCGACAAACGAATCGATGAAGCCACTTCTTCAATGTGCGTCAGCGTATCAAGTGTAACCAGCTCACCAGACTGAGTTCGCATGTAGATTTGGCTTAGATCGTTCGCGTTGTTGAAGCTGTTTTCATCACCACGCAGATACACGTCGTACTCTTCACCACGGTCAACGAAGGTCGTTTCACTGCGGCCGCCAAGCATGATTTCTAACGTATCTGAAATGTCTGAAACGCTAACACCTAGCTCTGCTGCACGCTGCTTATCTACGGTTACCAATAGCTCTGGTGTTTTCTCAGAGTAATCGATGTCCGCGCCTTCCATCATTGGAGAATCTTCAGCCGCTTGCTTTAAGAGCTCTGCCCACTTCTGAAGTTCAGAGTAATCAGAACCGCCAAGTACGAATTGAACAGGCTCACTTGAACCACCTTTGAAGCCCGGCATGAACGGGAATACACGCACATCTGGAATGCCGTTCAACGATTTACGAACTTCGTTCAACGCTTCTTGTGCGGTAACGTCACGCTCATCCCAGTCTTCTAGGATCATGATTACGAAGCCCGTTTGGTCACCCGCATTACCACCAAACGCTGGTGATTGAATACTGAATGACTTCAAGAAGCCCTGACCAAGCAATGGCATTAAGCGTTCTTCAACGATGTCCATGTTGGCAGACATACGGTTGTAACTGGTTGCATCGGCACCACGAACAAACGCAAATATAACACCACGGTCTTCTTGTGGCGTCAGTTGCGACGGCACTTGTTGCATCAAGCCATAACTACCGCCCATACACGCGATAATGATGATTGGAGCGGCCCAACGCCAGTTAAGAGCACGGCGCAATACCGCGCGGTATCCAGACTCAAGCTTGCCAAATACGCGCTCGACAAACAAATTGAAACGGTTTGGTTTAACGTTCGCTTTAAGGATCTTACTGCCTAGCACTGGCGTTAGCGTTAATGCGACTAGCGACGAGAAGATCACCGACATCGCAAGCAATACAGAAAACTCGGTAAACAATAGGCCAACCATGCCGTCCATGAACGAGATTGGTAGGAATACCATTACCAATACAAGCGTTGTTGCGATTACCGCGAAGCCTACTTCACGAGTACCTTTATAGGCCGCAAGCAGCGGTGACTCACCACGTTCAATATGGTGGAAAATGTTCTCAACCACCACGATCGCATCATCTACCACCAAACCAATCGACAGGATAAGTGCCATCAAGGTAATCAGGTTGATAGAGAAACCGAAGTAGTACGCGGCAATAAACGACGAGATCAGAGATACAGGTACGGTTACCGCTGGAATAAGTGTTGCACGTGCTTGACCAATAAAGATATAAAGCACAAGGATAACCAAGCCGCCCGTGATAAAGAGCGTGCTGTAAACCTCAGAGATTGAACGGTCGATAAAGACAGTTGAGTCATAGTCGACAGCTAAACGAGTACCGTCTGGCAAGAACTTTTGAATTGCTTCGACTTCTTTATGGACTAAGTCAGCCACCTCAAGTGGGTTCGCATCTGACTGAGGCACGATACCCATACTTACGTTAACAACGCCGTCACTCTTAAAGGTCGAGTTCTCGTTTTCTGCGCCAATGTAAACATCCGCTACGTCTTTCAAGTAGATAGGTGTGTTATCAGAGGCACGTTTAACGACTAGGTATTCGAAATCTTCAGCTTCAGTGTAAGAACGAGCAGTACGAACCGACATCACAATCGCATCGTTACGTACTTCACCACCTGGGCTTTCAATGTTCTCACTGTTTAACGCAGAAGTGATGTCCGAGGTAGTAACGCCACGACCCGCCATCTGCGCAGGTTTCAGCTTCACGTACATTACTTTGTACAAGCCACCTGAGATATCCACCGAGCTCACGCCAGAAATCAAACTAAAGCGGTCAATCAACACACGTTCGGTGTAGTCGGTTAACTGCGTTCGGTCCATCTCCGTCGAACTTAAGTTGATGTAGACCGAAGCTTCACCACTACCATTGTTCTTATAAACAATTGGGTCGTCGGCTTCATCGGGCAATGAACGCTGCGCACGAGCTACAGCATCACGAACATCACTCACACCGGTATTGAGGTCGTAACCAAGCTCAAAAGTAATCGTGATACGCGACATACCGTTACGCGTTGTGGATTCGATCTCATCGATACCACTGATGCCGGATAACTGGTCTTCAAGGTTGGAGGTTATTTGGCTTTCAATGATGGTGGCAGACGCACCCTCATAACGAGTACTGATCGATACTACCGGGCTTTCAATATCTGGCATCTCACGAACCGCGAGCTTATTGAAAGAGACAATACCAAACACAACCAATAGTAGGCTCAATACGACGGCCGCTACTGGTCTCTTTACAGAAACATCAGATAACAACATTAGTTAGCGCCTTCTTGTGCTTTTTTATCACTTGCTGCATCAGCTGGGCGATTAACGGCAAGCTCTTGAACCAAGACGCCGTCACGCATGTTCACGATACCTTGCACCACGATCTTCTGGCCAATTTCGATGCCTTTGTCGATCACGACTTCGTTATCGATACGTGCCCCAAGGAAAACTTCTGTACGAGTTGCTTTATTATCTTCGTCGATAACATAAACGAAACGCTTCGTACCTGAATACTCAAGCGCTTGAACTGGAATGATTGGCGCTTCCACTGGTGGGAAGTCCATATCCGCCGCCACTAACATACCTGGCTTTAGATAATCATTATTGTTGTCGAAGTGGATTCGAACTCGAAGGTTCAAGGTTTCAGCGTTAATACGAGAATCAATGCCTACTACAGTACCAGTGAACTGAGTGTCGCCCCATGCGCTAGTGCGAGCCGTTACTTTCATACCTTTAGACAGTTTAGAAAGGTAGCGCTCCGGGATCTGCAGATCTAATTGCATTACCGATAGGTCATCTAAGGTCACGAGTTCGGTACCTGCAGTCACCATTTTACCGCGGCTAAAGTCGATAAAACCAACAGTGCCCGAGAATGGCGCGCTGATGTGAAGATCTTTCAGATTGGCATTTGCAGCAGCTAAACGAGCGTTGGCGATCTCTACGTTCGTTTTCTGAGCGTCAATTTCAGTTTGCGTGATCGCGTTACGTTTCACTAGGCGTTGAAATTCCGCTAGCTTACGTTGCTCGTCTTTTAGATAAGCTTGAGCCTCTGCAACCGCCGCTTTCGCTTTGTCGTCATCAAGCTGAACCAACATCTGCCCTTTAGTGACATCTTGATTGGCTTTAATGTTGATAGAGTCCACTCTGCCAGCCACTTCAGAAGTGATCATTACCGATTGCTCGGCTTCTAACTTACCGACCAACGAAAGAGATTGGCTAACTTGGTGAATATCAACCTGCTCAGTAACAACAGTGACAGTGCTAGGGCCCATACGTTTAGCAAGTACGGCTGGAGACGCCATAAGAATAGACAAGCTAAGCAGGGTTAAAACAGATTTATGCTTCATAATAATGGTCTGCAAGTAAGGTTTAATATCTATAAATGAAATTAACCGTATTCTATCAACTGATGAATGCTGTAACGTCAAGAAGTGTAAATCTAGATTAAATTCCATTTACGTTTCATCATGTTTTAGACACATTGAACGCAATACAGAAAGCCAGTCACCTCAAGGTGTTACCTATCAGTACGTAAACCTTAGTATAGATGTTCACTTCACGAGCAATATGCGTACTTTTCGCCATCTTTGCCCAAAAAGGCAGCATTTAACACAAAACCATAAGAAAAACCCTTTACAGGTTTAGCGTGTTTGCTATGATGCGCTCCGCACTTGAGAGATGCGTTGGGAAAAACATCTCTTTAGCCTATCCATTATGCGTTAGGAAAAAACACCCTGGAGGGGTTCCCGAGTGGCCAAAGGGAGCAGACTGTAAATCTGCCGGCACTGCCTTCGATGGTTCGAATCCGTCTCCCTCCACCATATTCTTCTTACCTCTTTCGAGAGTTAAGAGAACAACCTGATTGATGGGCTTATGGGAAAACATCAATTTAGGCTTACTTTGTGAAGAGTAAGACACACCCTGGAGGGGTTCCCGAGTGGCCAAAGGGAGCAGACTGTAAATCTGCCGGC
>NZ_JBFSTZ010000011.1:0-124497 GCF_041467155.1 Vibrio sp. 10N.247.310.23 | reverse complement strand
AAATCTGCCGGCACTGCCTTCGATGGTTCGAATCCGTCTCCCTCCACCATATTCTCCTTAATTGGAAAATCGAAAAGCCAACTCATTGAGTTGGCTTTTTTCGTTTCTGAGCTTTATCTCTTACTAAACGTGTCTTCTAAAACAACCCTCAACTTCCTAAACACTAACCCGCTCCTACAAATAACTAAGCGATCTAGCCCATTCAAACATCAGTGATCCCATACTTCTGCATGACGCTCACAAGCCAGATAAGCAGCGCAGCCTAAACAATGGGTCGATATATGTTCTTCGCATTCGTTCGCAATTATCTGTTTCTGCTGCAAAGTAACCTCAGGCTCCAATACGGGTTCAAAGAACTTTGTCATTACTCATTACATCCAAATAAAATCAGTTAGTTAGTCTCAGGTTAATCCAATCTTTAACTAAGATACATATCATTAGACGCAAAAAAGCCCCTGCTGATTTCTCAGCAGGGGCTTTCTATTATTTGGTGTTATTCCGAATAACTACATCCTATTGATGTTGAGTTAAATCCTGGAATTAACCTTGAATACCAACAATTAACCATGGTGCATTGTTAGTTGTTAGGTCACGCTCTAGATGCCAGATATCAGTGATATCTTCTTCAACGCCATCCGCTGTGTCACGGTAACGACCGCTAAACTGAAGGCTTAGCTGTGCTTTGCTACCATCGTGGTCTGCGCGAACGATTTCAGCATCAACGTACATTACGTCTGTGTGCTGATCACCGTCTAGCTTATTACGCTCAGCTTTTAGGTCTTCAAATAGGCTTGGAGATACGTATTCTTCAATCGTGTTTAGCTCGTTGTGATTCCATGCACCTTGCAGTGTACGGTAGTGCTCACGAGAACCATTGATGAATGCCGCTTGATCAAAGCCCGGTGGGTAGTTATGTGGAACATCGCTTTGTGCACCAAAACCGAAACCACCAGCAGCGCCTTGTGATTGAGGTTGTGTTTGCTCGAAGTTATGAACATTTGGTTGTTGCTTAGGTTGTTCAAACTTGTTCTGACCCATGCCGCCGAATGCTGGCTGTTGGCCACGTGCATTCTGCTGATTCATTGAGCCCTGCTTCGCGCCCAACATTCCGCGTAGGAATTTAAACGCTAGGAAAGCAATCAGACCCATAATCAGAATATCCATGAACTGGATACCTTCAAATGCGCCACCAAAGAATGCAGCTAAAAGACCACCAGCAAGTAAACCACCTAGCAGACCGCCCATAAGGCCTTTCTTGCTAGAGTTAGCTGCTGTGTTCTTACCTGTTTGATCTTGACGGATCGAATTCGTGTTTTGTTGTTTTGGTGCTGGAGCCGTTTTAAAGCTTTTGCCAAATGACTTACCACCACCAAACTTTTTCGCTTCCGCGATTGGCGTCACCGCGACTGTTACCAACAGGATCGCGACTAGTGAGAAAAATCGTTTCATTATTATCCTTTATAGGTTTTTTATCTTTCGACACCTTAATCATACTCGTTAACAAAGAACAATGAAATATTCACCGTGTTTACACATGTATCATAATATTGCGGCTATTAATTGATTACTAAACTAGCGAAGGGATTGACGGCACTCTGGGGCAGCATTAAAATATTGAACGATGTTCATTTAATAGAAAGTACCCATGGCAAGACGAAACGATCATACTCGCGAACAATTAGTGCAATTAACCTTAAAAACGGTAACCGACTTCTTAGAAGAGCACTCTTATCACGAGCTAAGTCTACGTAAAATCGCCAATATGATTGGTTACGTTCCAAGTACCTTAGTAAATGTATTTGGTAATTACAACCTACTGCTTTTGCATGTGGTCGCTCAAACATTAGATGAACTGGCGTCAGAATCCGCTGCAACTGTTGAACAATCGAGCAACCCTCAACAAGCTCTATTCAACCTTGCCTACTGCTACCACGATTTTGCACAGAGACACCCTCACCGTTGGCAGCTTATCTTTGAGCACAACATGAACGGTGAAAACCTTCCTGAATGGCAATCGAACCGCATCGATAGAATGACAGGCATGCTAGAACAGTTGCTAGTAGCGATTGCTCCTGAACATACGAAAAGCGAAGTCGTTAAAGCCAGCCGTGTATTATGGTCTGGAGTACACGGAATTACTCTACTTAGCGTTGATGATAAATTTTTCGCCTCTGAGCCTATTGATGGTAAAGAGCTGATCAACAACCTAGTCTCAAACTACTTAACCAACTGGTAATCATCCAAGGAAAGACAATGAACAACAGCAGCCAATCTTCGCTGTTAACGCAAAAAAGGTTCCTACCCTACTTTATTACCCAATTTCTAGGAGCCTTTAACGACAACATATTCAAAAATGTCCTGTTACTGTTTGTTGCTTTCGCAAGCGTAGACACGCTGCCTATTTCCAGCAATCTATTCATTAATTTGGCCGCTGGCCTTTTTATTCTGCCCTTCTTCCTATTTTCAGCTTTGGCTGGTGTACTGGCCGACAAATACGAAAAATCGTGGTTTATCCGTAAAGTTAAGCTCCTCGAAGTAGTGATCATGTCACTGGGTGCGATCGGATTCATCTACGAAAGCTACGGAATATTACTTCTGCTCCTGTTCCTTATGGGAACGCAGAGTGCTTTCTTTGGCCCGGTGAAATACGCCCTGCTTCCACAACAATTAGAAACAAAAGAACTGGTATCTGGTAACGCTCTCGTCGAGACAGGTACATTCTTAGCGATCCTGATTGGTACTCTCGGCGCAGGCATCATTGCATCTGAAGAAGGCGCAAAGCTCATTGCTGCGGTGTGTATTGTTTCGTTCGCCGTGCTTGGCTATGTATCAAGCTGGTTTATCCCACAAGCGCCAAGTAATGCACCAGACCTTAAAGTAAAGTGGCAACCTGTAAAACTGACCCGCGCGACACTGGCGATTGCAAAAAAAGATCGCCCGACCTTTCAAGCTCTGATGTCTATCAGCTGGTTCTGGTTCCTTGGTGCGGCTTACCTAACTCAGTTTCCCAACTTCACTAAACTGCATCTAAACGGCACTGAAAGCTCCGTCGCCTTTTTACTGGCACTATTCTCGGTAGGCATTGCAATCGGCTCTTTAGCTTGTGATAAGTTATCTAATCACCGAATTGAAATCGGCATCGTGCCAATGGGCAGCTTAGGTATCTCGATCTTCGGTCTTCTGATGGCGATATCCATCCCGGAGTCTTTGCCTGACTTTAGTTCTTTCCATCAATTCGTAACCTACTCAGAGCTGTGGCCACTGTTTGCTTACCTTCTGCTTCTGGGTATCTCTGGCGGTGTCTTTATTGTTCCTCTGTATTCACTGATGCAGTTACGTGCCAAGCCCGACGAGCGTGCCCAAGTGATTGCCGGGCTCAATATCTACAACTCACTGTTCATGGTGGGAAGTGCGGTATTAGGTATTGTTTGCCTTAGTGTTCTAGAGCTTTCAATTCCGCAGCTGTTTATCTTGCTCGCAGTGGGCAACACTTTGGTGATGCTGTACCTATTTTATCAGGTGCCTATCTACGCTTTCCGCTTCTTTACGTGGGTGGTCACTCACACCATGTACAGAGTTAAACATAAGAACTTACATCACCTGCCAGAAAAGGGCGGTGCGTTGATTGTCTGCAACCATGTGAGTTATATGGATGCACTGCTGCTGAGTGCGGTTTGCCCTCGCTTGATCCGTTTTGTGATGGAAGAGGATTACACCAAGTTGCCGCCAATTCGACGCTTCTTGAAAAGAGCTGGGGTGATTCCAATCTCCGCGACCAACCGCAACTCGATTCGAAACGCTTTCAAAGAAGTAGAGCGTGCCCTGCATGAAGGTCACATCGTGTGTATTTTCCCAGAAGGAAAGCTCACCTCTGATGGCGAAATGGCTGAGTTCATGCGTGGTATGGAGCTGATCATCAAACGTTCCCCTGTCCCAGTGATTCCTATGGCTCTTAAAGGATTATGGGGTAGCTACTTTAGTCGTTACAAAGGCCGTGCCTGCAAAGGGTTACCCACTCGCTTCTGGACTAAGCTAGAGATAGAAGCTGGCGAGCCGATTTCACCTAAACAAGCCTCTTGTGAAACGCTTCGACAGTCAGTCTCTGACCTTCGCGGATCATTACGCTAGTTAACCAGCCCTTTATTCATATCAGTTGAACAAGCGTTAAGTTTTCCTTAACGTTTGTTCAATTCATTTAGACTTACTTATCATTTTATTGAACGTATAGTGGTCTCATCACAATAACGCCACAACAAAACAAGACTCTAAATACAATGAACCTAAAAAAGTCCGTTCCATTTTATCTTGCTGCACTGTTTTGCTTAACGCCTTGGGTTAGCTCACCGACAGCCCTGGTTATCGGTTTCCTGCTTGCTAGTTTAGGATTAGTCCCTGAACACTTGGAAGTCGGCAAGCTTACCAAAAAGCTACTGGCCTACTCTATTGTTGGCTTGGGTTTTGGTATTCAGTTTGAAAAAGCATTAGCAGTAACAGGCGATGGTATTGGGCTCATTGTAACGACGATTATCGGTACATTAGTCATTGGTTGGTTCTTGGCGAAACAAATGGGGCTAGACCGCACTACGGGCTATCTTATATCTTCTGGTACCGCGATTTGTGGTGGTAGCGCGATAGCAGCAGTGGCACCCGCGATCAAAGCAGACGATGAACAGATTGGCTTGGCATTAGCCACCGTATTCGTGTTGAACTCGGTTGCTCTATTCTTATTCCCGATGATTGGTCACGCGCTTGAGCTCAGCCAACAAACATTTGGTACTTGGGCAGCGATAGCGATTCACGATACGTCTTCTGTAGTAGGTGCAGCTTCAGCGTATGGCGAAGAAGCACTGACGACAGCGACAACATTGAAGCTCGCTCGCGCACTTTGGATCATCCCAATCGCTTTAATTAGTGCGATGATCTTCAAGAACGATCAAAAGAAGATTACGGTTCCCTACTTCATTTTCTTCTATTGCGCCGCTATCGCGGTGAGTGACTTACTGCCACAATTTGAGATGGTCTATCAAGGAATCTTTGATGTGTCTAAGCGAGCACTGGTCGTGTGTTTGTTCTTAATTGGCTGTGGTATTTCAGTTGAGAAGTTAAAAGCGGCAGGGCCGAAACCACTGATGTTTGGTATTACAATGTGGGTCATGATCTCAACGGGTTCATTGGCGTGGTTAACTCTCGCTTAGCCCGCATAGAAACGCTTTAGATGTTTGTTCGGTGAACTAGACACTCAAGTTAGCGAGCAACAAAACAAAAAGGCAAAGCTCCAATGGGCTTTGCCTTTATCGTTTGTGGTAAGGGTATTCTTTGTTGTAACAATCACGAATCAAACAGGGGCTTATCACTCTTCTTGCTCTCTCTTTTCATTAAAACAAGTACCACAACCAACACAAATGCGGTGAGCTCAGCCAACGAACGAGTCAACCCTGACGAGATGATTGCTTGGCCTATCTGCAGTAAAACCGCAATGGTGAGGGCAATTTTCATAATAAGACCTTATTCTATAATCCGTTATTTATATGGCTTATTATGATGGATGGTTATAAAGATAATAAATTCTGTTTTGAACTATCTAATTGCTAAATTAACTAACTGCAGGCCAAGTGAACAAAAAACCTCCGACTCAATTAGTTAGAGCGCCGGTGTTGCAACAACCACTGCGCTAATCCCGCTCTCGATACCTTAATACCTAACTGTTCTTGTTGAGGCATGCGGTAATACTCAATAGGGAACTTAAATCGCTCTAGGCTTCCTTGTAGCTGCTCTGCAAACCATTCTTTGGTTAGAACTTCATCACAGTCCACAATAGCTACTGGTCTAAAACCAAATTCGCTGTCTTCTATGGGCACAATAAAGGCTTGCTTAACTTCGGGCAGCTGGTTAAGTACTCGCTCAATTTCTTCGCAATGAATGTTCTCACCACCAGAAATAAACTGGTTGTCGGCACGGCCAATAATCGACACTTGTTCGCCAAGCCACTCACCAAGATCTTTGCTATCAAACCAACCGCTCTTATCAACTAATGGCGTTAAGTTACCTTGATAGTAATACCCGGACGCGAGCGTCTCGCCACCAATAAAGATACGTTGTTCTTCAATTTTTAGCTGGCGATGGTTAAGGACAAAACCGGCGGTGCTGCCGGCATCAACGGGCTTCGCGGTCACGGTTGAAGCCGCTTCAGTCATGCCGTATCCAAGCCATGTTTCGATGCCCATTTGTTGAGCTTCGAGCCCAAGTGCTTCTGGTATATGACTACCACCCAAAAGTACATGCGTTAAAGTAAGTGCTTGCTTACTCTTTAACAATCGATGTAGCTGAGTAGCGACTAATGAAGCGTGACTGCATTCTTCTATATCTGTTTCAAGCTGACCTGTGCCTATTTTGATGCAGCCACCAACCGCCAACCAACGATGAACTATCGCCAGTCCCGACACATGGTACATAGGTAAACTCAGTAACCAAGTGTCACCTTGTTGATAGCGAAACACCTCAAGCAGCCCTGACGCAGAACATAAGTGCTGCTCAAGCGTGTGGGCGACCGCTTTGGGATTTCCGGTAGAACCTGAAGTGAATACGATGCTCGCTAGATTTTGCGGATTGAAATTGGATTCTTGAGGTGTCGTTATCCGATTACCATCAGCATCGAGCTTCACTTCATTTAAGCAAGACAAGGTCACCAACTGAGTATTCAAATCAGCAGCCTCTGAATGCTCTATCCCACTACTGTCCAAAAGCCAAAGGTAGCTCTGTTGATCTGTTTGATATAAGGAATCGAGCTTTTGCTTCAGGCGTAAACTAGGCTGAGGCATCGTAAACGCACAAACCACACCCAAATTGAGTGCGGCAAGGTAAACCGGGATCACTTCAGCTTGATTCTTACCAACAATCGTCAGTACATCACCTTCAAATAGGCCTTGATGAGATAGCTGTTGTTGGTACTCACTAACCAACACAAACACTTGCTGCCAAGTATAAGTGCGGTGAGTGGTCACTAACGCTGGTTGAAGTGGGTTTTGCTGCGCCCACTGTACCCAGAGCGGGTGATGATTAGATTGTGGGCGCATCATATGATAACCAAAAATAGATTAAGAACTTGTTAAGCTAACTAAATAGCCATTCAAATAGATCGGCCTAAGAAGACCAAATCAATTGTTGCTGTTCAAGCGTAGAGACAGGCAACTGACAGCCCGGCCAAGAAACTTCTAGCTGCAGCTTGAACAAGCCAATCGTATCCAGCCCCGGCACTTCGTTTGGTAGATATTGCTGCGCCAAACGAGCAATCTGAGTCAGACCTAGGCTCGACTCAATGCTTGAGCTCAATACAGGTTTCATTCCAAGCTTCTGTGCTCGCTCAATGATTGCCACGCAACGCTCGACAGAACCAATAAGAGTTGGCTTGATCACGACTGCTTTAACACCAGTAAGGTCGCTAAGATCAAACTCTGGACTGCGCACCGCTTCTTGCAGTGTCTCGTCCCACGCAATCGCCACACCATGGTCAATGGCAAAGGCCAAACTGTCTTCTGGCTTTTGGCAAGGCTCTTCGATAAAGCTTATACGCTGGCGCATTGACGGCGAAATGTATTTAATGAATTGCTTCGCTTTCTCTGGCTTCCACGCACGGTTGGCATCAAGTCTTAGAGTCAAATCAGGGATCGACTCAAGGAATAAGCTAACCAACATGCCATCGCGAATCGCTTCGTAGAGGCCGACTTTCACTTTCGCGACCTTCTCGCCTACCATCTCATTCAATACAGGAATCAGTTCATCTGGATCGCCTGTACACAAAGGCGCCGCTTGGTAGTTACCTTGAGCGTTAAGATCGCCTCGCAATTCCATCATCGCCATTGAAAAGCCAAACGCGACAGAAGGATACAGCTCGTCGAAAGGCGTTTGAGGCTTATTGTGGCTCCAAAGCTCTAATTCGTGTTGAAGCTGAATGCCAGCTTGTTCGGCATCTTCTTGGCTAAAACCGGGCAAAGGCGCAACTTCGCCAAAACCAGTTTTACCATCACACTCAAGTTGGATGATATAGCCAACACGTTCGTTCAACTTATTGTCACGAAGAACCACACCACTATCCATAGGTAATTGATAACGGTAAAGTTTAGCGTGACGCTGAGAATTCACTGAGTTCATAAAGTTTCCTAAAAAACGGGGAACATCAAAACAAAACGAGCCGCTATTAGCGACTCATTTTGAAGAGGAGAAAGACTATGGATTACGCGGGAACTTGTCGAAGTCCGGTCGACGTTTCTCGTTGAATGCGTTGCGGCCTTCTTGGCCTTCCTCTGTCATGTAGAACATCATGGTTGCGTTACCAGCCAACTCTTGTAAGCCTGCTTGACCATCACAGTCAGCGTTCAGTGCCGCTTTCAAGCAACGCAGTGCCATTGGGCTGTGTTGAAGCACTTCACGACACCAACGAACTGTCTCTTTTTCTAGGTCAGCAACAGGAACAACGGTGTTTACAAGGCCCATGTCCAGTGCTTCTTGTGCATCGTAGAAGCGGCACAAGAACCAGATTTCACGTGCTTTCTTTTGACCAACGATACGAGCCATGTAAGAAGCACCCCAACCGCCATCGAAAGAACCCACTTTAGGACCCGTCTGACCGAACTGCGCGTTTTCAGCTGCAATAGTAAGGTCTGCCATCATGTGAAGTACATGACCGCCACCGACTGCCCAACCCGATACCGCTGCGATAACTGGTTTTGGACAAGTACGAATTTGACGTTGGAAATCAAGTACATTCAAGTGGTGCGTACCTGAGTCATCTTGGTAACCGCCGTAGTCACCACGGATACTTTGGTCACCACCAGAACAGAACGCCTTCTCACCAAGACCAGTCAAAATGATTACGCCAACTTTCTCGTCATAACGAGCATCAGCCAGTGCATTGATCATCTCTTTTACGGTTTGTGGACGGAACGCATTGTGCACTTGAGGGCGAGCAATCGTGATTTTCGCAATACCGTCATCAGACTTGTGGTATTGAATATCTTCATATTGACTGCTTTCATCGCGCCAGTTAACGGCTGCGTAAAGTTCTTCTTCTGTGATGCCTACTGTTTTAGCCATGATGATTCCCATTGTTCTATTAGAGAGCGCGACTAGCGTAGAGTCGCGACGGTGTTGCTCTGCTTTCTATAGCGCTTGATACGAGAGGTTCGCTCAGTCAGTTCATCAACGACTGGCGATACATTGGATGATCAGATTTGAAAACATCTCTGGTTGCTCAAAATGAACATTATGACCCGCGTAATCCACCTGACTATATTCAAAGCCACTATTCTCAGCTAGCTCCATGAATTTACGATCTTTTTCTCCACATACATAATGCAATAAATGCTCATGAGATTTCAATGTGGCACGTAAATCCGGTTGCTTAGCTAACGAAGTAGATAACAACATATTTGCTACGGATACTCCAAGGTTACCACTACGCTTTATGACCAAAGTTTGTCTTTGCTCATGATTTAGTGAAGAAAAGACGCTTTGTTGATACCAATCGTCTAAAACATCTTCAATCGACTGCTGTGCAAAGCGAACAGCCCATTGCGTATCGTGTACTAACCTTTGTGCTCTTTCTTCATCACATTCCAAGCCAAAGTTGCCACCTTCAATGATGACTTTCTCTAAGTTAAGAGTTTCGAAGCAAGGGCTTGTTACCCCATACATGGCAAGCCTTCCCCCCATAGAATACCCAATCACCACGATAGGATAATCGACAGGAAGATCGTTGAGAGCCAGCTGAGATGTGATGCACTGAACTATCTTGGTACAGCAATGATCAAACCCTACCGGATCGATAAAGCGACTTTGTCCGTGTCCGGGTAAATCTATGCAAAGGAGAGGAAAATCCTCGAGGAATGGATGACATGCACTCCAATCATCCCCGCTTCCGAGTAAACCATGTAAGAAAACAAGCAAAGGTTTGTCAGAAGAATCTTGTACAGCTGGGTAATAATCGGAGTAAAGCATGTAAAGTCCTTAGGCTAATGCCTCGGTGAGCATTGAACTGAATTGTTTCAGCAAAGTAGACGCTTGTTCGGGAGGCGTCTTAACTTCCACGAGCAAGGTACCCTGACCCTGTTCGAAATGTTGTTCGATAATGGTTTGATAGCAATTCAAGGTTTCTGGCGCAGCGTATCCCAACTGGAATTGCGCAGCAGCGTGTTCAAAACTGAAACCATGAGGCATTTGATAAAGTGACTGTTTCTGCTGATCTGGCACCGGCAATAAATCAAAGATCGCACCACCATCATTGTTGGTCACAACAATAACCATCGGCGTTAAATTATGAGTCAGCAGAGCCAGTGAGTTGAGATCGTAAAGCAAAGAAGTATCGCCAATCAACATCAATAAGGGGTTCTGGTTGGCTTTCACTACACCCGCAGCCGTCGCCACCAAGCCATCAATGCCCGATGCACCACGATTGCTGTAAACCCGATTCGCAGAGATTGATGACAGCATATCCACCAGCCTTACCATCAAGCTGTTTCCCACAAACAACTCTCTGCCCTTAAGTCTAGACGACAAGTCAACGGCAACGCTCAACTCTGTCAGTTGGTCGTTATTAGAGATTTGCGCCAACGCTAACTGCTGAACCGTATTCGCGACTTCCGCCAAAGATGCCGCCCAGCCAGCATGTTCTCCCAACAGCGTTGGTAGATGTTGCTCTGATAACCAATGTTCGATATCAGCGACAATATGAGTTTGAGGCAGATGATCTTGATTAATACGATGTGCATCTGGTGAAACAACGATGTACTGCGATGAACAAAATGTGGCAGCTTGTTCTTTTACCCATTGGTTAAGACGCTTAGATACGATGCGCTCACCAAACTGGATAATAAAATCACACTGACTAAGCTGTGCTTTGGCTGCGTCACTTTGCATCCATAAATCATAGTGTTTCCAGTCACTACTGACACCCGATTGAGGGTCACAGAATACTGGCCAGCCCAAAGCTGTCGCAAACTGCTTGGCTTTAATTGCGGCTTCATTCTCGATAGAACCAATAATCACTGCGCCTTTACGAGCGACATAATCACTTGCTGAGACAGGCTGAGCGATTAAATGACTGGGCAAATAAGTGTTCGAGTAAAGGCAGGTTGAAGCTCTCCAAGCTGCCACGCTCTTTGTATAATCCGCATACATCTCGGCGCTATTAGCGGAATAAAGCGGTTCTGGGAACGGACAGTTGATATGAATAGCCCCACCGACGCTGCGCTGTTTCGCAAGCGCGCTATCAACCGATGTTAGAAGCCAATTCAATGAAATCTGTGTGGTTGGGCTTGGCAGGTTTAAAGCACTTTCTACATGGGAAGAAAAGATACCATGCTGCTTAATCGCTTGATTGGCACCACAGTCGACCAAGTCGATGGGCCTATCAGAGGTTAGCAAGATCAGCTTCTCTCGGGTCAGCCCAGATTCAGCCGTCGCAGGAAGCAAATTCGCCACAGCGGTTCCTGATGTCACAATCACCGCAACCGGTTTGTTGCTAGCCTTTGCTAAGCCTAAAGCTAAAAACCCAAGACCACGCTCATCAAAGTGCGTGTGTAAGGTTAACTTGGAGTTGGCTTCAGCTTCGAGAGTTAGCGGCGTTGAGCGAGAGCCCGGAGCAACACAAACATGTTCAACGCCATTGCGTGCAAGCTCTTCAAGTAACGTGTGACACCAAACTCTATTTAATACGGCTTGGTCGTGATTCATGACGCGACACCCAATGGAGGGTGATCTGAAATTAAGCTAAGCAGAGTAGACATCTTCTTGTTCAGCTCTTGCCATTCATGTTCGGCAACCGATCCCGGCACGATCCCCGCGCCAGCAAACAGTTGTACTTGATCGTTTACAATCAAGGCGCTTCGAATCGCCACGCAGAATTCCGCTCGCTGATGACTGATATAGCCTACAGAGCCTGCATACCAACCTCGTGCAAACGGTTCGTGTTCAAGAATGAAATCCATCGCCTCTTTACGAGGTAAACCCGCCACCGCAGCAGTTGGCTGTAAGGCAGCAAGCAACTGCACACCATTAACGCCATTGTTGAGCTGAGCATGGATATTGCGCTTCAAATGCTGCACCTTACGCAAGCGCACTAGACGCGCATCCTTTTCAACATGGACCGTTTGAGAATGAGGAGTGAGACGCTCAATGATGTCGTCGACCACATACTGGTTCTCATTGAGGTTTTTGCTGTCTTGAGAAAGCCAGTTGGCCAGTTCCATATCCTCAGTAGCGTTCTCTCCGCGACCAATGGTTCCAGCAAGCGCCTCGGTATCAAGCTCCATACCATGTCGGCTATATAAGCGCTCTGGTGTCGAGCCAATGAAACTGTGTTTAGAATCCAGCACCAACATAAAGTGGAAACTGTGGTGATTTTGCAGATAGCTGGCTTTAAGTAATTGAGCTGCGCAGATAGGCGCATCGAGTTGCAGTGTGGTTTTACGTGCTAAAACGACTTTTTTGTACTCTTCATCGCTAATGCCTTGCAGCACTTTATCGACAAGGTTGCCCCACTGCTCTCTTTCTGGAACGTGATTGATCTGTTCAATATGGGCAGACAAAGGCGCCAATATCGCGGCTTCTACAGAAAGCTTATTCAAAGCATTAATAGAAGAAACGCGATCAGGGGACAAATTAACCGCCAGCGACCAAGTATTGTCAAAGCGGATCAATTCAACCTGAGGAAGGAAGAAAAACGACTCCATGCAGCGACGGTTCTTTGCGGTGTGCCCATCAAACGAGCGTCCACCCCAGATTCGTTGGTCTTCACCAAGAATAGCGTACGCGGGTGCAGGATCTGAAAACGTATGTAACTGTCCGAGCGCAACAACCTCTTCACGAGTGTCGCGTGACTGCCAGTAGAACTTAGGAAAGAGCGGTTGAGCATGAAGCCATTCTATAAATGCAAACGATGGTTTTTGCGTTAGAACTTCAACACAACGAACTTCGCTTGCTTGGGCATTTTGTACTCGCTCAATCAAAGCGGAGATAGTTTGCTGGAAATGTGACAAATCGACCTCGTTCACATCTAAATTATTATTATATTAGTTTGATACTTTATGGGCAGTACCCACTTAGATCAAGAATGTACTATATCTTTTCAACATTCCTGTGATTTTAAGCGATCCCGCCCCTTTATTCATCTTAGCCAATAACCAAGAAAGCGATTAATTAAAATTTAGAAAAGAGTGACAACAAAAAGGCTAAACGTGATACTGAAATGCGACATTCATCAGATTTTTATTCTATCAAACGCCATTTTGCGGTACTTTAATAAAGTATTTAAATTAATTTCAGGAAATCGGCAATGCAAAATATCGGGATGTCGTCAAAACTCAACAGCGTATGCTACGAAATCAGGGGGCCTGTACTCAAACATGCTAAGCGCATGGAAGAAGAAGGGCATAAAATACTGAAGCTTAATATTGGTAACCCCGCCCCATTTGGTTTTGACGCCCCTGATGAAATCCTTGTTGACGTAATCCGTAACCTACCGACATCTCAAGGTTACTGCGACTCAAAAGGCATCTATTCAGCCCGCAAAGCGGTTGTTCAGCACTACCAGAAAAAAGGCCTACGTAACCTTGATGTAGAAGACGTTTACATTGGTAACGGCGCATCAGAGCTTATCGTTATGTCTATGCAAGCGCTACTGGATAATGGTGATGAAATCTTAGTTCCCGCTCCGGATTACCCACTATGGACAGCGTCTGTTGCGCTTTCTGGTGGTACACCGGTTCACTACATGTGTGATGAAGATGCTGATTGGTATCCAGATTTAGACGACATGCGCGCGAAGATCTCACCAAAGACGCGCGGCATCGTTCTTATCAACCCGAACAACCCAACAGGCGCGGTATACAGCCGTGATTTCCTATTACAAGTGGTTGAGATTGCTCGTGAGCACGGTTTGATCATCTTCGCCGATGAAATCTACGACAAAGTACTTTACGACGGTGCGGTACACACTTCAGTGGCAACGCTTGCTGAAGACGTATTAATGGTCACGTTCAACGGCCTATCTAAAGCTTACCGTGTATGTGGTTTCCGTGGTGGTTGGATGTTCTTAACAGGCCCTAAACACCTAGCGAAAGGCTATGTAGAAGGGCTAGAAATGCTGGCCTCAATGCGTTTGTGTGCCAACGTTCCGATGCAACACGCTATCCAAACCGCACTAGGTGGCTATCAGAGTATCAATGAGCTGATTCTTCCAGGCGGTCGACTGCTTGAACAGCGTGACCGTGCATGGGAACTGATCAACAAGATCCCTGGCGTTTCTTGTGTGAAACCGAAAGGTGCAATGTACCTGTTCCCTAAAATCGACACCAACATGTACAACATCAAAGACGATCAGAAGTTTGTACTCGACTTCCTTAAGCAAGAGAAGGTGCTATTGGTTCAAGGTACGGGCTTCAATTGGCCGAAACCGGATCACTTCCGTATCGTGACTCTGCCGCACATCGAAGATCTAGAAATCGCAATTGGTCGTTTAGAGCGCTTCTTACAGACTTACAGCCAAGACGACCTCATCGAAGGTTAATTAACACAAAGAAAGATGACTACAATTTGCTGTTTTAAAAGACTTTAACTTGTAATCAATCACTTCTATGCTTAAAGGGCTCCTGTTTGGGAGCCTTTTTTGTATCCGCTGTCTCGTATCCCTGTGCAAACACAAGATACGAGTGGAGTATTGTTTATACCAATCACAGTAAGTAAGTGTTCAGAAATAGCGTAGGGAAAAAGCTTGAGAACAAGGCAGCTATTTTCGACAAGCAGCTTCGATAAGTAGTTATTCTACAATCAAAAATTCTAACATAGTTATCGAGTTTTTTAACAAGCTAGGATGACCAGTTATTTACTACGATTGGTACTATAAGGACATTTATGAAACAGAGCCATTTCTTTGCCCATCTCGCACGCATGAAGCTAATTCAACGCTGGCCCCTGATGCGTTCGGTATCAAGCGAGAACATTTCAGAACATAGCCTACAGGTTGCTTTCGTGGCACACGCCTTGGCACTGATCAAAAACAAGAAGTTTGATGGTCAGCTTAACCCCGAGCACATTGCTCTGCTTGGCATGTACCACGACACCAGTGAGGTACTGACGGGTGATTTGCCAACGCCAGTTAAATACTACAACCCGGATATTGCACAAGAGTATAAGAAGATAGAAGCCGCGGCAGAACAAAGACTGCTTTCGATGTTGCCAGAAGAGTTCAGAGACGACTTCGCCCCCTTCTTAATATCTGGTACTGCGAGTAAAGAAGAGCAAAGCATCGTCAAGCAGGCAGATACTATCTGTGCGTACCTGAAATGCTTGGAAGAGCTCAGTGCGGGCAATCATGAATACGAGCAAGCCAAGCGCCGATTGGAAGAGACACTCGAACAACGCAAAAGCCCAGAAATGGACTACTTTCTCACCACATTCGCACCGAGCTTTGAATTATCACTAGACGAGATAAGCTAGCTGGGTATAAGTTGTTTTTAATTAGCTAAATAAAATCAATTTGATAGGTGCTATTTTGAATTCTCAACTCGAACCACCCTTTGTACTCGAACAAGAATGGCAGCATCGAAATGACGATGAACATAAAATAAGACGGGATGACCACCGCAGCCCGTATCAGCGTGACCGTGCGCGCGTGCTTCACTCTGCTGCTTTCCGTCGCTTACAAGCGAAAACCCAGATCCATGGCACCACGGTCAACGACTTTCACCGAACGCGCCTTACCCACTCTCTTGAGGCCGCTCAGCTTGGCACCGGTATCGTCGCTCAACTGAAGAAAAAGCAGCCCGAATTTCGAGACCTATTACCCTCAGACAGTTTGATTGATTCACTGTGTTTGGCTCACGACATCGGTCACCCACCCTATGGACATGGCGGCGAAGTCGCACTCAACTACATGATGCGCGACCACGGCGGCTTTGAGGGCAACGCTCAAACGTTTCGCATAGTCACACAGCTAGAACCTTACACTGAACATCACGGGATGAACCTATCTCGACGCACTTTGTTAGGTCTAATTAAGTACCCTTCTCTGCTGAGTGAGGTTCAAGCTAAATTGCAGTCTGAACCCGTTAAGCATCAACGACAACTCCGAGCTAAAGATTGGATGCCAGCAAAAGGCATCTACGATCATGATGAAGAGTTGTTTAACTGGGTGCTTGAACCGCTTTCAAGCAGCGACCAACAGCTCCTAAAACAGAAAAGAAAAACGCATACCGAGCCACTTGAGCACAACAAGACCAAATATAAGTCACTGGATTGTTCGATCATGGAACTTGCTGACGACATCGCGTATGGCGTGCACGATTTAGAAGATGCGATTGTGCTTGGCTCTGTGACCAAAGCTCAGTGGGTCGAATCGGCTTACCCTCAACTGAAAGAGATGGCCGACCCATGGATTTGTGAACACCTAGATTCAATTACAGAGATGCTTTTCTCTGGTGAACAGTATCGTCGAAAGGATGCGATTGGTGGGATAGTCAACGCACTGTTGACCAGTATCTCGATTAAGCGAGTGGAGGCTAACTTTGAGAATGTACTGTTGGCTTACAATGCGGTGCTCGAGCCGAGCATGGACGGCACACTCGATAAGCTGAAACACTTTGTCAGCGAGTTCGTTATTCAAGTGCCACAGGTTCAGGTCATCGAATACAAAGGTCAACAGATCATCATGGATATGTTTGAAGCATTCAGCGCAGATCCTGAACGCTTGCTGCCACTGCCCATCAAGAAGCAATGGCTACAACATCAAGATGAGTCTCGAAAAATGCGCGTGATAGCCGATTACATTTCATCGATGACTGATGATCTTGCGCAGAAAATGCATCAGCAACTGTTCTCAGCTCATACCGAGTTTTAATTCCTGACTCACTTTACTAAAACGGCTTAATCTAAGTAGTTTTTCTCAAACACGCCCGGCGGCATTTGATTGATTTGAAACTGAATCATTTGGTCAAATGCCGTTAGCAAAGGGCTAAAGTCGCCATCACGCTCTAACAAGCTAAGTAAATGATAGCCAGCTTCAACGGTTGAAAGGCTATTTTCACTGGGTGCTTTGCGAATTCGGTAATTACCCTTGAGATCTTTAGGTAAATGAACCGTGTTCAACGCATGCAAGTTACTCGATACTTGCCACATCTTGAATGCTTTCTTCCACGTGCCATCCAATAAAATCACACGCAGCTTCTTATTGGGAGATGTCGCCGACTCAACTGAAACAGAGTTTTCGCTTGGGTATAAAATCACATGTTGATACTGTTCATCGCACAACAATGCGTTGAGTTGTTCGTTGTCTGAAAAGTCTTCGCCAACAAACGTCACGCTGTTATTAAGAGATAACGAGAGAATACGCGCTGTTCCCATCGGACGATGCTCTTCTGATGGGTGCTGAAGAATGATAAGCTCAACATTCGATTCGAGTGGTGTAACCCACTGACAAATACAAGCTTTCAAAGCCTTGCTGCATTGGGGGCAATAACGAGACATGGATTTAATGTGTACCCTGTTTTAATTTTCATTTCACTTTTATGCGTCTTATTCCAATTTGAGCCAATACAAGCTTGGGTCGTTTGGGATAGCAATGCGATTGCCGATGGGCAATGGTGGCGAATCCTAACAGGAAACTTTTCACATACCAACTACTCGCATCTTCTGATGAATCTAGCAGGCTTGTGGATCATCAGCTACCTGTTTCAACCGAGTAAAAAACAGCTTGTTGTTGCTTTGCTTGTGATCAGTTTAGTGACTGGCGTCGCTCTGTTGTTTTCAAGTATTCAGATCTACGTTGGCCTATCGGGCACTTTGCATGGGTTGTTTGGCTTATTCGCGCTCAGAGAGGCTTTAAACGGCAGGAAGTCTAGTTGGCTGTTAGTATTCGGATTAGTCGCTAAAATCGCTTGGGAGCAGCTTATTGGCCCTTCTAGCACGACTGGTGAACTGATTAATGCTCGTATCGCGATTGAAGCCCACCTAGCAGGTGCATTGGCCGGAGGCTTCATATCTATCGCTTCATTTCTAACAAGTAGAAAAACGGGTCAAAGTTGAATTCTTTCGCGGTTCTTTTCAACCGTCGCTTCACCTATCCCTTTGACACTCACCAAATCATCAGCAGTAGTAAATGCCCCGTTCTGATCTCTGTAATCGACGATTTCTTTGGCTTTCTTGTCACCCACGCCAACCAATAGTGCTGAAAGTTCTTCTGCCGTCGCGGTATTGATGTTGACCGTAATCTCAATGCCTTCGTAAAGCTCAGCCTTGGTTGGGCTGTCTGCAAACACGGCAGGGCTTAAGAGCATCAGAAATGAAAGAATTAGTGTTGAATATATCGTGCGCATAAATAGTTCCTTTGTTCAAAAAACGTAACTTATGCATTTGCCGCGCTAGATAACACAATCACCAGATAAAAATAAAGCGGATCACCTAAGTGACCCGCTTCGTTATACATCTTATTTTCATCAGCTTGTTTGTTGGCTCACAAATCTGAATTAAAGCCTAACAATCACGTGTTGATTTCAGTAGTAAGCTCTAACTTGAGCTTGCTACTGAGGTAATCAAACGCTTACTGACCTTGACCCACTACGTAGTATTCAACGTCTGCGTTTTTACGAAGTACGTTTAATACGTTAGTCAGGTCTTGCTGGTTACCAACTCGCTCCAACTGTGCACCAATTTGAGTGCTGTAGGCTGGGTTGATCTCAGCCGTTACTTTAGAAAGCTCAACAACAACGATATTACCGTCTTGGTCTTTAGATTGACCGAACACAGCTTGACCTGCTTCTGGTTTCGCTAGAGCGAATACAGATGCCGCTAATGGCGAGTTACGGTCAATCGTTTCAAGTTCAGTGAACTCAAGGTTGTTGTCCGCTAGTACTGCTTCATTGCCTTGCTCAAGTTCGTTCACTAGAGAAACACCTAGCTCAACCGCTTGCTGCTCTGCTTGTACAGCAGACAGTGCAGCGACAACTTGATCTTTCACTTCAGCTAGAGGAAGAACTGTCTCATCACGAGTCTCTTCTACACGAACAACAATTACGTGCTCAGGTGCAACTTCGATAACTTCCGAGTTTAGACCGTCTTCTTTCACTTCAGGGCTCAAGATAGCTTGCATAACTGCAGGCGTCATCAGAACTTCTGGAGCGTCAACTTGAGAGATGAAATCTGTCGTTGTGATCTTCGCGTTGATAGCTTCTGCAGAATCATCTAGAGAATCTGGGAATTCAAACGCTACTTTTTCTAGCTCAGTTTGTTGCTCGTAGAACTGATCAACTGCGTGTTGGTCTAGAAGCTCTGTCTTAATCTCTGCCGCTACTTCAGTGTAAGGCTGAGCTTGAGACGCTTTTAGTTCGTCTAGCTTGATGATGTGGTAGCCGAAATCAGATTTAACTAGGCCAGTCGTATCACCAATATTCTCAAGAGCGAAAGCCGCATCTTCGAATGCTGGGTCCATAACGTCGCGTTCAATCCAACCTAAATCACCACCAACATCTGCACTACCGAAGTCGTCAGATTTCTCTTCCGCTAGCGTAGCAAAATCAGCGCCTGCATTTAGCTCGTCTAGGATTGCCTGAGCTTTCGCTTCGTCATCGCCTTGAACTAGGATGTGGCTAACTTTACGTTGCTCTTCCGTTGAGTACTTGTCTAGGTGCTCTTGGTAGTATTTCTGTGCTTCTTCATCGCTTACTTCAAGCTGAGACTTAAGCGCTTCAGCAGAAAGCTCAATGTAAGATACCTTAGCTTGCTCTGGACGAGTGTAAGCTGCTGGGTTCTCTTGGTAGTACTGTTCGATTTGCTCGTCAGTTAACTCGATGTCTTTTGCAAGGTCAGCAACAGACAGTGTCACTGTGCGAATGTCACGAGTTTGTGCGATAAGCTTGCTCTGAGTATCGATTTCGCCCTGAAGAACGAATTCACTGCCTTGAAGTGCAGTCACAAGCTGGTTGCGCATTAGGTCACGACGCATGTATTCAGCGAAGCTCTCTGCGCTGAAACCTGCACGACGTAGTGCCGATTGGTAAACTTCTTGGTCGAATTGACCCGCCGTTTGGAACTGAGGCATTTCTAGAATCATGGTGCGGATTTGAGAATCACTGATTCGTAGGCCTAGAGACTCAGCTTGCTGCTCAAGCAGTACGTCATTGATCATGCGATCAAGTACTGATTTACGGAAAGACTCTACGTAAGCAGGGTCTGCAAGCATTTGCGCGAAGTAATCGCCAAGTTGAGACTGCATACGATTACGTTCGTTTTGGTAAGCCTGTTCGAACTCACCACGAGCAATTTCTGTGTTGCCAACTTTAGCTGCTGCGTTGTTACCGCCACCGGTGATGTAGCTGCCTACACCTGCGAATACGAATGACAGGATAATCAACCCAAGGATAATTTTTACCGCGATGCTATTCACGCCTTCGCGTAATCGATCCATCATAATTTAAGTGCTCTCCGGATATGAAGCATTGGCTTCAAAATAAAAATCTATTCACGCGATATTATCAGAAAAAGAAATGCGCATCAGTAGGATGCGCATAATTTAAATAAGTTCAATGTGCTTTGTACACATACTGTTTAAGAATGAAACATCATTTTTCAAACAGTAAACGCATTTTACTGCCTTCCCCTCTTAAATGGAGGTTTCAGCAGTGAAAATTAGTTACATGCGTCTTTAAGTGCTTTACCCGCTTTGAAGCCAGGTACTTTAGCTTCTGCGATTTGGATCTCTTCACCAGTTTTTGGGTTACGACCTGTACGAGCAGCACGAGTACGAACACTGAAAGTACCAAAGCCAACAAGTGCAACTTGGTCACCAGATTGTAGCGTTGTGCCAACTGCTTCGATGAATGCGTCTAGAGCGCGGCCAGCTGAAGCTTTAGAGATGTCTGCGTTTTCTGCGATTGATTCTACTAGTTGTGTTTTATTCACTGTTTTTCCCCTATGTGTCATCTGTGACTACTTCTGATGACTGTACGTTCCATTTTGGTTTTAATTTAGCCGCAAGCCTTATTGCAAAAGGGCTGCCGCTTTGATCAATAACTTAGCGTCCAAAAAAAACGCTGACAAGCCTTTTCGGGCCTATCAGCGTAATTCTTTACTTATTTTTGCTATGCATCACTATTTTTTCACGTCAAACTCGACCCCTGACGGATCTCGTTCTAGCGCGACTTTGAGTACTTCATCAATCCACTGAACCGGGATCACCTTCAAGTCAGCGATTACGTTGTCTGGAATCTCTTCCAAATCACGCTCATTGTCTTTAGGGATCAGTACAGTTTTGATGCCGCCACGGTGTGCAGCAAGCAGTTTTTCTTTCAAGCCACCGATAGGTAAAACTTCACCACGAAGGGTAATTTCACCTGTCATACCGACCTCTGCTTTAACCGGGTTACCCGTCAAGCTAGAGACAAGTGCAGTACACATTGCGATACCCGCACTCGGGCCATCTTTCGGTGTAGCACCTTCTGGTACGTGAACGTGAATGTCACGTTTTTCGTAGAAATCTGAGTTGATACCCAGTTTTTCAGCACGAGAACGAACCACTGTCATTGCCGCTTGAATCGACTCTTTCATCACGTCGCCAAGTGAGCCAGTTTGCGTTAGCTTACCTTTGCCCGGCATTGCTTCGGTCTCGATAGTCAGTAGATCACCACCCACTTGAGTCCACGCTAGGCCTGTTACTTGACCGATACGGTTGCTTTCATCCGCTTTACCGAAGTCGTGGCGTTGAACACCTAAGTACTCTTTCAGGTTATCAATGTTAACCGTTACAGACTTAAGATCGCTGTCTAGCAAGATGTTCTTCACTGCTTTACGACAGATCTTTGAGATTTCACGCTCTAGGCTACGTACACCCGCTTCACGCGTGTAGTAACGAATGATGCCGATGATTGCAGAGTCTTCAATCTCAATTTCATGAGGCTTAAGACCGTTGCGTTGAACTTGCTTGTCCAGTAAATGGCTCTTAGCAATGTTCAGCTTCTCATCTTCTGTGTAACCAGATAGACGAATCACTTCCATACGGTCCAGTAGAGGCCCAGGAATGTCCATCGAGTTCGATGTTGCCACGAACATAACATCTGACAGATCGTAATCTACTTCTAGGTAGTGATCGTTAAATGCGTTGTTTTGTTCTGGATCTAGAACTTCTAGAAGTGCTGAAGATGGGTCGCCACGCATATCAGAAGACATCTTATCGATCTCATCTAATAGGAACAGTGGGTTCTTAACACCAACTTTAGACATCTTCTGGATCAGTTTACCCGGAAGTGAACCGATGTACGTACGACGGTGACCACGAATCTCAGCTTCATCACGAACGCCACCAAGTGCCATACGCGTGTACTTACGACCCGTTGCCGCAGCAATCGAACGACCTAGCGAGGTTTTACCTACACCAGGAGGACCAACAAGACAAAGGATTGGGCCTTTTAGCTTGTTGATACGGTTTTGTACTGCCAAGTATTCAAGAATACGTTCTTTAACACGCTCTAAGCCGTAGTGGTCTTCGTTTAAGATCTCTTCCGCTTTCGCTAGATTCTTTTTCACTTTTGAACGCTTAGCCCAAGGAACGCCCACCATCCAATCAATGTAGCTACGTACTACTGTTGCTTCAGCAGACATTGGCGACATCATTTTCAGTTTTTGCAGTTCTTGCTCGGTTTTTTCACGAGCTTCTTGAGGCATCTTAGAGTCTTCGATCTTCTTCTTCAGAGTCTCGAATTCATCAGGAGCGTCGTCCATCTCGCCAAGTTCTTTCTGAATCGCTTTCATTTGCTCATTCAGGTAGTACTCACGCTGAGATTTTTCCATTTGCTTCTTAACGCGGCCACGAATGCGTTTTTCAACTTGCAAGATGTCAATTTCTGACTCCATTTGGCCCATCAAGAATTCCAGACGTTCAGTCACATCTAAGATTTCTAGAACGTGCTGCTTGTCTACCAGTTTAAGTGGCATGTGTGCAGCAATCGTATCAGCAAGGCGAGCTGCCTCATCAATACCGTTCAGAGATGTTAGAACTTCTGGTGGAATCTTTTTGTTCAGCTTAATAAAGCCTTCGAATTGATTGATCGCGCTGCGAACAACCACTTCTTGTTCTTTTTCGTCAAGTTCTGAGGTTACAACGTATTCTGCGTCCGCTAAGAAAAACTCACTTTCTTTGAATTGGTGAATTTTTGCACGCTGCTGACCTTCGACAAGCACTTTAACAGTACCATCAGGGAGCTTTAGTAACTGAAGAATGGTAGCGACAGTACCTACTTTAAATAGGTCGTCAATTGAAGGCTCATCAGTGTCCGCTTCTTTCTGCGCTACAAGTAGTACTTGTTTGTTAGCTTCCATTGCCGATTCAAGGCAAGTAATCGATTTTTCACGACCAACAAACAATGGAATAACCATGTGTGGGTAAACCACTACATCACGTAGAGGTAGCACGGGGATTTCGATACGCTCGGAACGTTCCAAGTTCATATATTTCTCTCTTCCGCTTTAACTTATAAAGCAGTATATGGGGCTTAAACGACTGGATTCAATGGAAGAATAAAAAAAAGGAGGTAATTGCTTACCTCCTTTTTCAATTTGAGTGACTTGTCTAAAAAAGACCTACTCTGCAACAGCTGCTTGGTTATCTGAGTTGCTGTAAATTAATAGTGGTTCTGACTCACCATTAATTACCGACTCATCAATCACAACCTTGCTTACATCAGTTGAAGATGGCAGTTCGTACATAGTTTCTAGTAGAACACCCTCCAAGATAGAACGTAGACCACGAGCACCTGTTTTACGGTTCATTGCTTTCTTAGCAATGGCACGTAAAGCATCTTCACGGAATTCTAACTCTGTATCCTCAAGCTCAAATAATGCTGCGTACTGTTTTGTAAGTGCATTCTTTGGCTCACATAGGATTTGGATTAGCGCTTCTTCATCAAGCTCTGTCAGTGTTGTTGTCACAGGTAGACGACCAATGAATTCTGGAATCAGACCATATTTCACTAGATCTTCAGGTTCTACTTGAGTGAACAATTCACCGATAGTTTTGGTTTCATCTTTTGAACGCACTTCTGCGCCAAAGCCGATACCTGAACCTGTTTCTACACGCTGTTCAATCACTTTATCTAGGCCTGCAAACGCACCACCACAGATAAATAAGATCTTAGACGTGTCCACTTGCAAGAACTCTTGCTGTGGATGCTTACGACCACCTTGAGGTGGAACTGAAGCTACTGTACCTTCAACAAGTTTTAGTAGAGCTTGCTGTACACCTTCACCAGACACGTCACGCGTGATTGATGGGTTTTCAGCTTTACGAGAAATCTTGTCGATTTCATCGATGTAAACAATGCCGCGTTCCGCTTTCGCTACGTCGTAATCACATTTCTGAAGCAACTTCTGGATGATGTTTTCAACATCTTCGCCCACGTAACCCGCTTCGGTTAGTGTTGTTGCGTCTGCCATTGTGAAAGGAACGTCTAGGAAACGAGCCAATGTTTCAGCCAGTAGTGTTTTACCACTACCAGTAGGACCGATAAGAAGAATGTTACTCTTACCTAGCTCTACGCCTTCAGCTGTCGTATCACCATTACGTAAACGCTTGTAGTGGTTATAAACTGCAACTGCTAGCACTTTCTTCGCGTATTCTTGACCGATTACATAGTCGTCAAGATGCTCACGAATCTCACGCGGCGTTGGCAGCGATTCCGATTCTTTCTTAGGAAGAACATCTTTAATTTCTTCACGAATAATGTCGTTACAAAGATCGACACATTCATCACAAATGTAAACAGAAGGACCTGCGATTAACTTGCGAACTTCGTGTTGGCTTTTGCCACAGAAAGAGCAGTAAAGCAGTTTACCGCTACCACCCTCTTTGCTTTTATCTGTCATTCGCTAACCTCTTAGCCTTAACTCTCTATGCTTGAGTGTATATCAATTTGAATCACTTTGCGTTAAACAATTGCCCTGCAATTATTGACCGCGGTGATTAAGAACTGAATCCACCAAGCCGTATTCTACTGCTTGATCAGCAGACATGAAGTTATCACGATCTGTATCGCGCTCAACAACTTCTAGAGGCTGACCAGTGTGCTCTGCCAATAGTTTGTTTAGCTTTTGTTTGATCGTTAGGATCTCTTGCGCGTGAATTTGAATATCAGACGCTTGGCCTTGGAAGCCGCCAAGTGGCTGGTGAATCATTACACGTGAGTTTGGAAGCACGTGACGCTTACCAGGAGTACCACCCGCTAGTAAGAATGCACCCATAGAGCAAGCTTGACCCATACATACTGTGCTCACGTTTGGCTTGATGAACTGCATTGTGTCGTAGATAGACATGCCTGCTGTTACGCTACCGCCAGGTGAGTTGATGTAAAGATAGATATCTTTGTCTGGGTTTTCTGATTCCAAGAAAAGCAGTTGAGCCACGACAAGATTTGCCATGTGGTCTTCCACTTGACCTGTTAAGAAAATGATACGTTCTTTTAATAGACGAGAATAAATATCGTAAGAACGTTCACCACGGGAAGTCTGTTCAACCACCATAGGAACTAGTGCGTCCATAATCGATGGCATTGTATTTTTTTCTTGGTAGCTCATATTCTTATGTCCCTAAAATAAATGGCCCGAATGATTAAATCATACGGACCATTGTTAGCAGAATTGTTGACCGTACGTCAACCTTCTACGTCAGATATTACTATATTAAGCAGGTTGCTGATTCATTAGCTCGTTGAAGCTAACTTCTTTATCAGAAACTTGAGCTTTAGCGATGATTGCATCAATAGCTTGCTCTTCTAGAGCAACGTTGCGCATGTTGTTCATCATTTGCTCGTTTTGCTCGTAGTAAGCAATAACTTCTGTTGGATCTTCGTATGCTGTAGCCATCTCTTCGATGATAGCTTTAACTTTCTCGTCGTCAGCTTTTAGCTCTTCAGTCTTGATTACTTCACCAAGTAGAAGACCTACAACTACGCGACGTTTAGCTTGCTCTTCGAACAGCTCACGTGGAAGTTGGTCAGCAGCTTCAGTGTTGCCACCGAAACGTTGAGCAGCTTGTTGACGTAGAACACCGATCTCTTGATCGATTAGAGCAGAAGGTACGTCGATGTTGTTTTCGTTAACTAGACCGTCGATAGCTTGCTCTTTGATGCGGTTCTTAACAGCTTGCTTAAGCTCACGCTCCATGTTCTTACGAACTTCAGCTTTAAGACCTTCAACGCCGTCAGTTGCGCCGAACTTAGCAACGAATTCTTCGTTTAGTTCTGGAAGTTCACGAGCTTCAACTTTGTTCAGCTTGATAGAGAACTTAGCTGCTTTACCTTTTAGGTTTTCAGCGTGGTAATCTTCTGGGAAGTTTACGTCGATTTCGAATTCCATACCTGCTGTTTTACCAACGATACCGTCTTCGAAGCCAGGGATCATGCGACCAGCGCCCATCTCTAGTGGGAAGTTCTCAGCTTTGCCGCCTTCAAACTCTTCACCGTCGATAGAACCAACGAAGTCGATAGTTGCACGAGAACCAGCGTCAGCAGCAGCTTCAACTTCAGTCCAAGTTGCTTGTTGCTTACGTAGAGTTTCGATCATCTCTTCAACGTCAGCTTCTTTAACTTCTACTGCTGGTTTCTCAACAGTGATGTTTTCTAGACCTTTCAGCTCAACTTCTGGGTAAACTTCAAAAGTTGCGTTGAATACTAGGTCAGCGCCTTCGTTGTTTTCAACTGGTGCGAAAGTAGGTGCGCCAGCTGGGTTGATTTTCTCTTTAACGATCGCTTCGATGAAGTGACGTTGCATTACTTCGCCCATCACGTCTTGACGTACTGCTTTGCCGTACATTTTAGCAACCATCTTCATTGGCACTTTGCCTTTACGGAAACCATCGAAACGACGGTTTTTCGCGATGTTGCGTAGTTCAGCTGTAACTGCATCTTCGATGTTAGCAGCAGGAACAGTAATATTAAGACGGCGCTCTAGGCCTTCTAGCGTTTCAACAGTAACTTGCATTATATAAACCTCAAAACTGGCTCAGTAATCTGAGCATATGAGCCGTAACTTAGCTTTAATTCAAAAGCAGACGTTGTTGGCTGCATCCTTGTGTAGTGCTCTATCCGAACACCTAATTTAAAATCGAGCATTGATGTCTGAATTGATTATTCAACCAAACACCAGACTAATCAGCGATATCTTCGTTCTTCACACGTCGATTAAAACGCAATAAAGCTTGTTTTCAGAAACAAGAAAGGTATCTCCGATTAGCCTCAGGACAGAAATTTTAGACGCGACATTCTAGCGATCTGTTTAATCTCTGTCGAGCCGTTCACCTCTGCATGATGATGAATGCTCTAAATTCGTCCAACTAAGTGATACAAAAACGATCAAATCATCACTTAGCACAACAGAAATGGGGACAATAGCGACTTTTTCAAGGGAATCGAGGGCTTTTTTTGCTAAAAACCTTAAAAAGAGATCTTGCTCTTGTTTTACCCCTCAGAGTCGATAACTTTTTCAACAATCCCCGTTACAAACCCTTAACCTACATCCATCTGTTCACTCTCTGCTTTCAGCAAAAACTACCGCTATTTGCTACCATAAACGAGAGAAGACAGGCTTGATTGTTTACCAAAGAAATCAGCGGAGAGCCTTCATGTTTCAAGCTTTTAAAATCCCAATACTGTTAATGGTCACATACAGTTTACTGATGGTGTTTGGCGGTCATTGGGTGTGGAGCACGAGCCATGAAAGTTTGTTAAATGATCATCAATCTAAGCTGGACCGCTTTTCTGTTCATATTTCAAGCCAATTGGATAAGTTCGCGCACATTCCCGAGCTGCTTTCAAAAGACAAAGAGCTGGTCGATGCCCTGCACTCTCCAAGTAACTCTGCGCAAATCGAACTCACTAATCGTTATCTAGAGCACGTAAACTCGGTGATTCAAGCATCCGACACCTACCTACTAGACAGTATCGGCACCACCATTGCAGCCAGTAACTGGAATCAACCGCGTTCTTTTATTCGTCGTAACTTTGCTTTCCGCCCCTACTTTCAAGAAGCGATTATTGGCAATGAAAATCAATATTTTGCGCTAGGTTCAACCTCTGGAAAGCGAGGCTATTATTATTCTTACCCCGTCTCCTATGCCGCCGAGATTATTGGCGTCATTGTCGTAAAGATGGATTTATCGCTGATTGAAGCAAGTTGGAAAGGCAAACAGAGTTTTTTTGTTGCTGACGATAAAGATCAAATTGTATTTATGTCGAGTAACCCTGAGTGGCTGTTCAAAAGCCTTCAGCCGCTAAGCGAAGTACAACACACTCGAATTCAAGAAAGCAGGCAGTATCTCGATACAAAAATAGAAAGCCTGCACTTCTCCGGCGATTTAGACAGTGCCACCAGTCGTATTGAGTCGCCACACAAACTCGTCCAAGAGCAGTTCTTTAGTTCTTCGCGTTTCCTAGCCGAACCAAGACTCACCATACGGGTATTTTCTCCAACCCACTTAGTTTGGTGGGACTTGGTTGCTTACCTTGTTGTTTTGAGCCTAATCTTTGCGATTATTTATCTAACAATGCAGCTCAACCACCATAGACAACAAAGACGAGCACAGATAGACAGGCTGCAATCCGAAGCCAAGCAAAAACTCGAATTTCAAGTGCTTGAACGTACATCGGAGTTACATGTTGAGATCAAACACCGTATCGAAACCGAGCATGTTCTGAGGCAAACCCAAGACGAGCTCATCCAAGCCGCCAAACTAGCAGTGCTAGGGCAGATGTCAGCGAGCATCAGTCACGAACTGAATAACCCGCTTGCCGCGATTCGCAGTTATGCCGACAACGGCCGATTGTTTCTTGCCAAAGAAAAAACCGATCGTGTCGATGACAATCTATCGCGAATCTCGGCACTCACTGATCGTATGGCGAAAATCAGCCACCAGCTTCGCTCGTTCGCCAAAAAATCTACTGCGGAAGAGCTACACACCTTACAAATACTCCCAGTTTTACATTCATCGAAAGAGCTGATGAAGCCACAACTCAAGAGCGAGCGAGTTAAGGTCAACGAACTCCCTGAGACCTTTGATGCTTGCGTGCTCGCCAACGCCATTCAACTGGAACAGGTGATCATTAACCTGCTGACCAACGCGATTCAGGCGGTGGAACAACAAGATGACAAACAATTAGCTATTCTGTTAGAGATTAGAGAGTCCGACCATCAACAAGCCAATACCTTGCTAATTCATGTCGATGATAACGGCCCCGGCTTCACCTCCCCTTCTAGCGGAAACTTTTTTGAACCCTTCCATACCACCAAGAAAAACGGACTTGGACTTGGGCTATCGATTTCTCAACAAATAATCAACGGAATAAATGGCAAGCTCGTTACCGGTAGTAGCCCTCAAGGCGGTGCTCGAATCAGCATAGAGTTGCCCCTTGTTGGACATGAACAGCAAACAAAAACTCAGCAATAACCAGAATACAAAGAAGTAAAGGAATCACTATGTGTCACGTCTATTTCATTGATGATGAATCCGATCTAAGAATGGCGATTGAACAGAGCTTCGAGCTCGCCGACATTGATGCCGAATTCTTTCCCGATGCGGAGTCTGCTCTGCTCGCGATTCAAGAAAACGGCTTACCTCACGTGATCATCACTGATATCTGTCTACCAGGTCTATCCGGGCATGATCTGCTCAACACCGTGATGCACAAAGACAAAGAGATCCCCGTGATCATGATTACTGGTCACGGCGATATTTCAATGGCCGTTCAAGCCATCCAATACGGCGCCTATGACTTCATTGAAAAACCTTTCGCTAATGAACGCCTAATCGAAACCACTAAGCGAGCGATAGAAAAACGTCAGCTCACACTAGAGAACCTTGAGTTAAAACGTTCACTCAAAGCCAGCCAAGCACTTGGCCCAAGGATCATTGGTGACACGCAATCAATGACGGATCTGCGGTCTATCATCACTCACGTTGCCGATACCAATGCCGACATATTGCTATTTGGCGAGACAGGTACCGGCAAAGAATTAGTTGCACGTTCTCTGCATGAACAAAGCAGCAGGCGAGAACAAAACTTCGTCGCAGTCAACTGCGGCGCAGTACCTGAAAATCTGATTGAGAGTGAACTGTATGGCCATGAGAAAGGGGCATTCACTGGCGCAGAAAGCAAACGTGTCGGTAAATTTGAATTTGCTCAGGGCGGAACTCTATTCTTAGATGAAATTGAGTCCATGCCAATGCAGGCACAAATTCGCCTGTTGCGCGTCTTACAAGAACGCGTTATTGAGCGAGTTGGTTCAAACGGTTTAGTGCCACTAGATATTCGAGTGATAGCAGCAACCAAAGTCGACCTAAAGAAAGCCGCTGAAGAAGGCTCTTTCCGCCAAGATCTCTATTATCGACTCAATGTTGTGACCTTAGATTTACCGCCGTTAAGAAGCCGACAAGAAGATATCCCAGCACTCTTCCACCACTTCTTACTGGTCGCTGCGGCGCGTTATGGCAAGACTGCCCCTGCCCTTCCACAAAAGGAGCTGCACGCACTTTTGGCTCATGATTGGCCGGGAAATGTTCGAGAATTACGTAATACTGCAGAGCGTTTTGTACTTTTAGGTAAGCTTTCTCACTTATCAGACAGCGCCACTGAAACTACTCAAGAACTGTCTTTGGCAGAATTGGTATCTGACTTTGAAAAAAACACGTTGAAGCAGGCACTTATTGAATGCAATGGCAGTATAAAAGAGACCATGGAGAGGCTGCAATTACCGAGGAAAACCCTCTACGATAAGATGCAAAAGCACCAGCTAACGAAAGAATCTTATAAGGTAGAACCAAACTAAATTAGATTTGGGAGCAAGATCACCTATACTTATTTCGACAACAGGATGTTATGCAACAAATATAATAAGGGAGTGGTTATGGGTGAGAAAACAAAAGTGCCATCGATTACCGATACTTTCGAGATAGATGGTATTTTTTATGCTGACAATCATGTCGATCTACACACGCCAGAATTAGAGGCAAAACGCGCTTTGTATGAGCAGATAAAGCCTCATTCAAATCGTGGCAGAAATATAGATGAGGAGGTCTAGCGACCTCCTCATTTTTTATGGATTAAATTCCATGTCAGTGAATGACTCAAATAGCTACTTGGTTATGATCTCTGGTCCCATCAAGGTGGTTGGTAACCATGTTGATACCCAAGGTACGTAAGTGACGATAATCAGGAATAAGAACATCACCCCAACCCACGGCAATGCGGCTTTTACCACGTTCATCATCGACATCTTCGCGACACCTGCGGTCACAAACAAATTGAGCCCGACAGGCGGCGTTATCATCCCTATCTCCATGTTCACCACCATCATGATACCTAGGTGAATTGGGTCGATACCGAGCGCAATTGCAATTGGGAATACCAAAGGAGCAACGATGATCAGCAAGCCTGATGGCTCCATGAACTGCCCACCAATCAAGAGTAAAACGTTTACTACAATCAAAAAGGTGATCGGACCCAAGCCCGCAGATAGCATAGACTCAGTGATCATTTGAGGAATGCGTTCTTCGGTCAGTACATGCTTAAGAATCAGAGCATTGGCAATGATAAACAGCAGCATGATCGTCAGCTTGCCTGCATCGTAAAGTGTGTCTTTGGTGTCTTTATGGAAAAACGTTTGGAACACCTTAACCAAAGCAGGCTTTGTATTGTTCTTGTCAGCGAAAGGCCCCATATCTTTATAGATAAAGTTGGCAATGAAGAAGGCATACACCGCAGCCACTGCCGCCGCTTCTGTCGGAGTAAAGATGCCGCCGTAGATACCACCTAGAATGATGACTATCAGCAGCAAGCCCCAGCTCGCATCTTTCGCAGCTGCGAACATCTCGCCCCAGCCCACAAATGGCTGTGCCGGAATCTTCTTAATACGTGCTGCGATGTAGATAGCAATCATCAACATCACACCCGCCAGCAAACCAGGAATAACGCCACCTAAGAACATACGACCTACCGATACATCGGTCGCCGCCGCGTATACCACCATCACGATGGACGGTGGAATCAAGATCCCCAACGTACCTGCGTTACAGATAACCCCTGCCGCGAACTCTTTTGAGTAGCCGTTTTTGATCATACCTGCGATAACGATACTACCGATCGCCACTACCGTTGCAGGAGATGAACCAGAAAGGGCTGCGAACATCATACATGCCACAACCGACGCCATCGCCAAGCCGCCGCGGAACCAACCCACCATCGCGATAGCAAAACGGATAATACGTTTCGCCACGCCACCAGTAGACATAAAGCTAGAGGCCAAGATAAAGAAAGGAATCGCTAAGAGTGTATAGTGACCTGCAAAAGCATTAAACAGCGTTTGTGCGACTGAAGCTAATGACGCATCTGAGTGCATCAATAAGAATATTACGCTCGATAAACCTAGGGAAATCGCAATTGGTACACCGACCAACATGAAAGCAATTACCATTAAAAATAGAAATAACATTGCCATGATTAGTCTTCCTTACCGTTAGATTTTGTACTCGACTCATTCGCTTTGTTCTGCGGAGTCGAATTCAATACCGCTGTCGCATCTTCGTCAGAGCCCGCTAGCACGTCTGCTTTCAACGCATCCAGCTCTTCTTCGGCTTCGTGTCCTGCAATCATGCGGTCAAGCTTGCCTGTTACGACTTGGTAAGCAACTTGAGCAAAACGGAACGTTAGCATTGCCATACCAATCGGCAGCGCCATATAAGGAATAAAACGTGGCAGTTTCTCGTATCGCTCGCCTTCATTCAGCCAGTCAGCAAGAAACTGAAGCATCTCTGGCATTGGAATATCGTCGGTCTCGTACCATGCGCGATCGGTCGCGAATGGGTACCAATAATTCCAAGAACCGATAAGAAGTAAGATTGAAAATGCTAGGCAGCTTGTCACGGCGATGAGCGCATACACTTTGCGTAGCTTTTCTGGGGCAAGGTTGATGATCACATCAACACCAATGTGGAAGTGTTTTTTAACGCCATAAGATGCGCCCACTAACACCATCCAAGCAAACATGAACACGGTCAGTTCCAGTGCCCATAAGATGTTGTCATTGAATGCGTATCGAAATACCACGTTGGCAAAAGTAAGTAGCGTCATTGCGCCAAGGAAAAATGCGATTAGTGACTCTTCAATCACATCCGTAACTCTTCCGACTTTGGAAAAAAGAGAGGTTTCCAGTGCTGATTCGCTAGAATTTGGTTGTTCCATTTGAGGCTTTTCCATAATTGACTCCGCTTATAATTGTTTTAATAAGGAGTGACGAATACTCGCCACTCCCTTAGCGGTGTTATTGGTTTGAAGCTAACGCTGCATCGATAAGGTCTGAACCGATGTCTTTTTCAAACTTCTTCCATACTGGTTGAAGTGCAGCTACCCATGCTTCACGCTGTTCAGGCGTAAGTGTACGAACCTCACCACCCGCTTCGATGATGTTGTTTTTGTTCGCTAGGTTAACTTTTGAAGATTCTGCGTTACGCGTCTCAGACACTTCTTGAACGATAGTGCCAAGCTGTGTGCGTACATCTTCAGGTAGGTCTTTCCAGAAGTCGTTTGACGTTACAACTAGGTAATCCAAGATACCGTGATTAGTTTCGGTCACGCCGTCTTGTACTTCAAAGAACTTCTTACCGTAGATGTTTGACCATGTGTTCTCTTGACCATCGATAACTTTAGTTTGCAAGCCACCGTACACTTCTTTGAAAGACATCTTCTGTGGGTTAGCGCCTAGTTGTTCAAACTGAGCCACCAATACATCCGATGCTTGAACACGGAATTTCAAACCTTTTGCATCTTCAGGGCTGATAAGAGGTTTGTTCGCCGACATCTGTTTCATGCCATTGTGCCAAAACGCAAGACCTTGCAGGCCACGACGCTTCATCGCGTTCTTCAGCTTTTCACCAGATTCTGAGTTTTGGAAACGGTCAACGGCTTCTACGTCTTCAAATAGGAAAGGAAGGTCAAAAATGCGGTATTTCTTAGTGAACTTCTCAAATTTTGACAGCGATGGCGCCGCCATTTGAACATCACCATTTAACAGGGCTTCCAGTACCTTATTATCATCGTAAAGTGTTGAGTTAGGGAAAACTTGCATACAAGCTTTTCCATTCATTTCTGTGTTTACTCGCTCTTCCAGTAAAGAAGCGGCGATGCCTTTCGGGTGCTTATCGGTATTGGTTACATGACTGAATTTAATCACGATTTCACCAGGGTCACAGTTTGCAGCAGCATTAAAACTTGTGAGCGCCAGAGCAGATACAGACAGCAGGGTAAGAGGCTTAAACATTATTATTCTCCTTAGTAAACAAAGCAGCCCTTCAATGGGAACTGCGTGCTTTCACTAATGCAATTAGTGCGCCATATTGACACAATTCATTAACAAGCCTTTAACCGCAAGGCTTCATCAGATCTGCCTGCAGTTGTCGCTAACTCGCTACAAAAATTAATGGGTGGAAAATGACACATAGAATATTTGTAAATGGGTGGGAGTTGACCAAAGCATCAGTGATAAATGAGGTCTGACCAAAAGCCCCTTTCACGATGATGCCTTGAAGTAATTTCAACCTATCCTGTAGAGTGCTGCACAACTTAGTCAGATTTACTGATCCACTACTTACCAAGAGTTGCTACCCATGAGTCAGATCTACCATCACCCAGTACAGATTTACTACGAAGATACCGATCACTCAGGTGTGGTTTATCACCCTAACTTTCTTAAATACTTTGAGCGTGCGCGCGAGCATGTGTTGGGCAGCGATAAACTGGCAGAGTTGTGGAATGAACATGGACTGGGGTTTGCGGTGTATAAAGCCAATATGACCTTTCAAGACGGCGTTGAGTTCGCAGAGATCTGCGATATCCGAACCTCTTTTGAGCTCGATGGCAAATACAAAACCTTATGGCGACAAGAGGTATGGCGTAAAGATGCAACCAAACCTGCCGTGATTGGTGATATCGAGATGGTTTGCCTAGATAAAGACAAACAACTTCAGCCTGTACCCGCAGAAGTATTAAAAGCGATGCTTGGCGAAACGAGTTAGCCAATATTACGAATGGCTGAGAGCGAGCCGTGTTCAAGATTAGAAGCTAAAGGTTCTAGTGTAACGAACGTAAACTCAGCCAAGTAGCTTCGATTTGGGGAAGCACTTAATCTCTAATTGCATAGGAAGCGTTGCACCACCAAGCGTCACGGCAAATCGAAACTGGTTATCCAGCCTTCCTAAACTGCATTGCCAATCTGTTGAAGTATTGTCATTTTCAGCAGCATCCAACCCTACACCGTTATGGACAATGATTCCTCCATGTAACTCTGGTCGTAAACCCGACGAATGAACTGGCAGCGTTTGTTGAGTTAGATTGGAAAAATCGAACGAAAAACTTTTCAATGATGTGGCCAACCCCTTACCTGTCGCTTTGATGTACGACTCTTTCAGTGCCCACAAATCAAAAAAACGTTCTCTTTGAGATACCTCATCCAGCTCGAGTAAATCGTTAATCTCAAATTCCGAAAAGTAATGCTTCATGATCGCCGCGATGTTGGTCGAGCTTCTTGCATGTTCTATATCCACCCCAAGCTGTAGTGGTTGCCCTTTCGTTCGGCAGACAGCAATCAGTAAATGATCTTGACTGTGGCTAATATTGAAATTCAGTCCGGTTTTGTGTTGCTGCTCTGCAATCAAGCTTGGTTTGCCTTTTTCACCATACTCAAATCGCCACTCTTCAGCCGTCAAATCAGAGTAGATCGACAGAACCTCTCGTAAGTAGTTACGAACATAGAGCGCTTGGATCTGAGATGAAGGCATTCGATAACGCTCAACCTTAGCGACTTCATCGTCGGTCAGTTTCTGTTTAAGGCACGACACATGATCAGTACCTTCATCCAAATTGCTTAGAGAACAAAGCCACAAATCAACGACTGGTGTTTCCATCTTTTGAGCACTCACTTCTTAAAAATCACTATTCATAAAGCCATCAATAAAACATCAAAACGAACAAATTTAACTCACCTATATTTTGAGAGAAACATAGAGAATTTGGGCAGGAAACACCCTTCATATGCGGACTTAAAACTAATTTTTCAAATAATAACAAATTAAAACACAGATCACACTTAGCCTTACGGAACAGGCATCTATTAAATGTTACTTACAAAAATATGACATAGATCTCACCAAGTAAAAAAATAGAGCATAAACACTAAAAAACCACTCATATCCATTAATTATCAATAAGTTAATTGCATTAAAAATACAAAAAATAAAAGTTCAGTAAAATCATCTGGTCTGAACAGATCATAGTGGCCTCTGGGAGCATTGTATCGGCCACTCACCTCGGGTAGCCTGCTCAACCATTAAACAAATTCACACGTTTTTATTGCGGATACCTGCTTTGCATAAAGCAGTACTTTGGACAGGATTTAAATGGACATTAACCTCACATTCGAATACCCCCTTCACGCATTAAACACGTTCTCAACGTCTGCAAGTCAATGAACTTCGCACCCCCTATTTCAGTCAGGTGGCCAACTTTCGGCAGCCTTACTCTTCAGCTGCGTTTGCCCAAATCTGTTTCAGATTTATTTTCGATTCAATTAAAAGCGCAGCCTCAAAACACGACATCGCCCTCAGTGATTTCAAGTGGAGACTCATAATGAGCCAACCCGAAAAAAATACACCGGAATCAGTCGACGACACTCGACTTAATAAACGTCTTAAAGACATGCCTATTGCTATCGTTGGTATGGCAAGCATGTTTGCGAACTCTCGCTACCTAAACAAATTCTGGGATTTGATCAGCGAAAAGATCGATGCAATTACCGAAGTGCCTGATACACACTGGCGCCCAGAAGATTACTACGATTCAGATCGTACTACGCCAGACAAATCTTACTGTAAGCGCGGTGGCTTCATCCCAGAAGTTGACTTCAACCCTATGGAATTCGGCCTTCCGCCAAATATCCTAGAACTGACTGATACGTCACAGCTGCTATCTCTGATCGTGGCAAAAGAAGTACTTGAAGATGCGAAACTTCCTGAAGGTTACGATCGCGATAAGATCGGTATTACACTCGGTGTAGGCGGTGGTCAGAAGATCGCTCAAAGCTTGAATGCTCGTCTTCAATACCCTGTTTTGAAAAAAGTCTTCAAGAGCAGTGGCATCAACGACGAAGACAGCGAAATGCTGATCAAAAAATTCCAAGACCAATACATCCACTGGGAAGAGAACTCATTCCCTGGTTCATTAGGTAACGTAATTTCAGGTCGTATTGCTAACCGCTTTGACCTTGGTGGCATCAACTGTGTAGTAGATGCTGCGTGTGCAGGTTCTCTAGCCGCAATGCGCATGGCACTGAGCGAGCTGGTTGAAGGCCGCAGTGAAATGATGATCACTGGTGGTGTGTGTACTGATAACTCACCAACCATGTACATGAGCTTCTCTAAAACCCCAGCATTCACTACAAACGAAACCATTCAACCTTTCGACATCGATTCAAAAGGCATGATGATTGGTGAAGGCATCGGCATGGTTGCTCTTAAGCGCCTTGAAGATGCTGAACGTGACGGCGACAGAATCTACTCAGTGATTAAAGGTGTCGGTTCTTCTTCGGATGGTAAGTTCAAGAGTATTTACGCGCCTCGCCCTGAAGGACAAGCAAAAGCACTCAAACGTGCTTATGATGATGCAGGTTTCGCACCGCACACGCTTGGCCTACTAGAAGCGCACGGCACAGGTACTGCAGCAGGCGATGTTGCTGAATTTGGTGGCTTAAACTCGGTATTCAGTGAGAACAATAAAGAGAAGCAACACATTGCGTTAGGCTCTGTGAAATCTCAAATTGGTCACACTAAATCAACCGCGGGTACTGCAGGTTTAATCAAAGCTGCCTTAGCACTGCACCACAAAGTACTGCCGCCAACGATTAACGTATCGGCTCCGAATCCTAAACTGGATATCGAAAACTCGCCGTTCTACCTAAACACACAAACGCGCCCTTGGATGAAACGTGTCGACGGCACACCACGCCGTGCAGGTATCAGCTCATTCGGTTTTGGTGGCACTAACTTCCACGTGGTATTGGAAGAGTACACACCAGAGCACACTCGCGGTGACAAATACCGTCAACGCCAAGTGCCGCAAACTCTGTTATTCAGCGCAGAATCTCGTCAAGCACTGATCAATGAACTTAAACAGGTTTCAACTCAAACTGCAGATGCAGCGTTCAAACTGGAAGCGCTTGCTGAGCAACACGCTCTACGCGAAGTTGACGCTAAGCATGCTCGTCTTGGTTTAGTTGTAACTGACCAAGCAGACCTTCAAGCGCAACTGACTCAAGCGATTCCTATGCTTGAGAGCCAAACCAAAGCACATTGGCAGATGCCAAACGGTACTAGCTACCGTGAGTCAGCACTGATTGCTGAAAACGGCACTAGTAAAGTAGCAGCGCTATTTGCAGGTCAAGGTTCGCAATATCTCAACATGGGTCGCGAGCTTGCTTGTCATTACCCAGAGATGCGCCAACAGCTTGCTCAAGCGGACCAAGTATTTGGTCAGCACAAGAAGACGGCTCTGTCCCAAATTCTATTCCCCATTCCAACCTTCACACCAGAAGCAACCAAAGCTCAAGAAGCGGTGTTAACCAACACGGCCAATGCGCAAAGTGCAATTGGTACTGTGTCTATGGGTCAGTTCGACATCATGACTCAAGCTGGCTTCAAAGCAGACATGGTTGCAGGCCACAGCTTTGGTGAACTAAGCGCACTATGTGCTTCGGGTGTTATCTCGCAAGACGATTACTACCAACTAGCTTTCGCTCGTGGCGATGCGATGGCGGCGACACCTGAACAAGGCGACAGCGGTACTATGTTTGCGGTCATTCTAGACGCAGACAAACTTCCAGCCGTTGAAAGCTGCATCAGCCAATTCGAAGGCGTGAGCATTGCCAACTACAACGCTCCGACTCAATTGGTTATTGCTGGTCCAACAGCAACCGTTCAGCAGGCAGCCCAAGCGCTAACTGAGCAAGGCTTCAAAGCAATTGCTCTGCCAGTATCTGGTGCTTTCCACACCCCGCTTGTTGCTCATGCTCAAAAGCCATTTGCAGCTGCAATTGATAAAGCTTCATTTAGCGCTCCAACGCTGCCGCTTTACTCAAACGCAACGGGCAAACTGCACAGCAAAGACGCTAAAGCGATTAAGAAAGCATTCAAACAACACATGCTGCAATCGGTTCGTTTCAGCGAGCAAATTGAAGCGATGTATGAAGCAGGCGCGCGCGTATTCGTTGAGTTCGGTCCGAAAAACATTCTTCAAAAGCTGGTTGAGAAAACACTGGCTGATAAAAACGAAGAACTTTACGCAATCAGCATCAACCCAAGCCCTAAAGGAGACAGTGACCAACAGCTTCGTTTAGCTGCGGTTCAACTGTGCGTGACAGGTGTTTCATTAGACAACATTGACCCTTACCAAGCTGACATTGCTGAACCTGCAAAGGCATCACCAATGAACATCAAGCTGAATGCAACCAACTACATCAGCCCTGCTACTCGTAAGAAAATGGATCAATCATTGGCTTCGGGCAACGTCACCGAAAAGACTGAGATTGTTGAAGTGAAAGTTGAAGTCGAGAAAATCGTGGAAAAAGAAGTGATTAAAACAGAAATCGTTGAAGTACCTGTGGCTGCTCCTCAAGCTTCAAATGTACAACAGTCAGTTGCAGCAGCGCCAAGTGCACAAGTAGCTCAGCAACCTCAAGTGGCGCAAGCTGCACCAGCGACTATTCAGCCAGCAGCTCAAGTAACGGTTGATGAATCTTCACTGCAGTCGTTCTTCAATGCTCAACAACAAGCAGCAGAAGTACATCAGAAATTCTTGGCGATTCCTCAGCAATACGGTGACACGTTCAATACCCTAATGTCTGAGCAAGCGAAAATGGCAACAGCAGGCGTAGCAATTCCTGAGAATCTACAGCGTTCTATGGAGATGTTCCACCAGCACCAAGCTGAAACGCTAAAAGCGCACGCTCATTACCTAGAGATGCAAGCGCACAGCAACAACTCAGCACTTAACATATTGACACAAGGTTCTGTCGAAACAGTACAACCAACCTTCGTTGCTTCTGTAAATGCTCAGCCAGCGATTCAAGCTACTCCAACTACTTCAGCAGCTATCGTTCAACAGCCTGTAGTTCAAGTGCAAGCTGCTCCTGTACAAGCGGCGCCAGTTCAAAATACAACAGCTCAACAAGCTCCGGTACAGAAAGCCGTTCCTGCCCCACAAGTAGCGGCTCAAGCGGCAGCGCCTGTTGCAGCTCAACCTGTGCCAGTTAAAGCACAACCGGCTCCTGTGGCGGCACCAGTAGCAGTACAATCAGCAGATGCTGAAAAAGTGATGCTGGAAGTGGTCGCTGAGAAAACGGGTTACCCAACGGAGATGCTTGATCTAGAAATGGACATGGAAGCAGATCTTGGTATCGACTCAATCAAGCGCGTAGAGATCCTTGGTACCGTTCAAGACGAGATGCCAAACCTACCTGAGCTGAACCCTGAAGATTTAGCTGAGTGTCGCACTCTTGGTGAAATCGTTACCTACATGAACAGCAAGATGCCAGCATCAGCGCCTGTGGCAGCACAGCCAAGCGTAACCGCTCCTGTTCAAGCAGCTAACGGTCTTGATGCAAAAGTCGTTCAACAAACCATGCTTGAAGTGGTTGCTGAGAAGACAGGTTACCCAACGGAAATGCTTGATCTAGAAATGGATATGGAAGCAGACCTTGGCATCGACTCAATCAAACGTGTTGAGATTCTTGGTACGGTTCAAGATGAACTGCCTACTCTTCCAGAGCTAAACCCTGAAGACTTAGCTGAGTGTCGTACTCTTGGCGAAATCGTTGCTTACATGAATACTAAAAGCATGAACAGCAAACTTCCAGCTTCTGCTCCTGTGCCTTCACTAGCACCAGCAGTTACTCCGGCAACATCTAACAACGGACTAGATGCGGCTGTCGTTCAAAAAACCATGTTAGAAGTAGTAGCAGAGAAAACGGGCTACCCGACTGAAATGCTAGACCTAGCAATGGATATGGAAGCTGACCTTGGTATCGATTCAATCAAGCGTGTTGAGATTCTTGGTACGGTTCAAGATGAACTACCGACTCTTCCAGAACTAAACCCTGAAGACTTAGCTGAATGTCGCACTCTAGGCGAAATCGTAGCCTACATGAACAGCAAGCTTCCAGCTTCTGCTCCAGTAGCAGCTCAAGCATCTGCGCCAGCAGTATCAAACGGTTTAAACGCAGAACAAGTTCAAAGCACAATGTTGAGCGTAGTAGCGGATAAAACGGGCTACCCAACAGAAATGCTCGACCTAGCAATGGACATGGAAGCTGACCTTGGCATCGACTCAATCAAACGTGTTGAGATCCTTGGTACGGTTCAAGACCAACTACCAACCTTGCCAGAGCTAAACCCTGAAGACCTAGCTGAGTGTCGTACTCTGGGTGAAATTGTAGACTACATGAACAGCAAGCTAGCTCCGAATTCGGAAGCAGCGACAGTAGCTCCTGCTCCAGAAGCCGCTGTAGAAAGCACGAGCAACGACCTAAACCCTGCTCACGTTCAATCAACTATGATGGAAGTGGTTGCCGACAAAACAGGCTACCCAGCAGAAATGCTCGACCTAGCGATGGACATGGAAGCTGACCTTGGTATCGATTCGATTAAACGCGTTGAGATCTTGGGTACGGTTCAAGACCAGCTACCAACGCTGCCAGAGCTAAACCCTGAAGACTTAGCTGAGTGTCGTACTCTTGGTGAAATCGTTACCTACATGCAAAGCAAGCTATCCGTTGCTGCACCTGTAGCGACTGCTAAAGCTGAATCAGTAACGCCTATCGCAGAAACAGCGACAGCGGAACTTCCTCCACACAATGAGGTAGCGCTAAAAAAGCTACCAGCGGCAGATAAACTCGTCGATTGTTTCTCAAAAGACGCTTGTGTCGTGATCACAGATGATGGTCACAACGCCGGTGTTCTAGCAGAAAAGTTGACCGCTAACGGCATTCAAGTTGCTGTAGTGCGTAGTGCTCTTTCTGCCGCGTCACCTTTAAACAGTGAAATCGCAAGCTACACACTCAACAGCGTCGATGATGCTGGTGTGACTGCAGTTATTAACGACATCGAAGCAGACCTTAAAACGTCGAACAAAGTGATTGCTGGCTTCATTCACCTACAAGCTATCGTTGATGCTAAACAAAGCAACGAGCAAGCGGTTAACTTGAATGCAGACTCAAGAGCTTCACTGACGACAGCGTTCTTATTCGCCAAGCACCTAAATGGCCAACTGAATGCCGTTTCTGGTCGTAGCGTGTTCTTCACACTAAGCCGTATCGATGGTGGCTTTGGTTACCTAGATACTAAGCAATTAGCGAATGCAGAACTTAACCAAGCGGCTCTATCTGGTCTAACTAAGACACTGAGCCATGAATGGTCAAACGTATTCTGCCGTGCATTGGATGCTGACGCTTCTATTGATGCTCGTCACCTAGCTGAAGCTATCACAGGTGAACTGTTCGATATCGATACCAACACGGTTGAAATCGGCCTTAGCCATACGGAAAACGGTGAATCTGGTCGTGCAACACTGATTGCGACAACACCAGGCGCTGCACAAACTAAAAACACAGGCGCTCAACTCACCAAGAGCGACAAAGTTCTCGTAACTGGTGGCGCTAAAGGCGTGACGTTTGAATGTGCACTGACGCTTGCTAAGCAATGTAAATCTCATTTCGTTCTTGCAGGTCGTAGTAAGCATATTACTTCAGTTGATCTACCTCAGTGGGCACAAGGTAAGCAAGAGAAAGAGCTAAAACCAGCGGCTATCGCTCACCTACAAGCAACAGGTGACAAACCAACGCCGAAGAAAGTAGATGCCTTGCTAAAACCTGTATTGAGCAGCCTTGAAATCAACGCAGCACTTGCCGCTTTCAATGAGATCGGCGCGAGCGCTGAATACCTAAGCCTAGATGTATCGAACCATGAGTCAGTAGCAAAAACACTGGCAAACTTCGAAGGCATCACAGGTCTTATCCACGGTGCAGGTGTACTGGCTGACAAGCATATTCAAGACAAAACGCTTGATGAACTGAACATGGTTTACGGCACCAAAGTGGGCGGACTAGAAGCGGTTCTTGGTGGTCTTGATTGCAGCAAGCTAAAACTGATTGCGATGTTCTCTTCGGCGGCGGGTTTCTACGGAAACACAGGCCAAAGCGATTACTCAATGTCCAACGAGATCCTGAACAAAGCGGCTCTACAGCTGTCTGCTCGTAACCCTCAAGCGAAAGTGATGAGCTTCAACTGGGGACCGTGGGACGGTGGCATGGTCAACGCAGCACTGAAACGTATGTTTACAGAGCGCGGTGTGTACGTAATTCCTCTTCAGGCGGGTGCAGAGCTATTTAGTTCTCAACTACTGAACGAAACTGGCATTCAACTGCTGGTTGGTACGAGCATGCAAGGTTCTGACAACAAGGAAGCTGCTGTAAAAAAGCTTAATGCGGAGTCTGTGCACCTTGCAGAGAGTCCGCTGAATACAAGCATTACTGTGACACGTCATCTTGATCCAAAGGCATTGCCTTTCATTCAAGATCACTGCATTGCCGGTAACCCAGTGTTACCGACAGTGTGTGCCATCCAATGGATGCGTGAAGTCGCAGAGCAACTGTTAGGGGTGAACGTTAGCGTTCACAACTACAAACTGCTGAAAGGTGTGATTTTTGATACTGATGAAGTGAAAGAGCTGAAACTGGTTCTTTCCTCTGATGCTAAATCAAAAGATCAGCTAAAAGCAGTAATCAGCTGCCAAGGACGACCACAGTATCAAGCTCAGTTGCAAGTTGCCTCTGTGCAAATGTCTGAAGATGTTCAACAAGCGTCGACAAAACGCTTTGAAGCCAGCACTTCAGCACCTGTAACAACGGCACAAGCTCTATACAGTGACGGCACTCTGTTTCATGGACCAAGATTGCAAGGTATTACCTCAGTTGAGCGCTTTGACGACTTAGGCTTATTGGCTCAGTGCCAGTTGCCTCAGATTGAAAACAGCGACTGCGGATCATTTATTCCTAAGCAAGGCTTTGGCGATAGCCAACCATTTGCTGAAGATTATCTGTTGCAAGCAATGCTGGTATGGGCTCGATTGAAGTACGGCGCGGCAAGCCTACCGTCTGCAATCGGTGAGTTTATTTGTTACGCACCGATGCACAATGGTGACCAAGGTTGGCTAGAGCTGAGCGTGATAAAAAGCACGGCTCGTTCGCTGCAAGCTGATATCTCACTTTACCACCAAGATGGTCGTTTAAGTGCGGTAATGAAAGGTGCCAAAGTCACCATCAGCAAGAGTTTAAACGATGCATTTTTGCCAAAGTCTAGCTCAGCAGTATCAAAGAAAGAGGCGACTAAAAACGCAGAAAAGGAGCAATTGTCATAGTGACTGTTCCTACTAATAAAGCGATGCCATTGCGCATCGCTCTTTTAGCTCAGCCAGCAAACGCGGCTGAGCTTTCTGCCGACTTATCACCTTCGCTTCCAGAGATGGTTACTGTTGTGGTCGATGGCAATTTTAATCAAGCACTTGCTCAAGCGATTGAGGCTGTCATTCAAGGTAGTGTTATTAAACTTTGTTTAGATTCTCACTCACCATCATTGTTGATGTTAAGTGCGCTGAATGCTGCTCAGAATAAGATTCACCCACACGCGAATTTGGCGAGCTTTGTAGATACAGCTACCGGAAATAGCATTCAGCTAGCTCTGGATATTGCACGCCGCCCCGCTTCAGATTTAAGTCATCAACAGCAACACTCTGACTTATCGGCTTCGCAGCAGTTTGATGAATTGTTGAATATAGTTAATGCGATATCGAGCCGTTCATTACCGAGCCATTCATTACCTAACCATTACTGGTTCACTGAGCCAAACAAAGCACGTGTTGCTGCGTTAACTTTCAGTGACGATAGCCCAAAAGCCACCAGCCTGATATTGACTCAAGCGACCGGTTTGCACGAGCCAAAGCCATTGCTATCCAGCGAGAGTTTGATGTTTGTGGTTTCTGGCTGCGAGCAAACTGAATTGGTTTCTCAGTTGGCCTCACTAAGAGCTGAGCTTAAATGCGTTAGTGATTCGGCAGACAGAGAACTTGCTATCGCCAGCTTGATGTATTCAAACCTAAGTCATTTCCAAAGCGCTCAACACAATGCTGACTGTGGTGCGAATATCGTGATTCAGGCGGCTTCAATCGATGCTGCACTGCAAGAGATCACAGCGCTAGAAAATGCGTTGCCAAAAATAATGGCTGACAATAGCCAATACAAGACTCCAGCAGGCAGTTGTTTCTCACCAAAGCCTCAAAGCAAAGGTGGCGTTGCATTTGTTTACCCTGGTGTTGGCACGGTTTATCCCGGTATGTTGCGCGATTTTCACCACCATTTCCCACAGTTATTTGCTCGTTTAGAACGTGAGGGTAACTTGAAAGAGATGCTGCAGGCAGAGAAAACCTACGCTGAAGATTCGCAAGAAATGTCGCTTAGTGAATTGGCAATTGCCGGTGTAGGCAGTAGTTACCTGTTAACACAACTGCTATGTGATGAATTCAAAGTGCAGCCAGATTTCGCTTTGGGTTACTCCAAGGGTGAGGCTTCCATGTGGGCCAGCTTAAATGTTTGGAAAAACCCACATGCGCTGATTGAGATGACTCAAACTAGCCCTATTTTCACCACGGCAATTTCTGGCGAACTCACTGCAGTGCGTCAAGATTGGCAGCTGAACGGCGACGAAAGCATCCAATGGAACAGCTTTGTGGTTCGCAGTGATGCGCAAGCGATTGAGGCTCTGTTACCAGAGTTTCCACGCGCTTATCTCGCTATCATCCAAGGTGACACTTGCGTACTGGCAGGTTGTGAAAGCACATGTCGTGCATTGCTCAAAAAACTGGGTAAACGTGGCATTGCCGCGAATCGTGTTACCGCAATGCACACCACACCAGCATTGAGCCAACATAGCCAAGTGCGTAAGTTTTACACGCAACCACTGTTCGACGAATTGCCAAAGCATATCCGCTTTATCAGCGCAGCAGGTCTAACGACGGGCGCACCAATCAATATCGACAGCGACAGCATCGCCCTTTCAATTGCCGATACTTTCTGTTCGACGCTGGATTTCACCGCGTTGATCCAGAGTGTGCGTCAGCAAGGTGCTCGTCTGTTTGTCGAAGTAGGTGCCGATCGTCAAACCAGCACATTGATCGACAAGATCAATCGTAGCGACAACGTAGCAGACCAATACTGCACAATCGCTTCCAATGCCAAAGGCGGTGACGATGTTGTCACGCTCATCAAATGCATTGGTCAGCTCATTACTCATCAAATCCCATTGTCTGTCGAGCCTCTTATCCAAGGGCTAGAACAACAGATCACCGCAGCTAAGCAATTAAGTGGTGTGTCTCAAGGCAGCGCAGTGAATCATCAAGGAGAGCTAGTATGAGTTCTCAATCGAAACCATCTCAATATAAATATCAGGCTCAGAATAAGCAGCAAGTGAAGTGCAATAAGATCGCGATTGTCGGTATTGCTAACCAATACCCAGAAGCTGATACGCCAAAAGACTTTTGGCAAAACTTGCTGGATAAAAAAGATTCTCGAACCACATTAAGCGCTGAAAAATTAGGTGCTGAACCTGAAAGCTATCAGGGCGTGCAAGGTGAGTCAGACCGCTTTTACTGTGATAAAGGCGGCTACATCGAAAACTTCAATTTCGACAGCAATGGCTACCGCTTGACAGCAGAATCATTCAACGGTGTTGACCAAAGTTTCCTATGGGCTTTGGATACCAGTCGTAAGGCGTTAGTTGACGCCGGCATTGATTTAAATGCCGATGTTTTAGAGCGTACAGGCGTGATCATGGGTGCCCTTTCGTTCCCAACCACACGCTCGAACGACCTGTTTCTGCCGATGTATCACTCGGTCGTCGAAAAGGCACTACAAGCTAAATTGGCTAATGACCAGTTTTCACTGCTACCAACCAATGAAACCGCGCAAGACCTTAATCCGATCAATGGTGCTGCAGCACACAACGCCTCGAAGTTAGTGGCTGATGCGCTAGGTTTAGGCAACGTGCAACTTAGCCTAGATGCGGCATGTGCAAGCTCAGTGTATTCATTGAAGTTAGCGTGTGATTACTTGAACACGGGCAAAGCCGACATGATGTTGGCAGGCGCGGTATCCGGTGCTGACCCATTCTTTATCAACATGGGTTTCTCCATCTTCCACGCTTACCCTGACCACGGTGTTTCGGTTCCGTTTGATAGCAATAGTAAAGGTCTATTTGCTGGCGAAGGTGCCGGTGTTTTAGTCCTAAAACGCTTAGCTGATGCAGAGCGAGATGGCGACAACATCTACGCAGTCGTTAGCGGTATTGGCTTGTCGAACGATGGCCGTGGCCAGTTCGTATTAAGCCCAAATAGCAAAGGACAAGTACAAGCCTTTGAACGCGCTTACGAGGCATCAAACCTAACCCCAGACAGCATCGAAGTGATTGAGTGTCACGCAACCGGCACACCATTAGGTGACAAGGTTGAGTTAACCTCAATGGAGCGTTTCTTTGCTGACAAATTGAATGGTTCTAACCCGCCATTAATTGGCTCTGCGAAGTCCAACCTCGGTCACTTGCTGACTGCGGCGGGTATGCCGGGGATCATGAAGATGATCTTTGCGATGAAAGAAGGCGTGCTTCCGCCAAGTATTAATTTGGACAAGCCGCTATCGTCGCCAGAAGGTTTATTTGGCTCACAGACGCTACCAACGCAAGTTCAACCTTGGCCAAGTAAAGCGGGCAACTCAGAGCGCTGTTCGGGTGTTTCTGTATTTGGTTTCGGTGGTTGTAACGCACACTTACTGCTTGAAGCGTACTCAGATAAGAGTCATGTAAACCAGACTCTAGAGTCGGCATCTCCAAGCCTACAGCCGTCTAATTTAAGCATTACTGGCCTAGCGTCTCACTTCGGTTCTCTGCAAAGCATCAACGCGCTGAGCACTGCGATTGAAACCAACAACGATGCTTTCATTGCTTTGCCTAAGAAGCGCTGGAAAGGTTTAGACCAACATCCAGAACTGCTGAATCAGTTTGGTTTACACGGCATTCCAAACGGGGCTTACATCGATCAATTCGACCTCGATTTCCTACGCTTCAAAGTACCGCCGAATGAAGATGACCGTTTGATCTCTCAGCAGTTGCTACTGATGAAAGTTGCAGACGAAGCGATCAAAGATGCCAAGCTTGTGGCAGGCCAAAAGGTTGCAGTACTGGTAGCGATGGAAACTGAGCTTGAGATGCACCAATTCCGTGGACGCGTAAACCTGCATAGCCAATTGGCTGACAGCTTTGCCAACATGGGTATTGAGCTAACACAAGACGAATACCAATCGCTAGAAACCATCGCGATGGACAGTGTGATGGACGCAGCCAAACTGAACCAATACACCAGTTTCATCGGCAATATAATGGCTTCGCGCATCTCTTCATTATGGGACTTTAATGGCCCTGCCTTTACGATTTCAGCCGCTGAACAGTCAGTTGCTCGTTGTGTCGATGTCGCGCAAAACCTGATGTCGCAAGAATCCATGGATGCAGTCGTGATTGCAGCCGTCGACCTAAGCGGCAGTGCGGAACATGTGATTCTGAAGAACAGCGTGAGCCCAGTGTCGCTTGATCCAAAATTCGGACAACCGCAAGACGGCAGTTGGAATGTGGGCGAAGGCGCAGGTGCAATTGTTCTTGTGGAAGAAGGTCGAGTAGCGAGCAACCAAGACACAGCTTACGGCAGCATTAACGCCTTGGCCTTTGGCTCAAGCGAGCGTAACAACGCCGTTGTTGATGAGTTACTGACTCAAGTCGGTATGAGCTCAAACGATGTTTCTCTGCTTGAGCTTAACCATGCACCTGAGTCTTTGTCACACGAGCTTGTATCTCTCAACTTGGAAGTTACCAAGACCACTCAAGCGAGCCAACGTGTTGGTCACTGCTCTGCAGCTTCTGGCATGGCAAGCCTGCTACACGGTCTCCTCAACCTGAACCTTGAGTCTCTGAATCCAAATATCAGCTCTAAGAGCGCGATTGTTGCCAACATCAGCGAAGGACAATGTTCACAGCTGCTACTAAGCCAGTCGAGTGTTGAATCTCAGTCACTTTCCGTTCGTTTAAGCAATGAACTGGCGAGCGATGCTAAACGTCAATTGGTTAAGCAAGTGACTCTTGGTGGTCGCGATATCTATCAACATATTGCCCAAACCCCAGTGACTAACTTGGCAACGATTCAGCAGAAAGCTTCTGGCAAACAAGCAGCAAGAGTAGCGTCGATTCCAACGACAGCAAACATCAAAGCAGCCCTTGCGCAAAAAGAGTTAGAGAAGAAGGCATTAGCGCAGAACGCGGTAGAGCCAGTCATCGAAACTCCTACATCAGTATCCCCTACTCTGGCGCCAACTCGCCACAGTCAGCTAACAGGTAACCACAGCAATATGACTCATGTCCTATCCGCTAAAAATGGCGTATCAAATATCGACGCTAATACGGATGCAGCATCACAGCCGTCTGTAACACCACACAACCAAGCTTTTGCTCAAAATCAGCAAGCAGCTCAACAGGTACACAAAGCATTCCTGCACACTCGTGCCCAAGGCATGCAGATGGCTGATGCGCTATTAAAAGCACAGTTAAACGCAATTACGTCTGGTTTAGATAGCTCAGCCGAAACATCAACTCAGCCTGTGCAAGCTCAACCAGCTCAGGTTCAGTCAGCGCCAGTAAACGCACTTGCGACACTAGCACCAGTAAAACCTATCCGTAAACCATGTATCTGGGATTACGATGATCTGGTTGAATACGCTGAAGGCGACATCGCCAATGTATTTGGCCCTGACTACGCGATCATCGATAGCTACTCGCGCCGCGTTCGCCTACCAACCACAGACTACCTATTGGTATCTCGTGTAACCAAGCTCAACGCGACAGTGAACGAATACAAGCCAAGCACCATGACCACAGAGTACGACATCCCAGTTGATGCGCCGTATCTTGTTGATGGTCAAATCCCTTGGGCTGTAGCGGTAGAATCTGGTCAGTGTGACCTAATGCTGATCAGCTACTTAGGCATTGATTTCGAAAACAAAGGCAAGCGTGTTTATCGCCTGCTTGATTGTACACTGACCTTCCTTGGCGACTTGCCTCGTGGTGGCGATACGCTGCGTTACGACATCTCAATCAACAGCTTTGCTCGCAATGGCGACACGCTACTGTTCTTCTTCTCGTACGAATGTTTCGTTGGCGACAAGATGATCCTGAAAATGGATAACGGCTGTGCGGGCTTCTTCACTGATGAAGAGCTAGCCGATGGCAAGGGCGTGATTCACACTGAAGATGAAATCAAGGCTCGTAAACTTACCACTAAGCAACGTTTCGACCCTATGTTGCACTGCCCTAAAACGCAGTTTAACCACCAAGAACTGCGCCACCTACTGACTGCCAACATCGCAGAGTGTTTTGGCCCAACTCACCAATCTAATCGCCACCAGCCTTCACTATGCTTCAGCTCAGAGAAGTTCATGATGATCGAAAAAGTTAGCCGTGTTGAACCGCAAGGCGGCACATGGGGACTTGGTCTGATTGAAGGTCACAAGCAGCTAGAGCCTGAGCACTGGTACTTCCCTTGTCACTTCAAAGATGACTCAGTAATGGCTGGTTCTTTGATGGCAGAAGGTTGTGGTCAACTGCTGCAGTTCTTCATGATGCACCTTGGCATGCACACGCTTGTTCAAAATGGGCGTTTCCAACCGCTTGAAAATGCCCCTCAACAAGTACGCTGCCGTGGGCAGGTGCTACCACAATCGGCAGAACTGACTTACCGCATGGAAGTGACCGAGATTGGTCTAAGCCCTCGCCCATACGCGAAAGCTAACATCGATATCTTGCTGAACGGCAAAGTGATTGTTGATTTCCAAAACTTGGGTGTGATGATCAAAGAAGACGACGAATGTACTCGTTATCTGCCTTCTTTAGAAACAGCTGTCGCGACCCCTGTTATCGAAAGCTTGGACCATAAAAGCTTGGGCCATACACCAGCAGTGAACCAACAGGCTTCAGCGAATGCACCACTCATGGCGCAAATTGAAGACCTAGAAACAGCGCCAAATAAAGGCGTGATTCCTCTTCAACATGTTGAAGCTCCGGTAACGCCTGATTACCCGAACCGCACACCCGATACGGTTCCATTCACGCCATACCACATGTTCGAATTCGCGACTGGCGACATCGAAAAATGTTTCGGCCCTGATTTCTCTATCTACCGTGGGATGATTCCACCACGTACTCCGTGTGGCGACTTGCAGTTAACCACTCGTGTCGTTGAGATCGACGGCAAGCGTGGCGACTTCAAGAAACCTTCATCGTGTATCGCTGAATACGAAGTGCCAGAAAATGCATGGTACTTTGATGAAAACAGCCACCATACCTTGATGCCTTACTCGGTGTTGATGGAGATTTCACTGCAGCCAAACGGCTTCATCTCTGGCTACATGGGCACCACACTAGGCTTCCCAGGTGAAGAACTGTTTTTCCGTAACCTAGACGGCAGCGGCAAAATGCTGCGTAACGTCGACTTGCGTGGCAAAACGATCACCAACGATTCTCGCCTGCTTTCAACCGTAATGATGGGTACAAACATCGTACAGAGCTTTAGCTTCGAACTGAGCACTGACGGCGTGCCATTCTACGAAGGTACAGCGGTATTTGGTTACTTCAAAGGCGCAGCACTGAAAGACCAACTGGGTTTGGACAACGGTAAGGTGACTCATCCTTGGCACGTTGATAACAAGCGCACGCCGGATGTAAACATCAACCTGCTAGACAAAACGACGCGTTACTTCAATGCACCTGTCTCGTCTACTGGTGAAGTACAAGAGCACTACAAATTGGCCGGCGGTCGTTTGAACTTTATCGATACCGTGCAGATCACTAGCGATGGTGGTAAAGACGGTCTTGGTTACCTATACGCTGAGCGTACGATTGACCCAAGTGATTGGTTCTTCCAATTCCACTTCCATCAAGATCCTGTAATGCCAGGTTCTCTAGGTGTCGAAGCGATCATCGAACTGATGCAAACCTACGCGCTAAACAAAGACCTTGGCGCTGGCTTCCGCAATCCGAAATTTGGTCAAATCCAATCTGAAGTGAAATGGAAATACCGTGGTCAGATTAACCCTCTGAACAAACAGATGTCACTGGATGTACACATCACTGCAATCAAAGACGAAGACGGCAAACGCATCATCGTTGGCGACGCAAACCTAAGCAAAGATGGTCTGCGTATTTACGAAGTGAAAGACATCGCGATTTGTATCGAAGAAGCATAAGCCTGACAGAGAACTAGGAAAGAATTTAGTATGACAACTCAAACTACAATCAATAACGAAAAGCTATCTCCGTGGCCTTGGCAGATCGAAGAGAGCACAACTCGCTTTGATAACGCAGCAATGTCGACAATATTGAAAGACTTAAGCCTTGCTTGTTACGTCGTGAACCACCCAGAAAAAGGTTTAGGCGTAAGCCAAAAATCTGAGATTGCATCGGGCGACTCAGCAAGTGCAGCGAACAGCCAGCCTGTTAGCGCTTTTGCTCCTGCACTCGGTACACAAAGCTTGGGCGACGAAGATTTTCGTCGCTGTCATGGCGTGAAATACGCTTACTATGCAGGCGCAATGGCAAACGGCATTTCATCTGAAGAGTTGGTGATTGCGCTTGGCCAAGCTGGCATTCTTTGTTCATTTGGCGCGGCGGGCTTAATCCCGTCTCGCGTTGAGCAAGCGATCAACCGTATTCAAGCAGCACTGCCAAACGGCCCTTACGCGTTTAATCTGATTCACAGCCCAAGCGAACCCGCTCTAGAGCGCGGCAGTGTAGAGCTGTTTTTGAAGCACAAAGTGAAAACAGTTGAAGCTTCTGCATTCTTGGGCTTAACACCGCAAATCGTTCACTACCGTGCTGCGGGTCTTAGCCGCGATGCACAAGGTGAGATTCAGATCGGCAACAAGGTAATTGCCAAAGTAAGCCGTACTGAAGTTGCGAGCAAGTTTATGCAGCCTGCTCCTGCGAAAATGCTGCAAGCTCTAGTTGATGAAGGTCGAATCACAGCAGAACAGATGGAACTGGCACAACTAGTTCCTATGGCTGATGACATTACTGCAGAAGCTGACTCTGGTGGTCACACCGATAACCGTCCGCTAGTAACACTGCTGCCAACGATTCTAGCGCTGAAAGAAAAAATCCAAGCACAGTACCAGTTCAAAACACCACTGCGTGTTGGCTGTGGTGGTGGCGTAGGCACGCCTGACGCTGCGCTAGCGACGTTTAACATGGGCGCTGCTTACATTGTTACTGGTTCAATCAACCAAGCGTGTGTTGAGGCTGGCGCGAGCGAACACACACGTAAGCTGCTTTCGACAACTGAAATGGCTGACGTGACGATGGCTCCAGCGGCAGACATGTTCGAAATGGGCGTGAAACTGCAAGTGGTTAAACGCGGCACCTTGTTCCCAATGCGTGCAAACAAACTGTATGAGCTATACACACGTTACGACTCAATTGAAGCGATTCCAGTAGAAGAGCGTCTGAAGTTAGAGAAGCAAGTATTCCGTTCAACACTGGATGATATTTGGGCTGGCACTGTGGCTCACTTTAACGAACGCGACCCGAAACAGATCGAACGTGCTGAAGGCAACCCGAAACGTAAAATGGCGTTGATCTTCCGTTGGTACTTGGGTCTTTCTAGCCGCTGGTCAAACACCGGCGAACAAGGTCGTGAAATGGATTACCAAGTATGGGCAGGCCCTGCACTTGGCGCATTCAACGCATGGGCAAAAGACAGCTACCTAGATGATTACCAACAGCGTAATGCGGTCGACCTTGCTAAGCACTTGATGCACGGTGCGGCTTACTTAGCACGTGTTAACCTGCTGACCTCTCAAGGTATCAAGCTTGACCCAGAGTTAGCACGTTGGAAGCCAACTCAAAGAATGGCGTAGGCATTTCAATACAGCGTTAATTAAGCTCAACCAATAAAAAAAGCGACCACTTAGGTCGCTTTTTCTTTGGACGTTCTTATCTAAATTAGATAGACGATTAAGACTTCTGCATACGCTTTTTCAAGCGCGCTAAATCAATTGCACTTGAGCGTACAGTAAGCTTGATGCATTCGTAGTCGTATTCTTCCTTCACCACACTCATGTTTGAGCGAATCTCACCGATAATGCCTTGTCCAGAATAAGGAATCGTGATCTCTTCTTCGATCATGCCTTGTTCAGCCACACCCACAATGTACTTGTGTAGTTTGGTGATATCGAGCGGGTCACGAGTCGAGGTCAGCATTGCATCTGGGAATTCTTCAATCAGCTCTAACTGTTCTTCTTCGCTCAATCTATCGCACTTGTTCAGTACCAATAGTTTTTCGCTGCCTTCAACGCCCACTTGCGCTAATACTTCGTGTACCACATCAAGCTGCGCGCGGAATGAAACATCAGAAGCATCAACCACATAAAGCAGTAATGAAGCATCATGCGCTTCTGCTAGTGTTGAGTGGAATGAAGCAACCAGATCGTGTGGCAGTTTCTTGATGAAACCCACCGTATCTGACACTAAGATACGCGGCTGAGTGATCGGCTGAAGTGCACGAACCGTGGTATCTAAGGTCGCGAATAGCTTATCTTCACCGCTCACTTCGGTTGCGGTCATAGCGCGCATCATCGAAGATTTACCCGCGTTGGTGTAGCCAACCAGAGCAACAGTGAAAAGCTCCGAACGCTGAGTGCGTCGGTTCTTCATTTCGTCCTGTACGCTAACCAGCTCACGTTTAAGCGCAGCAATTTGGTCACGTACTTTACGGCGGTCTAGCTCTAATGAAGTTTCACCAGCACCCTGACCCATTTGACGCTCTTTATCACCGTCGGCTGTTTCACGCAGTCGAGGCACTAAGTAGTTTAGGCGAGCGATTTCAACTTGCAGACGTGCGGTACGAGTACGAGCATGGCGGCTAAAGATCTCGATGATGATACCAGTACGGTCAAATACCTCGACACCCAAGTGCGCTTCTACATTACGCAGTTGAGATGGGCTCAAATCACAGTCGAATACCACTACGTCAGCAGTACCAAACTCCACATCTTCAGATGGAAGATCATCAAAATCTAATTCATCGATCCTAGCGCGAAAATCAAAAGATTCATCGATAAAATCTTCATCTTCTGCTTCTTCAATCGAACCTTGGTAACCGGTGAGGTGTGCAATTTCTGCAAGCTTACCTGCGCCCAACACGTTTTGTCGTTGTGTTGAACTGTGGTGCTGTGATTGTGTACCGACCACTTTAAACCCTAGGGTTGTTACTAAGCGAGCAAGTTCGGCAAGAGACTCTTTTGCTTCGTCACCTTTGAAGTCCGGTGTCGTAATAGAAATAAGTAAAGCGTTACTAGCTGAGGGTTTTGCTGTTAGTTTCATGTATTCTTCTGTTTATGCACTAATGTGCAACCTAGTATTTGGTCTAAAGTAGCGCGATCCTACGCTGTTCTCGGTCAGCTTTATAGAGCTAACGGAGGCTAATTAGCGATATTATTGCAGTTAATCCATTTATCTCGTTTATCCCTCTGTTTTCGTGAGGAAATAAAACAGGCTAAAACACAAAAAAGACAGCATCACGTTACTTATTATAAGTTAGTGATACTGCCTTTGTTTAAGCTTAGACTCTCATTGAGCTACTGTCTCAAAAACTAAAAATCAATTCTCGCTTCAGTCTGAGCATCAAAGAATACCGCCTTTGATAAGTCAAAATGCAGCGGCGCCATTTGCCCAACTGACACTTCAAATTCTGGCGACAAGCGACACGCTACTTCTTGGTCGTTCACTTTCACCATCGCAATCGTATCTGGCCCTGTAGGTTCCAAGACTTCCAGCTGTAAATCTAGCTTGGTCGTTGCCGACACATCTTCACTTTCCTGCTCAGTGATGTGTTCAGGGCGCAGGCCAATCACCACTTCTTTGCCATCTTGTTCACGCATGCTTTGTGGTAATCGAATGTGGTGCTCTTGCTCAGACGTACCCGTTACTTTGATGATCGGATTCTGATCATCATCCAAATCCACCATGGTCTTAATGAAGTTCATTGATGGTGAACCCATAAAGCCCGCGACAAACATGTTATTTGGCTTGGTGTAGATCTCTTGCGGCGTACCGAGTTGCTGCAGTTCACCATCTTTCATCACCGCAATACGATCCGCCAAGGTCATCGCCTCTATTTGGTCATGGGTGACGTAAACAATGGTGGTGTTAAGCTTTTGGTGAAGGCGTTTAATCTGATGACGCATTTCAACACGCAGCTTGGCATCCAAGTTAGAAAGCGGTTCATCGAACAGGTACAACTTAGGACGACGCGCTAGTGCACGTCCCATCGCGACACGCTGGCGCTGACCACCAGATAGCTGTGATGGTTTACGATCAAGCAGTTGCTCAATTTGCAGCATTTCAGCGACGCGATTCACTTCTGCGTCGATTTCGTCTTGTGGCATCTTGCGGATCTTCAAGCCGAAGGCGATATTGCCGCGTACCGTCATGTTTGGGTAAAGTGCGTACGACTGGAATACCATCGCGATGTCGCGGTCTTTAGGTTCAACCTGGGCCACGTCAACACCATCAATCACGATTTCACCCGAGCTAATATTTTCTAGCCCAGCAATGGTGTTCATTAGGGTAGATTTTCCACACCCCGAAGGGCCGACAAGTATCAAGAACTCCCCCGAATCGATACTGATGTCGATGCCCTTTAACGTTTCGTTGTCCGCGTTGCGATAGGTTTTACGGATCTGTTTTAAATCTAATGTTGCCATGGGTAATTATCCTTTTACTGATCCTGCCGTTAGGCCACGAACAAAATATTTTCCTGCGAAGACATACACCAACAGCGTTGGCAGCGCGGCGATGATCGCGGCAGCCATATCAACGTTGTATTCTTTAACGCCCGTGCTGGTGTTGACTAAGTTATTTAATGCTACGGTGATTGGCTGAGTCTCTGAGCCGGAATACACCACCCCGAACAAGAAATCGTTCCAGATTGCGGTGAACTGCCAGATCACCGTCACCATGATGATAGGCGTAGAGATCGGTAATAAGATCTTGAAGAAAATGGTAAAGAAGCCTGCACCATCCAGTTTTGCTGCTTTGATCAATTCATCCGGAATCGAGATGTAGAAGTTACGGAAAAACAGAGTTGTAAACGCCATGCCGTAGATAACGTGCACAATCACCAAGCCGATGGTTGTGTTCGCTAGCCCCATCTTGCCGAGCATGGTTGCCATTGGTAGTAGCACCACTTGGAACGGAATGAAGCAACCAAACAACAGTAAGCTGAAGAACAGATTCGAGCCTCGGAATTGCCATTTCGTCACTACATAACCATTGAATGCACCGAGCAATGTTGAAATCGCAACCGCAGGAATCACCATTTGGAACGAGTTCCAGAAGTAGCCTTTGATGCCTTCACATTTCACGCCCGTACAGGCGGTGTCCCACGCTTTATACCAAGCATCAAACACCCACTCTTTCGGTAAGCTCATCAAGTTACCTGCCTTGATGTCTGGCAGAGTTTTGAATGAGGTCAGCGCCATGACAAACAATGGCATTAGATACACCAAGCAGAAGAAAAGCAGTGCTGAATAAATAAAGATTCGAGCAAAATTGATGTTATTCATCATGACTTTTTCTCCCTAAGTTCAGAGTAAAGATAAGGCACGAGAATCGCTAAGATACCAGCAAGCATCATCATGGCACTGGCAGCACCAAGGCCGATTTGTCCACGCGTAAATGAGTGTGCGTACATGAATAGCGCAGGAAGATCCGATGAATAACCTGGGCCACCCGCTGTCATCGCGGTCACAAGGTCGAAACTCTTAATCGCAATGTGTGAGGTGATGATCACCGCGCTGAAAACCACAGGGCGCAAGCAAGGTAGAATGATTTTCAGATAAATAGTGGGTAAGCTTGCCCCATCAATTTGAGCGGCTTTGATGATTGAAGAATCAATGCCACGAAGGCCGGCTAAGAACATCGCCATCACGAAGCCTGACGACTGCCAAAGTGCTGCGATAACCAAGGTATAGACCGACATTTCAGAGTCGACTAACCAATCGAATTTGAAGTCGGTAAAGCCCCAATCTTGCATCAGCTTTTCAATGCCAAGACCCGGGTTAAGAATCCATTTCCAAGCGGTACCCGTCACGATAAATGACAACGCCATTGGGTAGAGGTAGATAGTACGAATCGCGCCTTCTTGACGGATGTTCTGGTCAAGTAATACAGCTAAACCAACACCTAGCAAGATAGCAATCGCCATGAATAGAAAACCAAACACACCGAGGTTGGTGATAGAGGTGATCCAACGATCGTTATCCATCAGCTTTTCATATTGGGTTAAACCAACGAAGTTGAAGCTCGGAAGAAATCGAGAGTTGGTGAACGACAATGCGGCCGTCCAAAATATATAACCGTAGATACACACCACGGTCACTAACGCAGTTGGCGCCAGCACAATTTTAGGTAACCAATGTTGCAACCTGTCATCAAAACTCGGTTTCGGTGCAGGCTGGCTCCTTGTGGGTTTTGGAGTCGACTCAGTCAAAACATGCTCCATAACTTATCCTTGTTGCACAATCGAGCCAATGGCTTACCTTTCGGTACCACATCAGCATCACGCATATTAGAATTGGGAGTGAAGAGCAGATAGGCTCCCTACGAGCCTACCCACCCTGGGGGTTCGATAAAACAACACAACCCGTCACTCACGTGCGTTGTGTGTCACTTATCAAGTTAGATTAGATAGCCGCTTTCACTGCTTTTGCTAACTTAGCTGCCGCTTGTTTCGGATCGGCATCTTTCTCATTGAAGAAGTTAGTCACTACGTCATAGATAGCGCCTTGAGCGTAGCTTGTTGTCGCTAGGCCGTGAGCCATACTCGGAACAAGGTCGCCAGATTCAGCACTCGCTTTGAAGGTTGCCATTGAGTCCAACGCACATTGGTCAAACTTAGACATGTCCATATCTAGACGGACAGGGATAGAACCCTTGTTAAGGTTGAAGACTTCTTGGAAATCTTTGGTAAGAATGGTTTTCGCTAGGTCTTGCTGCGCTTTTTGGTTCTCTTTGTCGCTTAACTCAAAGAACGCAAAGCTATCGATGTTGAAAGTGAATTGGCCATCAGTACCTGGAGCTGGTGCACAGATGTAGTCTTTACCCGGCACTTTGCCTGCCGCAGTAAATTCACCTTTCGCCCAGTCACCCATGATCTGCATTGCCGCTTCGCCATTGATAACCATTGAAGTTGCTACGTTCCAATCACGGCCTGGAGAGTTACTGTCGATGTAATCACGCATCTTTTTGAACTTGGTGAATACTTCCACCATTTTGTCGCCAGATAAAACGTCCATATCAAGATCAACGAACGCTTTGTTGTAGTCTTCACTGCCTAGTACATCAAGCGCCACCGCTTCGAAGACTGTCGCGTCTTGCCAAGGTTGACCACCGTGAGCCAGTGGAATGAAGCCAGCCGCTTTAATCTTGTCTGCAGCAACGAAGAACTCATCTAACGTAGTTGGAACCGTCACGCCTGATTTTTCTAAAACAACAGGGTTCGCCCAAAGCCAGTTAACACGGTGAACGTTGACAGGAACCGCCACATATTCGCCATCCCACTTCATCACTTTAGTGACCACTTCTGGCAGTAGCTCATCCCATTGTTCTTGTTTCGCCGTTGCATCGAGAGACGTTAGAAAACCTAAACCACCCCACTCTTGAATATCATGACCTTTGATCTGCGCGGCAGATGGAGGATTGCCCGACACTGCTCGAGTTTTCAAAACAGTCATCGCACTTTCACCGCCGCCACCAGCAACAGCAAAATCTTTCCAAGTATGGCCTTGTTCTTCAATCATCTCTTTCAGTACCGCTGCGGATTTCGCCTCGCCACCGGCAGTCCACCAGTGAAGTACTTCCACTTCACCAGCTTGAGAAAATGTTGAGGCAGCAAGAAGAGATAGAGTAAGTAGGGTTTTATTGATTTTCATTATTATCTTCCATGTTTAGCGGACTCGACGTCCGGTTCAATAAAGAGTCTACTTATTTTGATTTTTAGGATTGAAACAAAAGGTAAGCTCTATGTAACATAATTGTTACATTACACTTCTAGGCCTGTTGGGATATAGACTTTGGCTTCTAAGCCGCCTTGAGGGGAGTTGCGAATAATGAGATCTCCGCCGTGTCCATGCAGGATATTTCGGCAGATCCCGAGGCCAAGACCGTGTCCTTGATCATCCGTTGCTAACCTAAAGTAAGGTTCAAAAACTAACTCTAGCTTGTCTTCTGGAATGCCATTGCCACGGTCTTGAATGGTCACGACTACCCAAAGCTCATCACCGCTGATTTCTACCACTGCTGATGAACCATACTTAACCGCGTTGTCGATTAAGTTGGTCAGTACACGCTTTATCGCCAGTGGTTTCGCGACCAATGGCTCAATGACGACCGGCTCGAACTCTACCTTCGTTTGGTACTGGTTATGAGATTCAATCACAGCAAGTACCATTTCGTTGAGGTCAATAATGGCGTTATTCTCGTGTAGATCTGTGTCTCTTACCGCTTGCAAAGCACCTTTAACCATCATCTCAAGCTCATCGAGATCTTTATTGAATTTGTCTTTCTTTACTTCGCTCTCCAACAACTCTGCACGCAATCTAAGCCGTGTTATTGGTGTCTTTAAGTCATGGGAAATTGCCGAGAAAAGGTGCTCCCGGTCGGCAACATAGCGACGAATCCGTTGCTGCATTCGATTAAAGGCCCGAGTCGCGGTGACCAGTTCCGTTGCCCCTTCTTCATTAAGTGGCGGCTGCTGGATATCCATACTCATCTCATTGGCCGCTCTTGCCAATTTCTTAAGCGGACGTACTTGGCGACGAATCATCAAGTAAGTCAAAACCAAAAGAATGAGGGTCGAGGAAACTAAGAAGATCACCTGTTCTCTGCCGAGAATCGTATCGTCGAGTTTGACGTAAGGCGCAGGCAACAACGCGGCGATATACACCCATTCATGACTGGCTAATTCTATCTGAACAACCAGAATAGGAGGGTTAAGAGGTTCTAAGGTTAAAGTATGATGTGCCCACGATCGCGGGAGATCGCTCAAGTAGATGTCATTTTTAAGCAAACGAAGATGTTCAGGGCGAGAGAAATCAACCCGCACTGATTCGACTTTATTGAGCTTGCTACTCAAAACACTTTCTATAGCTTCAATCGAGGCGGTTTTTAAACGGGTATCAGGGATCGGTTCGACAATCAACGCCTCTTTATTGAAAGAGACGAAAAAGCGCGTACCGCCCATATTGCGGATCTGATCTAATACGATATGACGATATTTGACGGGTAGAGACTGAAAGAAAGTCACCGTCGAGGCAAACATATTGGCCATGCTTTCGGAGGCAGAACGAATCCCTTCCAACTCTTTGTGTTTGGATTCGCTATACCAAATAGACGTTGCGATACCCTGAGCAATCACCACGGCTAACAAGGTCAGTAGCAATGTTCTTGCGACCAAGGAGTTGGGTTTTAATCGACTCATCCAGTTCATAGGAAATACTTCATTGGCAAGGTGTTCATTGACAGCACTTGATTATCAGTGCTCATACTGAACAGGCACAGCGAGAATATAGCCATTGCCGCGCATGGTTTTGATGTAATGAGGATATTTGCCGCTGTCGCCCAATCGGCTTCTCAGGCGACTAAGCTGCACGTCGATGCCACGTTCAAAAGGCAACGCTTCGCGGCCTCTGGTCGCGAATGAGATAGTGTCACGGTCGAGAACTTCGTTAGGGCGAGTTAAGAACAACATCAACAGAGAAAAATCACTGCCCGACAAATCCATCTCTTCCGAGTTTTCATTGTGGGAAATTCGATGCGCTAACGTATCAAGCGTCCAATCACCAAAAACAATCTGTTTTGGCAATGCATCACTTGTCTTGTCATCCACCACTTGAACGCGGCGCAACAACGCTTTGATACGCGCCATTAACTGACGAGGGCTAAACGGCTTGGCAATGTAATCATCAGCACCAATTTCTAAGCCGATAATTTGGTCGGTTTCATCCGATACGGCAGTCAGCATGATGATAGGCACATTCGATTGCTTACGGACGCGTTGACACAAGGTAAAACCATCGTCACCAGGAAGCATCACGTCTAGAAGTATCAGGTCAGGATAACCTTGGCTTTGGAGATGAGTTTCTAGTTCAACACCATCTCCAACCGAAGAGACATCGAAACCCGATTTTGTAAGGTACTCTTCCAGCAACTCGCGGATTTCTTGATCATCATCCACCACGAGAATTCGAGTATTTGTTGGCATCGCCCAAACCTATAAAATTTACAACTTATTCACATAGTGTATAGGCAGGTCGAGTATTTGATTATTGATATGTTTGTAAAGTTAGAAGAACAAACAGATAGAGATCACAACTAAGCGACCGCTATCTGTTGGTTTTATACTGATAAGCCGATTTAAGACGAGCAGCTGATCTCCATGGCTTTACCCCACTCAGGAGGTAAAGCCGCAAGGTGCTCATAATCCGGGTGTTCCGCGTAAGGGTCTGCCAGTACCACCATCAAAGCATCAATGTCGCTGCTATCACCGCGCTCTGCTTTGTCTATCGCCAGTTGAGCTAGGTAGTTTCTGAGGATGAATTTCGGGTTTGCCTGCCTCATATTTTCGCAGCGCTCTGCCACTGAGCTCTCTTCCAGTTCACAGCGTTGTAAGTAGTTATCTACCCACAGCTTTGCTGCCTCTCGGTCGATAACCAAATCAATCACTTCTTGCGGCTGCAAGGTATCCAAATTCGACAACGTTCTAAAAAATCTTGGGTAGTCGACTTTGTTTTGCGACATCAGCTCGAACATAGATTCAAACAAACGACTGTCACCTTCTTGTTTCGAAAGTAGCCCCAACTTACGACGCATCATCTGACTAAAGTAACCGTTCATTTGCGGTTCGTACTGCTCTAAAGCCGCCTCTAAGTCGGCCTTATCCATCAGCGGAGAAAGTGAGTGAGCCAGTGCCGACAGGTTCCAAAGCCCTATTCTTGGCTGCTGGTTAAAAGCATAACGACCTTGGTAATCCGAGTGATTACAGATCAATCTTGGGTCATATTCATCAAGAAACGCGAACGGGCCATAATCGAAAGTTTGCCCGATGATCGACATGTTATCGGTGTTCATCACGCCATGAGCAAAACCATTCGCTTGCCACAACGCAATCATCTCCGCGGTACGGTCAACAATCTGATTAAACATAGCAGCGTAGGGTTTCTCTTCATCGAGACACTCAGGGAAGTGCCATTCAATGACTTTATCGGCCAGCAACTTATGCTCAGCCAACTGATTGGTATAAAACAGATGTTCAAAGTGACCGAAACGGATGTGTGATTCGGCAGCACGCACCAACAATGCGCCCCACTCTTGCTTCTCTCGATATACCGGTGTGTCGCTGGTCATCATAGCCAACGCGCGAGTGGTTGGGATATTGAGCCCTGCCATCGCTTCGCTACATAAGTACTCACGAACGGTTGATCGAATAACAGCGCGTCCATCGCCCATACGTGAATAGGGCGTTTTACCGGCACCTTTAAGGTGTAAATCGAACGTTTCGCCACTTTTCGCGACAATTTGAGCTAATAACAGCCCTCTTCCATCACCTAAATCCGGGTTATAAGAACCAAACTGGTGGCCTGCGTACTTCATTGCTACAGGCGAAAACTGCTCAGGTTCAACATTGCCAGATAACGTTTCAAGCAATTCCTCGGAAGCATCATCAAATGACGGAAAACCGAGTTCATCCGCAAGCTTATGGTTCCATGCGAGCCATTGGACATTGCTGAGCGGTGTAGGTTGAATTGGGGTATAGAACAGTCGAGGTAATGCAGTAAATCGATTGTTAAATGAAATAGAATCCCAGACAGACATGAGAGATACACTGTAGATAAAAGATAACTTAAGATTATCACAGTTTCGTAACAACTTCAGAAGTGCGATGGCGCTTGTTTATAGAGGTAAGGTGATAAACCATTCCACAGGAAGAAGGTGGCGGCTTTAGGGGAAGAAGACGACTACGAGAAAGGGCGACTAGGAGTAAATTACTGTGGGATGCTTGCTAGAAGAAGATGACTAAGAAAAAATTAAGTGGCTAGCCTGATGAGAAAAGCCACATTTATAAGAGAAAGAGTTCTGACTTTGAAGACTTTTTAACAAGTGATTTCATAATAAAAACTAAAAATATAGAGCCATGAAGCTGACTACATTAGAGCAAGAATACCCACTAGAGAAAGGGTAGAGAAAATCCAAGTACGACTGATTACGCCAAAGTTACTGTGTTGAATCATTTCTTGATGCTGCATATGTCTCTCCTTGAGAACGTGATGGTGTAACTACAATATATCGGCTTTTCGCCAAAAGCAGCAAGCACATTAATATTAACCTTTTATGACAGCATCAAGAATATTCTGTAACCATTCACCTCTCTGATAAAACAGAAAGTTATGCTCGACTGGTCGTCGAAAGCAGTGCGCCAGCCCCAATAAAGACACCTCCAGTGACACGATTAAAGACCTTGGCTCGACCTTTCGCAAACAACCAATTTGACGACTTCGCCCCCAAGTAGGCATACACCAATAACCAAGACAATTCCATCACTGCGAAGGTAAAAGCAAACACGGTAAACTGTGGTAATAGCGCAATTGAGGGATCAATAAACTGTGGGAAAAGTGCAGTAAAAAACAAGATAGCTTTGGGGTTACTCGCGCCAACAATAAAGCCACTTAAGTAATGCTGCGCAGCGCTTTCTTTGACAGATTGAGCACCGCCTTGTTGATCCGATAACTTGTCATAATCTTGTTGGCTAGAGCGCAGAGACTTCCAACCGAGGAAGATCAGATAAGCTGCACCAGTCCATTTTATGACATTAAATACCACTTCAGACGAAGCAATAATTACCCCTAGCCCGGTAAACGATAAAGTTAAAATACCAGTAATCGCAGTTAAGCTCCCCAAGGCAGTAAATATCGATAATTTAAAGCCAGATTGCACACCTTTGGTCATGCACAATAAAGAACTTGGGCCTGGTGATGCCGTTAAAATTAGCACCGCTAATAAATAATAAATCCATGTATCAAAGCTCATCGTGAATCCTCCTTAACTCACTAAAACGACTAAATATTAAACACCAATATGTAATAAGCCCTCATATTAATCAACTAAATATTGCGCTTAACGTCTTCGATATAAATGCAAACATCTTTAATCTAGGCAATAAAAAACGCCATGCATTGCTGCATGGCGTTTAAATAAAAACGTTTCAAATCGAACGTCTTACTAGATGTCAGGTTCTAAGCTTACAGCCCTAAGATAGGGGCACTAACCTAATAATTGAAACCTAGTCTTTGTAGATAGAGAACTCATCAGCGCAAGCAACAAGCTGCTCACGAGTGATCATGAATACGCCATGACCACCGTTAGAGAATTCAATCCAAGTGAATGGAATCTCTGGGTACTGATCCATCATATGAACCATTGAGTTACCAACTTCACAGATAAGAATACCGTCGTCAGTTAGGTAGTCTGGTGCATTAGCTAAGATGCGACGAACCAATTTCAGACCGTCTGTACCCGCTGCTAGGCCAAGTTCTGGCTCGTGAGTAAACTCATCTGGCAGGCTGTTCATATCTTCTTCGTCCACGTAAGGTGGGTTAGATACGATCAGGTTGTATTTCTCTTTTGGCAAATCACGGAAAAGATCTGAACGGATTGGGAACACTTGCTGCTCCATGCCGTGATCTTGAACGTTCTGCTCTGCAACTTGCAATGCGTCAGTAGAGATATCAATCGCATCTACTTCAGCGTCTGGGAATGCGTGAGCACAAGCAATAGCGATACAACCACTACCCGTACACATATCCATGATGCGAGTTGGCTCTTCAGTTAACCAAGGTTGGAATTGAGCTTCGATCAGCTCACCAATTGGAGAACGAGGCACAAGAACGCGCTCATCAACGAAGAACTCAAGACCACAGAACCAAGCTTTGTTGGTTAGGTAAGCCGTTGGTGTACGATCATTAATACGCTTGATTACGCGCTCAACAATACGTAGACGTTCGCTGCTCGTTAGACGAGAGTTCATCACATGCGAAGGAACATCAATCGGCAGATAAAGAGTAGGTAAGATAAGTTGTACTGCCTCATCCCACGCGTTATCAGTGCCGTGACCATAAAATAGGCCCGCTGCGTTAAAGCGGCTAACAGTCCAACGAATCACATCTTGAAGCGTGTGTAGTTCTGATACCGCTTCTTCTACAAAAATCTTATCCAAAATTGTCTCCGAAAAGCGCTACAATACTGCTAATTACGTTTCTAATTAGAATTCATAACCTGATGAGCAAAAAAGACACCGACTTCGATGACGATTTCGCCCTGTTCAACGATGCAGTAAAGGGCGTTAAAAAGTTGCAACAGGATACCATAGTCCAGCAGCCAAAAAGAAATGCCAAGCAAAAAGAAATTACTCGAACGGCAAGACAAGCCAGTGATAGCGAGTTTTATTTCTCGGATGAGTTCATTCCGCATCTTAGCGAAGACGGTCCGACGCGTTATGCGCGTGATGATGTCTCTAAATATGAGGTCAAGCGCCTCCGTCGTGGTGTCTACGTGCCTGACGTGTATCTCGATATGCATGGTATGACTCAACAAGAAGCCAAACGTGAGCTTGGCGCGATGATTGCGCACTGCGTGAAAGAGAGCGTGGCGTGTGCTTGCGTTCAACACGGTATCGGTAAACACATCCTTAAACAGAAGGTGCCTTTGTGGTTAGCACAGCACCCAGACGTGATGGCTTTCCACCAAGCGCCGTTAGAGTTTGGCGGCAATGGCGCGCTGTTAGTCTTGCTTTCGGTTCCTGAGAAGTAATTCTGGTTAACAAACTCTCTCTCACCAAAAAACAACAAAGGGCATCCCAATCATATTGAGATGCCCTTTCTAATTGTCTGCAACTTTGTCATCAAACAGAGCTCAACGAGCTTATGGATTGATGTTCCAAAGCAACTCACCTTTTTGTGTCTCAAGGTTGAAGTCGATACACGCTAGGCCCGAAGTGGGAAACATAGGCGGCGCCATGCCTGTTGCAAACTCTGCAGTTAGGTAGCCCACTAGAGGTAAATGAGAAACAAATAAAATGGTCTCTAGTTTTTCTACTTCAGCCATTGCTAAGGTCAAATCAAACACATCGTCGGACATTCCATAAGGCGTAATATCATCACAGGTTTCTACTTTCTTTCCAGAAAACGCCTGAGAGATCTCTAACCACGTTTCTTGTGCCCTTAAATATGGGCTCACCAGCACTTTATCGAATTGACTAATCCCCTGCTCATTTGCAGCTTGTGCCACGGCAAGAGAAGCCATTTTCCCGCGCTTGGTCAACGCTCTTTCTGCATCCGAGTTGGCAAAATGTTCTGCTTCACCGTGGCGCATAATGAATATTTTCATGTTCAATCCTGTCTTCGTAACATGTCGAAAGTCGATATATCCCATATATCAGCGAAACGCTACTTAGGTTTGGCTCTCAATCCAGAGAAACCGCAGTCAATATAAATAATTATATCAAGTCACTTGCCAAAGAGTTCGACTTTCTTAACAATCTTGTTAAAAGAAAATAAATTACTGATAAAAATCGATAAAAGTGATTTAGAAATCGCCAAAAAGCACTTCATATCCCAAAATATGATCACAAGGTTTGCACGCCGAATCATCGGGTACATAATTTAAAAACCACCTTCTCTGGAGATGCTCCTGTGCACTTAAGCCCAAATGATGAACATCAATACCGCTACATAACCTTAAATAACGGGTTACGTGTACTGTTAGTTCAGGATCAAAATGCTCAAAAAGCAGCAGCCGCATTAGCCGTCAATGTGGGGCATTTTGATGACCCTACAGACCGAGAGGGTTTAGCTCACTACTTAGAGCATATGCTATTTTTGGGAACTGAAAAGTATCCAAAGGTCGGAGAGTTCCAAAGTTTTATCAGCCAGCATGGCGGTAGCAACAACGCTTGGACAGGAACAGAGCACACCTGCTTCTTTTTTGATGTTGAATTGAATGCCTTTGAAACCGCACTCGATCGCTTCAGCCAATTTTTTACCGCTCCCCTTTTCAACGAAGAAGCGTTAGACAAAGAACGCCAAGCCGTTGACTCCGAATACAAGATGAAACTCAACGACGACTCACGACGCTTGTACCAAGTTACCAAAGAACTGGTGAATCACAATCACCCATTCTCGAAGTTTTCTGTCGGTAATATCGATACGTTGGGTGACAGAAACGGCGAGACGATTCGACAAGAGATCTTGGCTTTCCACCAGCAACAATACTCTGCTGACTTGATGACACTGACACTGTCTGGCAATCAGTCGTTAGATGAGATGCAAAGCTGGGTTGAGGATCGCTTTAGCTCAATCACCAATCACAACCTACAAGGCAAAAAGGTTGAAGTTCCGATTGTTGGCGAGTTGAGCACAGGCGTACAAGTGCGTGTTGAGCCAATTAAAGAAGTACGCAAACTGATCTTAACCTTCCCGATGCCAAGCATGGACGAACACTACGGCGTTAAGCCTTTGTCGTTCTTTGCCCACCTTTTAGGTTACGAAGGTGAAGGCAGTTTGATGATGCAACTCAAAGAGAAAGGCTGGATAACATCTCTCTCTGCAGGTGGTGGCGCGAGTGGCAGTAACTACCGTGATTTCACAGTCAGTTGCTCATTGACCATAGAAGGTTTAACCAAAACCGATAACATCATCCAAGCGATATTTCAGTACATCAAGTTAGTCGAACAACAAGGCATAGAAGAGTGGCGCTACCTAGAAAAACGCGCCGTTTTAGAGTCTGCTTTCCGCTTTCAAGAGCCAGCAAGACCGCTTGATGTCGTCAGCCACCTCGTCATCCACATGCAGCACTACCAAGAGCAAGATGTGGTGTATGGCGATTACAAAATGTCGCATTTCGATGACGAATTACAGCGTTCTTTGCTGCCTTACTTAACCGTAGACAACATGCGAGCGACCATTGTTGCTCAGGGATTCGAGTATGACAGGGAAGCGAAGTGGTACTTTACTCCCTACTCGGTCACACCTTTTAGCGCTGAACAAGTTCAATGCTTTACGTGCATTAACCCCGGTTGGCAGTTTGAACTCCCAAGCAAAAACCCGTTTATTTGCTACGATCTAGACCCGACTGAACTGGAAGGTGACGCTAAGTTCCCACAACTGTTAGAAGAGCTCGACGGCTTTAAGCTGTGGCACCTGCAAGACCATCAATTTCGAGTTCCTAAAGGTGTGGTGTATGTCGCTATCGATAGCCCGCACTCAGTTGCTAGCCCAAGAAATATCGTTAAAACACGCTTGTGCGTAGAGATGTTCTTAGACTCACTCGAAAAAGATACGTATCAGGCTGAAATCGCCGGAATGGGCTACAACATGTACACCCATCAGGGCGGTGTAACGCTCACTCTGTCCGGGTTTAGCGAGAAACAGCCACAACTGCTCAATATGATTCTTGAACGTTTCCAAGCACGCGACTTTAGTCCAACACGCTTCGAAACCATCAAGCATCAATTGCTCAGAAACTGGAACAACGCGTCGCAAGATCGCCCTATTTCGCAGTTGTTTAATGCAATGACTGGGATACTTCAACCAAATAACCCGCCTTATTCCGTGTTAATTGAAGCCCTAGAAACGATAGAGGTCGATGAGCTCTCCTCTTTTGTTCAAGCAATCTTGGCGGAACTTCATGTTGAGATGTTTGTGTATGGCGACTGGAAAAAAGCCGATGCACACAAGATGGCTGAAACGCTAAAAGATGCACTGCGTGTTCAAGATCAGGCTTACGAAGAATCACTGCGTCCGCTCATCATGCTCGGTGAAAACGGCAGCTTCCAACGTGAAGTGGTGTGTAACCAAGATGATTCAGCAATTGTGGTTTATTACCAATGCCCTGATATTTCACCTAAAAATATCGCGCTGTATTCATTGGCAAACCATTTGATGTCGGCCACTTTCTTCCATGAGATACGAACCAAGCAGCAGCTAGGTTACATGGTCGGTACTGGCAATATGCCGCTCAACCGACACCCTGGTATTGTGTTGTATGTGCAATCACCGAATGCCGCCCCTGCTGACTTGTTAGCTTCAATAGATGAGTTCCTCAATGCCTTTTACATGGTGCTGTTGGAGCTTAACGACTATCAATGGCACAGCAGTAAGCGCGGTCTCTGGAATCAGATTTCGGCACCAGATACGACTTTGCGAGGGCGAGCTCAGCGCTTATGGGTTGCGATAGGCAATAAGGATGTTGAGTTCAACCAGAGAGAGCGCGTATTGGAAGACCTTAAGGGGTTAACTCGCTCAGACATGATGCGTTTTGTGGTTAGCCAGCTAAAACCACGCACGGCAAATCGCCTGATTATGCATGCTCACGGTAATGCTCATAATGAGGAAGAGAAGCTGTCAGCAGGTGTTGAAATTGGCTCTATTGATGAGTTTCAGTTACGCCCGAAAGATACTGAGCTAGGCTGATAAAGCTGGAATGAAAATCATAAGGTTGATGTGAAAGCATCAACCTTTTTTATTGGATGCAGCCCAAAAGCAGATCTCCTATTACGCTCCTTCGTCGCTTTAGGAGATGACGGTAGTTTTGATTGACGTGTGTTTGACCACCTTTCTAATCAACGCAATAACTTACTTTTTATCTCTCAATCATCATTCCCGAGAAGGAGGAACGACTGAGTCGGGAATCTCATTCCTTTCACACTCGTTCATAAAACAGAAAAGCCCGCATCAATTGCTTGATACGGGCTTCTTAATCAATGAGTTAGAGAGTTACTTGTAGAAAGACTCACCCAATCCAGCACGTGTCAGTAGGCCATCACATGGCGCGAAACGATCACCGTACTTCTTAGCGAAATCGTTCATCATCTCAACCAGTGACTTAATGCCGATTTGATCCATATAACGGAACGGACCACCTAGGAATGGCGGGAAACCGATACCGAAAATCGCACCGATATCACCATCACGAGGGCTGCGGATAATGCCGTCGTCTAGACAACGAACCGCTTCGTTTAGCATAGGTAACACACAGCGCATCGCGATATCGTTATCGCTCAACTTAGGATCTGGTTGCAGCTTAAGCAGCTTGTAAACTGACTTATCCACTTCCTTCTTCTTGCCTTTGTAAGTGTAGAAACCTTTACCACTCTTGCGGCCTTTACGATTGTCATTCAAAAGAATATCGAACACATCAGGACCTTGGAAACGATCGCCAAGCTCATTCACTAAAATCGGAATGATCTTCGCACCGATATCAACACCCACCTCATCTAATAAAGTGATAGGACCAACCGGGAAACCGAAGTCCAATAACGTGCTGTCGAGCTTTTCAATCGGCTCGTTCGCTAGCAGTAAATGCGCTGCTTCGTTCATGTACGGAGCAAGAATACGGTTCACATAAAAACCAGCCGTGTCTTTCACAACAATCGGCGTTTTACCTTGCTTCTTCGCTAATGCAACAACCGTAGAAATCGTCTCTTCTGACGTAGTTTCATGAGGGATAACTTCTACTAGCGGCATTTTTTCGGCTGGGCTGAAGTAGTGAAGACCGACCACGTTTTCTGGTCGCTGCGCCTTCTCCGCAATCTTATGGATCGGCAATGAAGACGTATTCGTCGCGAAAATAGTCTCTGGCTTGGCATTGGCTTCGATGTCCGCAACCATTGACTGCTTAAGGTCGAGGTCTTCAAATACCGCTTCAATCACCACATCGGTGTGATTAAAGCTCGTAAAGTCGATACCACCAGACAGTTGAAGCATCTTACTTTCAAGGCCCGCTCGGCTCAGAATGCGACGCTTACGCTGCTTATCGAACAACTTGAAGTTGTAGTTAAGCGCGTTCAGTACACCTTCATTTGATACGTCTTTAATGCGTACAGGCACTTTCGCCTTAGCAACACTGACATGGCTGATGCCTGCGCCCATAAGACCACCGCCTAGCACACCAACACGCTTAACCGCTTTGGGTTCAGCGTCTGCGCCGTGTTCTTTTTTCATTTCCGTGGTTGCAAAGAAAATCGAACGAAGGGCTTTAGACTCTGAAGTCATAACCAGTTCTGAGAAACGCTTCGCTTCATACTGAAGACCTTTATCAAAGCCGTTCTCAAGGCCATAACGAATCACGTCTAAAATCGCATCCGCTGCTGGGTAATTGCCGCGTGTTTTCTGATTGGTCTTCTTAGAAGCTTGTTCAAAAATCACTTTACGACCAAGGCCGTTACGTGAAATCAGCTTTTCTTTGGTCGACGCTTGGCTTTTCGACGCAAGGCGCTTACCTTTTTTACTGCCCGTATTCTTTTCAACAAAGCTTTTAGCGACTTCAAGCAGGATAGTTTCAGGCACACAAGCATCGACAACACCGAGCGATTTCGCTTTCTTAGCGCGCAGTTGCTTACCCGTAAGGATTAGGTCAAGAGATGGCAGCAAACCAATAAGGCGAGGTAGACGCTGTGTACCGCCAGAGCCTGGTAACAGACCTAACTGTACTTCTGGCAGACCAACGCGAGTCTTATCTGAATCGGTACATACACGGTAATCACACGCCAGTGCAAGCTCTAAACCACCACCTAAACATGGGCCGTGAATCGCTGCGACTACTGGGTACGGTAGTTCAGAAAGCGTTTGGAACATCTCCTGCCCTTGGCGAGCCAGAGACTGTGCTTCGTCAGCCGTTTTACACGCATCAAGCATTCTTACATCAGCACCAGCGATAAAGTTATCTGGCTTAAGAGAATGAACGATTAGGCCCTTAACTCGGCTTTGCTTTTCTTTGAGTTGCTCGAAGATGGCTTTCATTTCTTCAGCAAAAGCCGCTTGCAGCGTGTTCATTTTCTCGTTTGGTACATCAATCGCTAACCAAGCAATATCTTGCTCATCGATATTGAGAGTAAATGCTGTCGCTTTCTTTTTGGTTGATTCAGTCGCAGAGGTTGAATCTGGTTGAGCGACTGTTTCTTTTTCTGTTGTTGCATCAAGAGTCGTAGACATTATTCTACCTCCAAGATCATTGCTGCACCTAAACCACCAGCCGCACACGCTGTGTTCAGTGCCAAGCCGCCACCGCGACGTTTCAGTTCACGTAATGTTTGAGTCATCATGCGTGCGCCAGTCGCTGCAAACGGATGTCCGTAAGCAATCGAGCTACCCAGCACGTTGAACTTCTCCATATCAATCTCACCGATCGCTTTATCGCGGCCAAGATTCTTCTGTGCAAACTCATCGCTTGCGAACATTTTCACGTTAGCCAAAACTTGGGCAGCGAATGCTTCGTGCATTTCGATCAGTGTTAGGTCTGACAACTCTAAACCGGTGTTCTTTAATACTTGTGAGGTCGCGTAAGTCGGGCCCATCAGCATATCTGTTTCAACACCAATCGCTGAGAACGCATAACCACGAATATAACCAAGCACTTCTAAGCCTAGTTCTTTCGCTTTACCTTCGCGCATCAACATCACTGCTGCACCGCCATCAGTCAGTGGCGTAGCATTGGCTGCCGTTACACTGCCGTACTTTCTATCAAAAGCAGGACGTAGCTTGGCGTATCCTTCAACCGTTGAGTCGTGGCGAATGTTGTTGTCTTCCGCTAGATACTTTTTGTAAGGTGCCGGGAATGCCGTCATCACTTCGTCTTTAATCTTGCCTTCTTTCCATGCCTGAGAAGCCAAAGAGTGAGAACGGTGAGCAAGTGCATCTTGAGCTTCGCGAGTAATACCATGCGTCTTAGCCATTTGCTCAGCCGTTTGTCCCATGGATAAACCGGTCGAGTATTCAGCAACTGCAGGTGGTACTGGCATCAAATCTTTTACGGAAAGTGTTTTAAGAATTTTCAGCTTTTGACCCATAGTTTTCGTTTTACTCAGCGCTAATAGATTTGCCGCTAACTTTTTCGAAACACCGATAGGCAATACAGAAGAAGAGTCCGCACCGCCCGCAATACCGATATCAATCGTGCCAGCCATAATGCTTTCGGTCACGTTAACTGCCGCTTGGAAGCTGGTCGCACATGCTCGTGTGACACTGTAGGCATCGGTATTGATGTTCATGCCTGTGCCCAACACGATTTCACGCGCAATGTTCGGCGCTTCTGGCATTTGCACTACTTGGCCGAACACAACTTGTTCGATAAGCGCAGGATCGACATCCGTTCTTGCAAGCATTTCGCTCACAACCATTTTGCCTAGGTCAACCGCAGGCACTTGGCTAAATTCTGTGCTCTGACGAGCAAATGGGGTTCGTAATCCAGCGACAACGGCAACACGTTCTCCAGAACGCGTTTTGACTTCCTGTTTGCCCATGGTTTCTCCTTAAAGTTAAGAGGTCTGACCTGAAGCATTGTAAAGAAGTTGTTAATTAAATCAAACGAGCGTTTAAATAAACGTGATACGAGTATCTCACTGTTTGAAAATATAACTGCGCATTCAGGCGAACCTTTTGGGGGGAAAGGTTGTCGTAAGAGACTAAACTATTGTAAGCAAAGACTGTTATCGCTGTGTAGGGAATGGTTTTCTTGAGGCAAAAAAAAACCACACAAAGCTGTGTGGTCGGAATGTATATAAAGCAATTAACTTAGCGCCAATTGAAATAATCAGTTTCCTGATTAGGAGAAAGTAAAGTCAGCCTTCAAAAGGAAGTGTCGTCTTGCTCAACATGCTAGCCACGAATGACTAACTAGACGACAAGGTGTACTATAACGGGTTCGAGGCCTTAGATTTTGAAGTAGATCAATTTTAATGTGATTTTACGATTTCCTGCCGATCGTTAGCTCTAAAAATATAAAAACGAAGCACAACGTATAGAGGACAGCTATACGCAGAGCAATTATGGAGGCTCGTGTGTCAATAATAAAAATGTTTGGAAAGAAAACAGCCAAGCGTCCGGTCAACTCTGATATGGACAAACAAAGAAAATACGAAGCACTTGTGCGCGCCTATCATCGTGACCTCTTTCGCTACGCCTATTGGTTATGCAAAGACAAAAGCATTGCCGAAGACTTAGTTCAAGAAACTTGCCTTCGTGCATGGAAGTCACTCGATAGCCTTCAAGATGAAAAAGCCGCCAAATCTTGGCTGATTACCATCTTGAGACGCGAGAACGCTCGACGTTTTGAACGCAAACAGTTTGATCTGGTTGATATCGACGATCACGGTAACGATGCTAGTGTCAGTGATGACCCGCACCATCAGCATCAGTGGTTGCAAGCCCAGATCATGAAACTTGAAATTGATTACCGTGAACCTCTCTTCTTGCAAGTGATTGGTGGTTTTAGTGGTGATGAGATTGCCGATATTCTCGATCTCAACAAAAACACGGTGATGACACGTTTATTCAGAGCTCGAAATCAGTTGAAAGAGCTGTTGGATACAGAAGAGGCAGAGAGGGGGCAACATAATGGATGATTTGGAATTTCGTCGTCGTGTATTGTCGGAACCTAAACAACGTACACAAGATATTGTTGATGCGACCGCGAATAGCGAAGCCAATAGTAACTTCTTAGACGATGTACTAGCGCTTGATAAACAGATCCACTCTGCGATGAATGTGGATGTGCCAGACGATCTTGCTGATCGTATTCTGTTCAATCAGACCTCAAGCGAAGAAAGCAAAGTAGTAAGGCCAACGTTTGCGAGACGAGCAATGGCAATGGCCGCCTCAGTAGCATTCGTTGCAGGTTTATTAGTTGGCCAAGTGAATTGGGGAAATGCATTCGTTTCACCTGCGCAAGCTAGTTTAGTTGATACAGCGATGAAGCATGTTGTTGATGAGAAGAGCTTTGTTAGTAGCATCGATGAACAGGTTACATCGCAGCAGATCAACGCAAAAATGAACCCATTTGCTTTTCAGTTTGATGACGCTTTCCCTTACCATGTTTATTACCTAAACCACTGTGGCTTTGGTAAATCCAACGCAGTACATATGGTCTTCCAAGGCGCAAAAGGCAAAGTAACACTGTTTTTAACCGGTATTCCAACAGACAAACCTATCGATTTTGATGAAAAAGGCATGTCCGGCTCGGTAACACCCGTAGATGGCAGCAGCTTAATCCTTGTGGGTGAAAATGGTGAGGATGTTTCCAAAATCGCCGAAAAGCTGACAAAAATGATCAAACCAATGAGCTAATTCGCTCTTAAAGCCCCGTCACAAAAGGCCCAGCAATTATATTACTGATATTGCTGGGCTTTATTTATAAATAAACCACAAAACCATTCACACCACCAATACATCTAGAGTTAAAACTCTAAAAAACAGCATTTCACACCATTTTCGTGCCAGATAGGCGTCATTTCCATAATTTTCCACTCAAAATTCTCAATGGTCGGATTTGTATATCGTATACTTGCGAATAGGATCAGCCACCATTGAGCAATTGCTCAAATTAATCGCCCTGTAGAGGCGGATATATAAAGGAATAAATGAATGACTACCAACAACACGCGTCTGTTTAAAAAGTCTCTTTTAGCAGTAACAATTACACTGGCGTCTTCGCAAGCGATGGCAGCAGGTTTCCAACTTAACGCACAATCAGCTACCGGTATCGGCCGTGCTTTCGCTGGTGATGCAGTAATCGCAGATAACGCGTCAGTAATGGCACGTAACCCTGCGGCAATGGCACTGTTTGACAAAACTGAACTATCTCTTGGTTTTGAAAGCATCACTTCTATGATTGAAGTTAAAGACGCTAGCTACAATCCAGGTGGAGTTTCTTCTCCTTTGTCTTCAAATGCAAACTACGATGATGCTGGTGATACTTCTATCGCTCCAAACATCCACCTTATTGTTCCTGTTAATGACAAGTTTGCATGGGGTATCAACGCTTACTCTAACTTCGGCACTAAAACTGAGTTCTCTTCAGATTACGCTGGTAACGAGTATGGCGGTCTAACAGATGTACAAAGTGTTAACTTTGGCCTTGCTGGTTCATACCGTCTGAACGAACAATGGAGCTTTGGTGCTGGCCTTGACCTAATTTACGGAAAAGGCGAGCTTCAGCGACCAAACCCTCTGGGCATGCAAGGCGATGCTTTAAATGTCGATGCAGATGGTTGGGCTCTAGGCTTTAACTTAGGTACCGTATTTGAGCTAGATAAGAACAACCGTTTCGGTCTAGCTTATCATTACTCTCCGAAGCTAGAAGCTGAAGGCGATATCTCTTACTTAGGTACTGAGTACAAAGACGACACGTTGTACATGCCTTTACCAGATCTTCTTGAGTTCTCTGGTTACCACCGCATTGAAGATACAAAATTTGCAGTACACTACTCTGTTCAATGGATCGGCTGGAGCTCTTTTGACAAGCTAGAAGCTAAAGATGCTGGCGTATTGAATGACTACGAATGGCAAAACGGTATGCACTATGCCATCGGTGGTACATACTACCTAAACCAAACTTGGACATTACGTGCGGGTTACATGTACGACACAAGCGCACAGGATGAGCTAACTTCAATTTCAGTTCCAGACTCAGATCGTCAATGGTTCTCTGCAGGCTTCACATATCACCTAGACGAAAAGTCGAACATCGACTTTGGTTTCACTTACCTAATGGGTGATGATGTTGACGTAGAAGAGAAGACTGAAAACCCATTCTTTGGTGCACCAGGTCAACCACAATACCTTTCATCAATTACTGGTACGACACATGCTGATGCAATCCTACTGGGTCTGCAGTACAGCCGTAGCTTCTAATATAAGCTAATAAGTAATCTCCAAAGGGCCGCATAATGCGACCCTTTTTTATTGCCTAAACCACTGACCTACATCAATTTAAGCTTACAACTGTAGCCTGCAAGGTCAATATATGACTACAAGTGTACGCTCAAACTTCGCAACACAGCAGAAACATTTAGATTATTTCTCTAATAATTAAACACATTTACTCATTAAATCCCTAAAACACTGTTTTATTCGAATTTCATTTTTAAAGTAATGACTCTAAACGTAGAATCACGCCACTAAATACTTATGATTCAGCGAACATAATAATGAAAATGAATAAGACTCTTCTATCTGCTGCAGTGGCAGTTGGACTACTTTCGACTTCTACCGTCACTCACGCGGCAGGTTTTCAACTAGCAGAATACTCGGCAACAGGCCTAGGCCGCGCATACGCTGGTGAAGCAGCAATGGCAGACGGTGCAGATGCTCAATGGCGTAACCCTGCAATGCTGACTTACCTAGAAGGTACACAAGTTTCTGTTGGTGGTATTTACGTTAACCCTAACATTGATGTTAAAGGTGAAGTAAACCACGCTCACCCAGCGTTAGGTACAAGCCAAGCATCTTCAAACGATTTCGCAGATGACGCTATTATCCCGAATCTTTACATTTCTCACCGTTACAACGAAAAGTTTGCTATCGGTTTTGCATTTGGCACGAATTACGGAATGGAAACGAATTTAGGTGACGACTTCAACGCATCTCATTTCGGTAACGAAGCAAGCGTAATCACTAAAGAAGCTAACTTAAACTTCGCTTATCAAGTTGTTGAGCAAGTAAGCATTGGTGGCGGTATCCGTTACGTTATGGGTGAAGGCAGCTTCGGTGCAACAGCACCAGCGAAAAATGCAATTGGTCTAGATTCAAACCAAATGCCGATCTCAGCTCCAGAAGGCACTACACTGAAATATATGGAAGGTGAAGACACCGCTTGGGGTTGGCAAGTAGGTACAGCGTGGCAGATCAACGAAGACCACCGTATCGGTTTTGCCTACAAGTCTGAGGTTGAGCTGAAGTTAGAAGGTCACGCAGAAGGCATCGGCTTTGGCATGACACCTGGTCAACGTGACAATGGACATATGATGTTAGCACTTCCTGCAACAGCAGAGCTTGCAAGTTTCCATCAACTCACTAAAGCACTTGCAATCCATGCTAGTTTTAATTGGACTGACTGGAGTTCTTTCGAAAAATTGCAAGCTGAGCTACATACATATGGTAGCCATACAGTTAAGGTTGAGAATTGGGAAGATAACTATCGCTTTGCTGTAGGCGCAACTTACCAAATTGACCCTAAACTGGCACTACGTACAGGTGTGGCTTACGATACTTCTGCAGTTAGCGATAAAAACCGTACTATCACTATTCCAGAAACTGACCGCACATGGTTAAGTGTTGGTGCTGGTTACCAATGGTCTGAACAGCTTTCATTGGATGCTGGCTTTACTTACATCATTGCTAAAGATGCTCCCATCACAGAATCTCGCGGTTACGCATCTGACGATGCAGCCGAAGCTGTTGGCGGCCAATTTATTGGTACAACAACGGGTAATGTTTGGCTAGTTGGTGTACAAGCTAACTACCGCTTCTAATCTGTTTTACTTAATCTAAAGTAACAAGCATTAAAAAGGCTCGATGTTGTATCAACATCGAGCCTTTCTTTTGTCGATTTTCTAAAACGTATTTCTAGTAATCTTCTAGATAACCATCAATGAAGTCTTCTTCTTCGAGATCAAACTCTTCAGGTTCAATTTCGGCTTTAAAGTCACGACGTTGAATGTAGACCTCACGAGTCAAAGCATATGGATCTGGCGAGTCGTCCAATAGTGATTCTTGTGACACTAACTGAGCGCGAGTCTCCATGCCTTCGAATGCCCACTTTCCTAAGCTAGCCCAGAAGTTCAAGAAAGACAGAGGCACATACATACCATCAACGGTTTCAGTTACTTCACGCGTTGTTATTGGGCCATAACCCGGCACCATGAAGTAGGGACCATTCCCTACCCCGTAATGACCAATCGCATCAGAGAACGACTTATCATCGTATTTGGTGATCCCCGCTTCGCTGGCAATATCGATTAAGCCTAACAAACCAATCGTTGAGTTAATCCAAAAACGATTGAAATGGTCGAGTGCTTTTTCACCATTGCCCATAATAAGGTTATTCACCATGCTTGATGGTTCGTCTAAGTTGGCTAGAAAATTGGATATACCAGAACGTACTGGCACAGGGGTGTAGTCAACATAAGCGAGGGAAACAGGGCGAACTAAATAAGGATCTAGATATTCGTAGTTGATATCCCACATCGCTCGGTTGAAGCCTTCAAAAGGATCATTCGGGTGGGACTCTTCGACGTATTCAGAGGTTTCGAGGTTATCATCGTCAACACTTTCGTCCGGCGCACTTGAACACCCAACCGTTAAGCTTGCGATAAAAAGTAAACTCGAGAGTCTTAAAACACTGACAGACATATCACCTTTTCCATAAGGAATCCAAATAATAAAAAAGGCCAGCAATCGCTGGCCTCAATTGTTTGGCTAAGTCTATACCGTTTATCTGCAAATCGGAATAGCTAACACCTATGCAAAGTGGTGATTAATATTGCTTATTGATATCAATGGTAACTGGAGCACCCAGTTCAACCACTTCACTTTCACCGTACCAATCGCCTTCGCGAGTTGAAACGTTGCCGTCTGTATCAAGCCTAGCTCTAACCATCAGAGTTTCAAGGCTAGACAGCTCTTGTCCTTCCAGCATGCTGTTGCCGTCATCTAGAACAACAGTACGAGGGAAAGTCCCTAGTGGGTAACGAGCGGCTGCGATAGGCATTGGAGAACCATCTGCTCTGTGTACTGAAACAATTAACACTGAGTTAGGGTCAGCATTCACGTCTGCAGATAGATCGAGCGTTACAGCAACAGTCTTACCTTGGTCGACACCCATATTGTCGCCCATTTTCTTCTGAGCACTTTCAATACTGCGCGAAAGCATTTCATAGCGACTGTCTTGTGGACCAATCATCTGCTGCATGATGCTCCAGTACTTCACCGCACCTGGGTAGTCTTGACGCTCAAACGCATCAAACGCAAGCAGTGAGAACACACGAAGGTCAACGTAATCGTTTTGAATCAAACGGCTCAAAATCAAACGAGCTTGGTTTTGATCAGCTTCATCAGGAGAAAGCATCAGTGCTTGTGCGAAACCTAACTGAACATCTTCATTCTTAGGTTCAAGCTTGTAAGCTCGTTCCATAGAATCTTTTGCTGTTTCAGCGTCGCGGTTAGCCAGTGCAATACGACCGAGTAGCAACCAACCTGTTGAATCTTTTGGTTGGTAATGCAGACGAGTACGAAGCGCTAGAGTCAAATCTTCCAACTCATCATCCGTTAGTGCACCACCTTCCGATGACATTAGCTTTTTAGACAATTCAGGAAGGTTCGAGCTCACTTCTTGCCAGTGTTGAACTTTGTCCAACGCACCGAACTTAAAGTACATACCATAAGTCACAACGACGACAAGGATGATCGACGGTACAACCACACCAAGCGTAGAGATTTGAGTCTTCTTCATCTCTTCTTGTGCAGGAACATCATCAAGCAGAGACTGTTTCAAATCATCGATCAGTTCTTGTTGGTTATCAACAAGACCTTCCTCTGCTTCTACTTCTAACTCGACAAGACGGTCTTTATAGAACGCTTTATTCAACTCGTCGCGAAGCATCTCGTCATTGTTTGCCTTCTTGTTAATGAAAGGCAGAACAATTAAGAAAATTGCCGCTAGCGAAAGGATAATGGTAGAAATCCAAAATAGAGTCATTACTTCTTATCTCCGTCGTTCTCTTCATCGAGTAACGCTTTTAAGCGAGCTTCTTTGTCTGCATCCCAGTCTTTATCTGACTCTACTGCTGCTTTTGATTTTGACTTTCTGCTTCGTAAAATAATCAAACCAAATCCAAACACAACAACCGCAAACGGACCAATCCAAAGGATCGATGTAGCTAAGGTCAGTGGCGGGTTGTACGTTACAAAGTTACCGTAACGAGCAATCATGTAATCAATAATTTCTTGCTCAGACTTGCCGTCTTTTGTCATCTCGTACACTTTTTGGCGTAAGTCGACCGCTAGCTCAGCATTCGAATCACCAATCGTGTTGTTCTGACATTTAGGGCAACGTAGCGTATTACTCAACTCTTTGAACTGCTGTTCTTGATCTACGGTATCAAATTCATGGAACTCGATAGGCGCAGCAGAAACAGTCGCTGAAATTGCGAACGTAGCGAATAGAGTAATCAGTGCCTTTCTAATCATTTCGATTCCTCCAACAACTCTTGATACATCGGCTCAAGCGTCGATGCCCAGTTGGTTGGGTTCACGTCACCAACATGGCGGTAGCGAACTACGCCGTTAGCATCGATTAGGAAAGTTTCAGGCGCGCCATACACGCCAAGGTCAAGACCTAGCATGCCATTACCATCAAACAGGCTAATTAGGTACGGGTTACCCAACTCTTTTAGCCAACCAACCGCTTTGTTGCGATCATCTTTGTAGTTAAGACCAATGATCTTAACGCCTTGATCCGCAAGCTTGTTCAGGTAAGAGTGCTCTGCATAACAAGTAGGACACCAAGTCGCCCACACGTTAAGAAGCAGTGGCTCGCCTTTAAAGATCGCTTGATCATGAAACTTACCTGGTTGTTCTAAGTCTTCTAGACCAAACTCAGGAACAGGCTTACCAATCAATACGGATTCTAGCTTAGTTGGGTCATCGCCCGACTGGTTGCGCATTAATTGCGTTGCAAAGATTCCAGCTAGAACCATGAACGCAATCAATGGAATGAATAAAATCTTCTTGTTCATTCGAATTAAGCCTCCTGCTCTTCAGCCGACTTTTTGATTGGCTTACGGAAACGGTAACGACGGTCACTGATAGCAATAGCGCCACCAATCGACATAATCAAAGAACCTGCCCAGATCCAACGTACAAATGGTTTGTAGTAGATACGTACAGCCCAAGATTTGTTGTCGTCTAAACGTTCACCCATTGCAATGTAAAGGTCGCGCGTTACGCCACGGTCAATCGCTGCTTCTGTCATCATAGACTTAGCTGTGGTGTAGAAACGTTTTTCAGCGTGAAGCGTGTTGATGTATTTGCCTTCTTTAGTAATTTCAAAGTCAGCAATGTAACCATCGTAGTTAGGACCATCTTTGTCACGAACCCCTGTAAACAGGAAGCTGTATTCTTCAAGCTGGTAGCTTTCACCTGGCGCCAGACGTACATCACGTTCGATGCTGTAGTTTTGCACCATCGCGATACCAATCACTGTCACGGCTAAACCTATGTGACCACACATCATTGCCCAGTGGCTACGAGGTAGCTTAGTTAGACCTTTCAAGAATGTATGACGGTGAGTCGCACGCTCATGCAGCTCAAAGCCGTGCATGAAGATGATCCAGAACGCCATTACCCAACCAGCAAACGCAGTACCACTGAAGCGGTCAGCCAGTAGAGCAACCATTAGCGCACTCAAGCCAAGTGAGAGTGCACCTGAAATCAGCATTGGTTTAACAAGCTTAGACAGGTTGTCACGTTTCCATCGGATCAGAGGACCGATACCAAGCAGGAACGAGAACGGGATCATTAACCAAAAGAACAACATGTCAAAGAATGGTGCACCGATAGATACCGAGCCCAAGCCTAACTGTTTGTGAACTAATGGCAGTAGCGTACCGACTAATACAACGACAAGCGCTGCAATCAATAAGATGTTGTTACCAAGCAGTGCGTTTTCACGAGAAACCAAATCGAAGTTACCGCGAACACGAACCGATGCGCCTTTAACCGCGAACAACAGCAGTGAACCACCAATAACAAAGACTAGGAAACCTAGAATAAACATACCACGAGCAGGATCCGACGCGAATGCGTGAACAGATACCAAGATGCCCGAACGAACTAAGAATGTACCTAATAAGCTTAGCGAGAATGCAGAGATAGCCAGCAATACTGTCCAAGCTTTAAATGTGCCACGCTTTTCAGTTACCGCTAGTGAGTGCATTAGAGCAGTACCAGCCAACCAAGGCATGAATGAAGCGTTTTCTACTGGATCCCAGAACCACCAGCCACCCCAGCCAAGTTCGTAGTAAGCCCACCATGAACCTAGTGCGATACCTACCGTTAGGAATAACCAAGCTGCGATTGTCCAAGGACGCGACCAACGAGCCCATGCCGTATCAAGACGACCACTCATTAGAGAAGCGATGGCGAAAGAGAACGCAACAGAGAAACCTACATAACCCATGTAAAGCATTGGCGGGTGAATAATCAAACCCGGGTCTTGCAGTAGTGGGTTCAAGTCGCGGCCATCTACAGGGAAGAAAGGCAATGTACGTAGGAACGGGTTAGACGTTACGATAATGAACAGCAAGAAGCCGACAGTAATCAAACCCATGATAGCCAGTACGCGAGCCACAGACTCTTGAGGCATACCACGGCTAAACGTCGCTACTGCAACTGTCCAACCCGCTTGGATAAGAACCCAAAGCAGTAATGAACCTTCGTGAGCGCCCCAAACCGCCGTAATTCGGTAGTACCAAGGCAGTTGGCTATTCGAGTTACTTGCTACGTATTGAATCGTAAAATCATTGGTGTAGAACGCGTAACACAAGATAAAGAACGAAATCGCTAAGAATCCGAACATACCCCACGACAACGGTCGTGCGCTGTTCATCAATAATGTGTTATTTCGAGCGGCTCCATACAATGGGAGCACGCTTAGCAGCAATGCAAGTCCCAAGGACAGGATCATCGCAAAATGGCCGATCTCGGCTATCATTGAGCATTTCCTTCTTTTTGTTCAGTCGTGTATTGCAAAGGCTCATGGGTTTTCTTCATTGCTTCCGCAACTTCAGAAGGCATGTACTCTTCATCGTGCTTTGCCAACACCTCAAACGCTTCGATTGTCGTTGCATTTTTAAGCACACCCTGAGCAACAATACCTTGGCCTTCACGGAAAAGATCAGGAAGGATGCCATCGTATAGAATCGTTACTTTAGGGCCTACATCTTGCAAATCAAAGCTTACACGTAGTGATTCATTGTCACGGCTTACAGAGCCGACTACGACCATGCCACCAATACGTAGGCGTTGACCAACTTCAGGTTTTTTACCATCTTTGCCGTTGACCAGCTCAGTTGGTGTGTAGAACAGATCCATGTTCTGGTTAAGTGCGTAAACCATCAATCCAACAGTCGCACTGATACCAAAAAAGATCGCTAAGACAATGCCCAGCCTCTTTTTACGTCTTGGGTTCATAGAGTGTTCTCCATATTTTTTGCTGCATCGATACGAGCCTGACGATCAATCTTAGCTTGTACTTCATTTAGTAATTGCTTACCACGACGAACGCTTACGACCAGTAAAATGATCATCGCGAGAAATGTGATTCCAAATGCACTCCATACATATGAGGCGTAGCCCCCCATGGCAAAGAAATCACTCAAAGATTCAAAATACATAATTACCTACCCTACTACGCTTTTTCGGCCGCAAGCTTGCGAACCCATGGACGGTGACTCTCTTTACTGATGATTTCGTTACGGAAACGAACCATAGTCACAGCACCAAAGAAAAAGGCGAAGCCGAAGATGTTAAGAAGAAGCGGCCATAGCATGTCACTTGAGATCGAAGGTTTTGCGAACTTAGTAATGGTCGCGCCTTGATGAAGTGTATTCCACCACTCTACAGAGAAGTGAATGATAGGGAGGTTGATGACACCAACGATAGCCAAAATGCCTGCCGCTTTCGCTGCTGTTTTTTGGTCGTCAAAAGCGTGGTGTAGTGCGATCACACCCAAGTATAGGAATAGAAGAATCAGCTCTGAGGTTAAACGCGCATCCCAAACCCACCAAGCACCCCACATTGGTTTACCCCAAACTGCGCCAGTTAGTAACGCAATGAAGGTAAACACAGCGCCAATCGGTGCCATCGCCAGTGCGGCCATGTCTGATAGCCTTACCTGCCATACCAAACCGATAAAGGCAGCAATCGCCATCGACATGTAGACGCCCATCGACCAGATTGCAGACGGAACATGGATGTAGATGATACGGAAGCTATCGCCTTGTTGGTAATCAGAAGGCGCAAATGCAAGCCCCCACACGGTACCGACGGATAGACACAATAGCGCTAGGATCGAAAACCATGGCAAAAGTTTACCAGCAAGCTGATAAGAGGTTTCTGCTTTGGCATAGGGATGGAGCCATTTCCACATGTTGTAATCTCACTCTTACTTCATATTGCTTACAGCTATTAAAGCTATAATTATAATAATTTTATTTGTCTTGCTTTCAGTTTTATTGACTCTATGAGTCCAATCGACACATTTGGTTCACATTGGCTATACGATAACGGAACCCCAATCAGTTCACACTTACTCTAAGTGCGGCACTGATCGCAAAAGGCGTCATAGTCATCGCACCCATTAACATTGCCCCAAGCACCGCCAATTGACCGTTGTATGCAACGCCCAAAGCCGCAGCGTCAATTGCTGACGTCGCGAAGATTAAAATGGGGATGTAAAGCGGCAAGATTAACAGGCTTAACAGGACTCCGCCCTTCTGTAACCCAACGGTTAACGCAACACCAATCGCACCAATAAAACTCAATGCGGGTGTTCCTACCAGCAAGGTCAACACAACTGAGAGCCATGTATCAAAATCTAAAGACAACAAAACAGCCAATAATGGGCTGATTAAAATCAATGGTAACCCGGTCAACAACCAGTGTGCTATGACTTTGGACAATACTACCAACTGCAACGGGATTGGCATCAGCATCATCTGTTCAAGGGCGCCATCTTGAAAATCATCACGGAAAAGACGCTCTAAAGAGAGCAATGCAGAGAGCAAAGCGGCCACCCAAACAATACCCGCAGCAATACGCGCAAGTAGGTTTGGCTCTGGGCCAATACTCAAAGGGAAAAGCGTGATAACAATGATGAAGAACCACAAAGGGTTAAAGATATCCGCTTGACGTCGAAACGCGATAAGCAGTTCGCGTCGGATAATCGTGGTCATTGAAGAGATCATATTACTCACCCAACTTTATTTTTCTTAGTTTCGGGCTATCAGCAAACATATCTTGGTGTGTGGTTAACAACACAATGCCACCGTTGTCTGCATGCTGAGAAAAAAGAGATTCGAGAACTTTCACGCCCTGCTTATCAATGGCAGTCAGCGGCTCATCAAGAATCCACAACATTTGCTTGCTCAACCAAAGGCGAGCCAACGCAACTCGGCGTTGTTGGCCTGCTGAAAGTTGCCCCGCAGGTACGTCTTCTCTGCCCGCAAGCCCGACTTGAGCCAGCGCGTGATAAAGCTCTTCTTTGCTGGTACCGCCACTGTGAATCGACTGATAAAAGCTCAGATTCTCATAAGCACTAAGCTCGCGCTTTACGCCTGTTTGGTGACCAAGAAAAAGTAAATTTTGATGATAAACATCTCGACTCGATTCAATAGACTCACCGTCCCAAGAGATAGTGCCGTCATCGCGATCGCCTAAGCCAGTAATAATCCTAAGGAGTGTCGTTTTCCCGGTACCGTTACGACCTTCAACTTGAACCAGCTCACCTGGTTTCAATTGAAAAGACAACGATTCAAACAGAATCCTGTCGTCACGAATAGCAGTTAAATTTGAGACTTCTAGCATAGGTAAATTTAGTCGAGTAATGAGAGCGCTATAGTAGCACACCAACATGGTGACAAAACAGGACTAGGCGTTTTCGATAGAACAAAGTCGGTAAGAAACTGTTACCACCTCATCACAATTTACACATTTTCATCAACAAACAAGATATTGTCGTAGATACAAGCACTTATAAACATCGTTCTATATAGACCGGGCAGGCATAAAAAAAGAAGCCGAAGCTTCTTTTAAGAGGAATACGTAATAAACATCAATTGCTCAATACGAATTAAGCGCTCAATTTAACGACGTCGAGGCGGGTCTCTGCGATCGCGAGAGGCATCGGGTTGATCATCGTACGATGAAGGGTCACTTCTCAACGAAGGGATTTTTTCCTTACCCGCGAGCTTATTCTGTAGAGACATCATTAGCTCAGCTTCCGCTTTAGGTAATTCACACTCTTCGATCAGTTCGTTAATCCCGGCACCAAGCTGAACCATTTTCGTTGCACGTGTGTACAAGCGTCCATCGGTGTCAGCATGTTCCAACTCAACAATACGTTCATTCAAGTGCTTTATCAGATCTTGCTGTTCCGTCACTTTCTGGCCAAGGCCAACCACAACAGAGCGAACCTCAAGTAATTGCTTACTCGATTTTTGAAGCTCTTTGTCCAAGTTACGAACTTGCAGGCGTGACTGATCGAGCTGCTTTTGAATCGCACGTTTTACTTTGCTAATCAAAATCAGGATAAATAACGTAAAAACCCCAACGCCTGATATCAGAGCGACAGGGCTTAAAGGAAGCGCTTCAAACATTACAGGTGAGCCATCTCATCCCATTCGTCTTCGCTTAGTAGTTTGTTTAGATCTACTAAGATAAGTAGCTTGCCATCTCGGTTACTTACACCTTGGATGAACTTAGCACTTTCATCAGTACCAACACTTGGCGTTGTGTCGATTTCAGAAGAACGCAGGTAAACCACTTCAGCAACGCTATCTACTAGAATGCCAATTACTTGACGCTCAGATTCAATAACGATGATACGAGTGTTGTCTGTGATTTCACCTTGCATCAAACCAAAGCGAGAACGAGTGTCGATAACAGTAACAACGTTACCACGTAGGTTAATAATACCTAGAACGTAATCTGGAGCACCCGGTACTGGAGCAATTTCGCTGTAACGTAGTACTTCACGTACTTGCATTACGTTGATGCCGTAAGTTTCTTCTTCTAGCTGGAAAGTCACCCATTGAAGTACTTCATCATTCGTTTGCTCTTTTCTTACTTCAACTTCACTCATATGAGACATAGATAATCCTCTTGCCGTCGTTACCGACCACTATTATTAACTTGATGCTTATTGTTAGCCCAATGCTTATTACTAGCTTAATGCTTTTACATCTAGCCCTGCGTTTAGCATGGCGATTAATGCTTCAACATGAATCAAAGCACACATTTTTTCTTTTACCATACCAGCGAGCCATGGGCGTTTCCCTGCCATTTCTCGCCAACGTACTTTGTCTGTATTAAGTAGCTCGGTGCCTTTGAGCTCTGTGCCCGCAAGGCCCCACAAGCTTTCTCCAAGCATCACTATATATTGATAGTTTTCTTTGTATTCGTCACCTGATAGTTTCTCAGACATCACCCATTTTGCGGTGTCGACCACATCTAGCTGACTATCACGGTTGGTTTGTAAACCTAAATACCAAGCTGGCTTACCAATGATATGACTTAACTCTTCAAGGCGATGGATGCCGCCAAGCTCATCAAGTGGCACCGCAAAGGTCACGCCGTTTACATCAAAATACAAGACTTGAAAGTCTTCTTTGCGAACCGTACTTTCCCAAGAGGTAAACTGGTCAGCACCTCCGGCTTGAGTTTCGGATTCAATAACTGTCTCGGGATCAGGAACGTCAAGTTCAGGCTCAACAGCCTTAACTTCTACTTGTTCCGTCTCCAACGATTCAGCTTGTAACTCTTCAATTTGCTGCGATTCAACAGGTGGCTCTAAAACAATTGATAAATCGGGTTCTGGAAGATTCCAATCCTGAATCTCTGGCTCTTCGAACACTTGAACAGACTCAACCGCGGCATCAAACATTTGCATGTCTGCTTGCTGGGCGATTTTCTGGGTGTTCTGATCCATCAACTCATCAAGGTTCAGTTCATCAACAACATTGGTCGCCTCTAAACGGCTGAGTAGTTTCTGAACATCTTCAAGGTTAGGAACCTCAAACTCAGCCGCGCGTATTTCTGCGTAGCTAGAGTGGTGACTCGAAAATTGGCGCTCTGGCTCTGGCTCTGGCTCTGGCTCTGGCTCTGGCTCTGGCTCTGGCTCTGGCTCTTCAGATTGTGATTCGTCGCTCGACTCGTCAACAAAAAAATCGTCAGATTCAAAGCTTTCATCACCTAACAGCGCAGTAAAATAATCATCCAGTGCTTGTTCACTGGAGAGACTTGGCTGCGCCAATGTTGATTCTTTATTCGCGCTCATTTATCGCCAACCTTTCGAGATAAATAAGCAACTGTTTATAAGCAAATACACCACGGCTACCCGATGCAAAATGAGAGGCTGGCAAGCGCTTTAGGCTCGCATCTCGAAACTTGGTATCAATCGGCACAGCAGACGTCCAAACTTGGTTTGGGTAATCATCTTTGAGCTGCGTTAATGTTTGCAGTGAGGCTTTGGTTCGCTTGTCGTACATCGTCGGGACAATCGTAACCTTAAACGGTGTTTTGCGAGACTTCTGCATGATGGTCAAAGTGCGAATCATGCGCTCTAAGCCCTTCATCGCCAAAAATTCCGTCTGTACCGGAATCAATATACGATCGCTTGCAGCCAATGCATTGACCATCATCACACCAAGAATTGGCGGGCAATCGATCAACACATAGTCGTAGTCATCTTTTAAAGCGGCCAAAGCACGCTTCAAGATCAACCCCATGCCGCTTCGATTTCCCATTACACGGTCTAATGTCGCCAAAGACATATGCGCAGGGATAATATCGATACCTTCGACTTCCGTTTGTAAAAGCAAAGGTCTTACCGTCTGCGCGTTAAATTCACGCAGCTGGAACAGATCAAACAGGCTCGATTCCACCGTATCTGAATCGTAACCCAGATAGGTGGTCAGTGATGCATGTGGGTCAGTATCAACCAACAGAACACGGTGCCCCTTCAACGCAAGTAAACCTGCTAGAGTCACGGTCGTGGTCGTTTTACCAACACCACCTTTTTGGTTTGCAACACTCCAAACAATCATTTCGATTTACCTAAGCTAACCCAACTTCGACCAAGATCCTTTCCGCGATACGGTCTAGAGGGAGGTCTTCAGTAGAAATGCCAGCTTTTGCTACAGCTTGAGGCATACCATATACAACACAGCTATCTTCGTCTTGTGCCCAAATTGTCGAGCCCGCAGTTTTCAACATACGCGAACCTTCTCGACCATCTGCGCCCATACCAGTCAGGATCATAGACAACACTTTGTCGCCGTAGATCTTCGCTGCAGAGCCGAATGTGACATCCACACAAGGCTTGTAGTTCATGCGGTCGCCGCCATCGATAATTCGTAGACGTGCAGACCCTGCGCGGCCATCCACCATCATCTGTTTACCACCCGGAGCAAGATACGCCACGCCAGATTTTAACACATCACCGTCTTGCGCTTCGCGAACTTCAATCTTACACAAGGTGTTCAATCGGCTCGCAAAAGCAGCAGTGAATGTTGCTGGCATATGCTGAACTAACACAATTGGGTGTGGATAGTTAGCAGGGATGCGAGTCAAAATCTTCTGTAGAGCAACAGGGCCGCCAGTCGACGTACCAATTGCTGTTAATTGATACTTCTTACCTGACGCTCTGAATTTCGCCGTAGATGCAACCGCAGGCTTCGCTGTCGAAGTCGAAGCAGCTGTTGAAATCGGCTGGCGCAATGGCGTAGCTGTTGAAGTCGTTGCTGTCGCTCTCGGCGTAATAGGAGCACGGCGCATAAACGCACGCTTTGCTGCAATCTGAATCACACGCTGTTGAAGCAATGCAACTGCATCGTCGCGGTTACGTGCAATATCTTCAAACTTCTTAGGTAAGAAGTCGAGAGCACCTGCATCTAACGCATCTAACGTTGCTCTCGCTCCATCATGCGTTAACGATGAAAACATCAAAATAGGCGTTGGAGACGCGGCCATGATTTCACGAACGGCAGTGATACCGTCCATGACAGGCATTTCAATGTCCATAGTGATGACGTCAGGTCTTAGCTGTTTCGCTTTTTCAACGGCTTCTTTACCGTTTACTGCTACATCAATGACTTCTAGGCGAGCCTCTGAGTTGATGATCTCGCTAACGCGACGACGAAAGAAACTCGAATCATCAACGACTAATACTTTAATCGCCATATTTATCCTTAAATTAAATTCTTGACGCAGCTGCGTACTGCTTCAACAAGTCCGGCACATCTAGAATCAATGCAATGTGTCCGTCACTTGTAATTGTCGCACCTGCCATTCCTGGCGTGCCTTGCAGAAGCTTATCAAGCGGCTTGATCACGACTTCTTCTTGACCGATAAGCGTATCGACAACAAAACCAACACGTTGGCTACCAAGTTGTACGATAACAACATGGCCGTGCCCTTTACGCAGTTCAACAATACCCGCTTTAGAAGCAAGCCAGTTTTGCAAATAGAACAACGGAATAGACTTATCGCGAACGATGATCGTTAGCTGACCATCAACCACATTTGTGCGGCTTAAGTCTAGGTGGAAGATCTCGTTAACCGATGCCAATGGCAATGCAAATGGGTGACCCGCAACACCGACCATCAAGGTTGGTAGAATCGCTAGGGTTAGTGGAACCTTGATGGTGATCTTAGTGCCTTGTCCCATTTCTGAATCAATATCAATAGAGCCGTTCAGTGTGTTAATCGCCGTTTTCACAACGTCCATACCTACACCACGACCAGAGATATCCGAGATCTGCTCTTTGCTTGAGAAGCCAGGAGCAAAAATCAGGTTGAAACACTCTTTATTTGATAAGCGAGACGCTGCATCTTCATCCATCAGGCCACGTTTGACCGCAATAGCACGAAGCTTATCGGGGTCCATACCGCCACCGTCATCAACGATAGCCAGCTCAATGTGATCACCTTCTTGAGAGGCAGACAGAATCACTTTACCCGTTTGTGATTTACCCGCAGCAACACGGTCGTTCGGCATTTCGATACCATGGTCGACAGAGTTTCTCACCAAGTGAATCAGGGGATCAGCAAGTGCTTCTACCAAGTTTTTATCAAGATCAGTTTCTTCGCCACGCATTTCAAGAACGATGTCTTTCTTCAAGCTGCGCGCAAGGTCACGGACAACTCGTGGGAAGCGACCAAATACTTTCTTGATCGGCTGCATACGAGTCTTCATTACCGCGCCTTGTAGGTCTGCAGTAACAACATCTAAGTTAGAGACAGCTTTCGACATTTCTTCGTCGTTGCTGTTTAGGCCAAGACTGACAAGTCGGTTACGCACCAATACCAGTTCACCCACCATGTTCATGATGGTATCCAGTGTTGATGTATCGACACGAACTGTAGCTTCAGCTTGTTGCTTCTTCGCTGGCGCTTTAACTTCAGTTTTTGCTGGAGCACTAGGTTTCGGTTCTGCTTTAACCGCAACCGGAGCAGCAGGCTTAGGCGCAGCTTGAGGTGCAACTGGCGCAGACTTCACTTCTGCAGGCTTAGTCGCAGCATCGAGCTCTTCAATCGAAGGTCCGTTACCTGAACCATGCAGTTGGTCCAGTAACTTCTCGAACTCTTCGTCAGTCATCAGATCATCGCCTTCAGACATCGCCGAAACAGGTGCTGCTGGCGGCGTTGGCGGTGGAGGAGGCGTTGAACTTGCCGCTGTCGGGCTCTTACCCGCACCGTGCAATTCATCTAATAACTTTTCAAATTCGTCATCAGTAATATCACCACTGTCAGCAACAGACTGAGGTGCAGCGGGTGCTGGCGGCGGTGTTGCTGCAGAAGGCGCTGTTGGTGAACCACCTTTACCGTGAAGCTCATCAAGCAAGCGTTCAAACTCATCTTCAGAGATATCATCGACTGAAGATGCATTGATGTTTGAGCTTTCAGCAGTAGGTTCCGGAGCAATAACAGGCTCAGGCGCTGCAACAACAGGTTCAGGGATAATAGGTGCAGGCGCTTCTACTGGTGCCACTTCATCCGCAGACTCTGGTTTACAGAGACGGTGAAGTTCATCCAATAAAGATTGGTCGGCTGGCACTAAAGGTTCCTGATCTTGCACGGCGCGAAACTGTACATTGACTGTATCTAGCGCCTGCAGCATGGTATCCATCAAACCTGATGTTACGCTGCGTTGGCCGTTTCGCAGAATGTCGAACACATTCTCAGCACCATGACAAGTATCCACCAGCTCAGTTAATGCTAGGAAACCAGCACCACCTTTTACTGTATGGAAACCACGGAAAATAGCATTTAATAGGTCTTTGTCGTCAGGGTTATTCTCAAGCTCTACCAGTTGTTCTGATAGGAGTTCAAGGATCTCTCCTGCTTCGACTAAAAAGTCCTGAAGAATATCTTCGTCTAAATCGTAGCTCATACGTTACCTTTAAAATCCAAGACTGGATAACAAATCGTCGACTTCATCTTGAGATGCGACAGCGTCTTCGCGCTCTTCTGGGTTCATAATTGGACCTTCAGGCGCAATCGATGCTTTCTTCTCTGACTCTGGAGTTGGCTCTTTTTGATTCGCACCGAATACCGTGAGAATCTCGACCAAACGTCCTTCCACCTCATTCACCAAGGTAATAACTTTGCTGATTATCTGCCCAGTTAAATCTTGGAAATCCTGAGCCATCAAGATTTCAGTCAATTGTCCGCGTAGTTCAGTACTGTCGCCTTCTACTTGGACAAGCAATCCATCAATGCGGTGACATAAAGCTTTAAATTGTGCCAGCTCAATGCGGCCATGCATCAGTTCATTCCATTGAGGCCTTACTTGAAGTAAACACTCGTGTAGGTTGTCTGCGATTGGCATACAGCGATCGACAGCGTCCATCGTCTTATTTGCCGCAACTTCCGTTTTATCAATGACATACTGAAGGCGATCCCTTGCATCAGGGATTTCGTCATTTGCGATAACGCTGATGCGTTCATCGAAATTGAATTGAGTCAAAGAGTCGTGGAGGTCGCGTGTCAGACTTCCTATTTCTTGAAGCATTGGATTGTCTTGAAGACTAAAGTTATCTTCATAAATGCTTCTCACAAGAGAATCAGCATTTTGCTGCTCATCGTTCTCAAGCAGCTCTACTAATTTTTTTGCTTGTTCTAATGAAATCATCCTGAATTCGGCCTTACTCCGCATACTTTGTGCGCTTAGGCTATCGAGATAAACAGATAACTTATCAGTCAGTGTTTACCTAGAAGTGCCTAAATTTATTGATGCTTATAAGCGATCAAAAATCTTATCAAGTTTCTCTTTCAGCGTTGCAGCAGTGAAAGGCTTCACAATGTAACCATTAACACCCGCTTGCGCAGCTTCGATGATCTGCTCACGCTTCGCTTCAGCTGTTATCATAAGCACTGGAAGGTGCTTAAGTTCTGCGTCTGCGCGAATGTGTTTAAGCAGGTCAATCCCTTGCATGCCTGGCATGTTCCAGTCAGTTACCACGAAATCAAATTCGCCTTTTTTCAGCATAGGTAACGCGGTCAAGCCATCATCTGCTTCTTGAGTGTTGTTGAAACCTAAATCGCGAAGTAGGTTTTTAACAATTCGGCGCATCGTTGAAAAATCATCAACAATGAGAATTTTCATGTTTTTGTTCAAATTAGCCTCCACTGAATAGGATCAGTGTTGTTAGTCGTTCTGTGTCCAAGCACTTAACTTAGTGCGTAAACGCTGCATAGATTGGCTCAGTATTTGGCTGACACGAGATTCGCTGACACCTAACACTTCCCCAATCTCTTTTAAATTGAGTTCTTCGTCGTAATAAAGCGAAAGCACAAGGCCTTCCCTTTCCGGAAGTTGTTTTATCGAATCGATCAAAGCTTGGCGGAATGACTCATCAGCAACCCCTTGAAAAGGCGTATTATCTTGAGAGTCTTCATTCGGAGATATTACATCATCTGAGACGCCTAAATCTTCAATTCCAACCAGTCTTGAGCAATTAATGTCAGTTAAAGCACTGTGATACTGCTCTAAACTGAGCCCCATGTGTTTTGCCACTTCGGCATCACTCGGGTCGCGGTTGAGGATACCCTCTAATTCCGCAATTGCACTGCTGATTTCTCGATTGTTCTTATGAACCGATCTCGGCACCCAGTCCCCACGGCGAATGTCATCCAACATTGCCCCGCGAATCCGAATACCAGCATACGTCTCAAAGCTTGCGCCTTTGGTACCATCATAGTTTTGTTGCGCTTCAATCAAGCCGATCATGCCAGCTTGAATTAAGTCATCAACCAATACATTAGGCGGTAATCGCCCCAACAAGTGATGAGCGATACGTTTAACCAACACAGAGTACTTCTCAAAAAAAGCCTGTTGGCTATTGTGATTAGCGTGTTGGTCGTAAGTAAGCGCTTTATTCACCAAATGGTTCCTCTATAAATTCAGTACGATTCAGCAGCCTTTCAACAAAGAACTCCAAGTGTCCGCTCGGTGTTTTTGGTATTGGCCAGGTCAAGGCTTTGTTAGCCAAAGAGCTGATTGCCAATGCAGCTGGAGAGCGAGGAAACGCATCGACTACGATTTTCTGTCTCTTGACTGATTGACGTACTTTATCATCTAAAGGAATACATGCTACGAGTTCGAGGCTCACATTCAAGAAGCGCTCTGTGACCAAAGTCAACTTTGCAAATAATTCTCGGCCTTCGCGGTAGCTTCTGACCATATTTGCAACAACTTTGAATCGCTGAACTTGGTGTTCTCTGCTTAAAAGCTTAATCAAAGCATATGCATCCGTGATCGAGGTAGGTTCATCACATACCACGACAACCACGTCTTGCGCCGCTCTTGAGAAGCTGATCACCATGTCCGAAATACCGGCTGCGGTATCAACCAACAAGATATCCATCTCGTCTTCAAGCGAACCGAATGCGCGAATCAAACCAGCATGCTGTGCGTGTGAAAGTTCAGTCATGCTTTGAGTGCCCGATGTCGCTGGAATAATTTTAATTCCGTGCGGCCCTTCGACAATCGCATCCTTAAGTTCACATTCGCCAGCCAACACATGCCCAAGGTTTCGTTTAGAACGAATACCTAGCATGATATCGACGTTCGCTAGTCCTAAATCGGCATCTAGCACCATGACTTTTTTGCCTTGGCGCGCCATGCAAATAGCCATACCTAACGTCACATTAGATTTACCAACGCCTCCCTTACCACCGGTTACAGCGATAACTTTTGTGAGTGAAGGCTTGGTTAAGCGACGGAGGCCGCTAGCTTGGTCATGTATCATATTTTCATTCATATTTATCCGCCGCCTAGAGCCCTTCAGAATCGCTATTCCAGTAATGAGGTTCATTCTCTGTAGATTTTTCTAATAGCTCATTAGCCTTAGCAATCATGTACTTTGGCTGAGCTATAACGATATCTTCAGGAACTCGTTGACCATTTGCTATGTAAGCAACTGGTAATGCATTTTGTATTACGACACTGATGAATTCACCTAGACTTAGGGATTCATCCAGCTTAGTCATGATGCATCCCGACAACGGGATTCTTCTAAAGTGTTCAATTGTTTCTTGCAGCACTTTGCGTTGCGCGGTTGCAGGCAACACAAGGTAGCTATTGATAACGGAACCACTCTCTTGCATCAATGTGTCTAACTGCTCAGATAGGCGAACATCTCGTTGTCCCATGCCTGCAGTATCGACCAGAATCAGGCGACGATTACGTAACTGATATATTACATCGGCCAGTTCGCTAGAATCTTTAGCAACTCTTACAGGACAACCCATAATTCGGCCGTAGATCGATAACTGCTCATGTGCACCTATACGATATGTGTCAGTTGTCACTAGTGCGACGTTATCAGCGCCATATTCCATGGCAGCACGTGCAGCTAGCTTTGCAACAGTCGTTGTTTTACCCACGCCGGTTGGGCCAAGTAGAGCCACAATACCGCCGCGTTTTAAAATATCTTTTTGTGTAACGGAGATTTGGTCAGCAACCAGAGCTAACAGAGCCTTCCATGCACGTGCAGGTTTAGTATCTTCAGGAATGTAGCAAGCCATTTGATCGGCAAGCTCTGCAGATACACCCATACGTTCAAGGCGCTTAATAAGCATGGCTCTCAGTGGTTCACGGCGCTCAACTTCTTGCCACATCAACCCAGAAACTTGATGCTCTAACAGACGACGAATTGAGGTCATCTCTTCGCGCATCGTTTCCATTTCAGTATCAGAACCTTTGGACTGAGTGTTCTCTCGACCACGATCATAACGGGTAGGATCCAAGCGAGGTGTCGGGCGCTCTACTCTGCGGTCTTCAGCAATCAACTTAGACAAACCCGTTTCACGAGCAAATGCAGAATCAAGATTTCCGTGAGACTGTTGGTTACCGTGAGATTGCTGATGGCCATGAGACTGCAAATTGCTTTGAGTCTGATGACTATGAGGCTTATGGCCCGTGCTTGATTGGCGATTGAGCAATGCTGACAATGAATCTTCATTTTCTGCACGATGCTGTGGCTCATCATCGGCGCCATGACTGTATTGCTTAAGCATATTCGCAAAGCGCTTAGTCATTGAGCGTCCACCTTCAACATTCGACTGTAGGCTAACCTTGTCATCGTCTAGTTGACGTCGCCCAGCAGGAGCTGCGGGCGCGGCCATTTGCGTATATTGGCTTTGTGCAGGCTGCTGAGGTTGATTTAATCTCTGGCTCGCTGTCGACGGGCTGGATTCGCCATCAATAGCGGCAACAATTTCCACGCCACCTGCGACCTTTTTGTTAGACATGATCACCGCTTCTGAACCAAGTTCTTCTTTAACTTGGAGCAGAGCCGTTCGCATATCTTTTGCAAAAAATCGTTTAATTTTCAATTCGATTGTCCGTTCTAATTAGGCGGCTTAATTACCAACAGCTTGTACTATACGTATCTGCTTTTCGTCCGGTATTTCTTGGTAAGACAAGACTCGCAAGCTTGGGATCGTGTTCTTAACGAACTTAGCCAGAGTCGAACGCAACACGCCAGAGGTCAATAGTACCGCGGGCTCACCTTTCAGCTCTTGCTCTTGTGTAGCGTGGCTGAGAGAGGTCTGTAAACGTTCGGCTAAACCAGGTTCAATACCAGCAGATTCTCCGCCGGATGCCTGCATGGTTTGATGCAAGATTTGTTCCAGCTCAGGAATCAAGGTTATCACTGGTAACTCGGGCTCTATACCATTGATTTCCTGAACAATTAATCGTTTCAATGAGATGCGAACCGCCGCAGTAAGTATGTCAGGTTCTTGACTCTTACCTGAATACTCCGACAAAGTTTGGACTATGGTTCGAATGTCACGAATTGGAATCGCTTCATTCAGCAGGTTCTGTAGCACTTTCACAACCACACCCAACTGCAATTGATCCGGTACAAAACCTTCCACCAGCTTAGGTGTTGAGCGGCTGAGCATCTCAAGTAAGTTCTGAACTTCTTCGTGGCCAATGAGCTGCGATGCGTTGTTGGTTAGCAGCTGGCTAAGGTGTGTCGCCAGTACTGTAGAAGAATCTACAACGGTATAACCTAGAGCTTGTGCGTGTTCACGCTGCTCTTCACGAATCCAAACCGCTTCAAGGCCAAAGGCAGGGTCAATCGTCGGCTCGCCATCGATCATGCCATAGACTTGGCCCGGGTTAATCGCGAGCTCCATGTCTGGCTTAATCTCAGCTTCACCCACAGCAACACCCATCAGGGTAATACGGTAGCTGTTTGGTGTCAGTTCTAGGTTATCGCGAATGTGTACCGCTGGGATCAAGAAACCAAAGTCTTGAGACAGCTTTTTACGCACACCTTTAACGCGTTCAAGCAATTCACCACCTTGGTCTCTATCAACCAAAGGAATTAAACGGTAACCCACTTCTAAACCAATAATATCGACAGGTTGAACATCATCCCAAGAGAGCTCCTTCTGAGAGCCTACTTCTCCATTCGCTTCAACTGTCGCCGGAAGGTTAGGCTCTTCCGCCTTCTTCTTGTTCTTTTTATCGATGTAATACGCCCCCGCGCCTGCAACGATGGCAAGGCTCAAGAACGAGAAATGTGGCATACCCGGAACAATACCCATGATGCCAAGGATGGCGGCGGTGATCATCAAGGCTTTTGGATTGTCGAACATCTGGAAGACAAGTTGCTCACCCATATCTTCATCAGTATTTTGGCGCGTTACCATCATCGCAGCTGCAATAGACAGTAATAGAGATGGAATTTGTGCAACCAGACCATCACCGATAGTCAGTAGCGTGTAGATTTCGATTGCTTCACCAAAACCAAGATCAAACTGAGCCATACCAATGCTCAAGCCACCAATGATGTTGATGAATAAGATTAAGATACCAGCGATCGCATCGCCTTTAACAAACTTAGAAGCACCGTCCATCGAACCGTAGAAGTCAGCTTCTTTGGTGACTTCAAAACGTCTCAGACGCGCTTGGTCTTGGTCGATCAAACCTGCGTTCAAGTCGGCATCGATTGCCATCTGTTTACCCGGTAAGGCGTCTAACGTGAAACGCGCGCTTACTTCCGAGATACGACCCGCACCTTTGGTTACAACCATGAAGTTGATGATCATAAGAATCAAGAACACCACTAAACCAACCGCGTAGTTACCACCGATAACCACGTTACCGAAGGCTTCAATCACGTTACCTGCCGCGTCGCCACCTTCGTGACCATGGAGCAATACCACACGTGTCGAAGCAACGTTCAAGGCCAATCGAAGTAGAGTCGCAATCAGCAGGACGGTCGGGAATGCAGCGAAATCTAAAGGCCTTCGGGTATAAACCGATACCAATAGCACAACCATAGACAATGCAATATTGAAGGTGAAGAACATATCCAACAAGAAAGCTGGAATGGGCAACACCACCATAGCAAGCGTTGCAAGTACCATAACAGGTGCACCAATCGCAGGCATGGCACGGTTAGGGATTTTAGGTAGCTTGTCCACAAAAGGCAGGGAGAATTTCATAAATCTAGACAGTTTCGCTATGTTGTAGCTCTCTGAACAAGTGGATTAGGTCTTAGTCAGGGCTGTTTGCTATGGGCTTATAATGTTCAGGCTACTACAGCAAACACTGTACCAACATCTCACGTCAAATTATCGCCATCACCTCTATAAAAGGAAGATTAGCTAGCTCGCTATTATCAGGGTTCATCACGCAGAGCTCAAGCAATTGATCTAATGACGTAAATCAGGTGGGATCGGCATATTAGAATCTTGCAGCTTTGGTCGCTCACCACCTCGTTTTCGGTACTGTTTAAGCTGGAAAACATATGCAAGCACTTGTGCAACTGCTGTAAACAGACCGTCAGGAATTTGTTGTTCTAGCTCAGTGGTATGATAAAGCGCCCTCGCCAATGGCGGCGCTGGAACGATATAGATGTCATTTTCACGCGCAATCTCTCGGATCTTCATCGCCATGTGGTCGACACCTTTAGCAACCACAATTGGTGCTTTGTCTTGATTCTGCTTGTAGCGCAGCGCCACTGAGAAGTGCTCTGGGTTGGTGACTATCACGTCCGCTTGCGGCACATCGGCCATCATACGACGCTGAGCCGCCTCCCTTTGCAACATGCGAATTCGACCTTTCACCTCAGGCTTACCCTCGGTGTCTTTGAATTCGTCTTTGACTTCTTGTTTGGTCATCTTCAGCTGATCAGCGTGTTGCCAAATCTGGAATGGGATATCAATCGCCACAACAATCAACAAAGAACAACTGATCAACAGAATAAAGTTGAGCAAGATATCCAAGGCATGGAAGATGTTTTGTGGATAGACGTCCATGCTCAGCTGCATTAAATCATGCTGAGAGGCTTGAATCAGATAAATCGCCATCCCCGATACGAGCGCTACTTTAAGAATAGACTTGAGCAGTTCAACCCAACTTTGCAGGCCAAACATACGCTTGATACCACTGAGTGGGTTGAGCTTAGACGCCTTTGGCATCGCCGCTTGCATTGAGAAGTTAATCCCACCGACACCCGCAGCGCCGATGACGGCAGCAACAAACAAAGTTATCAGTATCAAAAACAGCGGGAACAGCAGGTTCACCAGTGCACCACCAGCGATTTCTAGGAGTTTGTTAGTGTCAAAGATCTCGTCGCGACTCAAAGAGAACAGGCGTTGCATCGCCTCGAACAAAGCCTTCGCCATCGATTCGCCAAACCACATTAAAGCAATCGCACCGACAATTAATACCGATGCTGACGCTAGCTCTTTTGACCTTGCAACCTGCCCTTTCTCTTTGGCCTGTTGCAAGCGTTTGGGCGTGGCGTCTTCTGTGCGTTCTTGACCGTCTGACTCTGCCATTTCAGTCTCCTAGCAATCTAACCGGATTAGACGACATATCTGTTGTTCGCCCTGCATCCAGAATAGCTCATAGTGACTATACAAGCCGCCAAGGATGTACCAACAAAGTAACAGACCCACGAGTAGCGCAAATGCAAAACCCAAAGAAAAGATGTTTAATTGAGGTGCCGCACGCGTCATTACACCAAAAGAAAGGTTAATCGTTAGCAGCGCAATAATCCCCGACAATGACATCGCTAATGCCGTTTTGAACATGATGCCGAGCCACAACGCGAGCTCTCGAAAATCCACAGAGGTTAGAGAGCCACTGCCAATCGGCAAGGTCTTAAAACTAAACACCACCAGCTGCAGCATTTTCAAGTGACCATCGGTCGCCAAAAAAAACATGGTCGCTAGCAGCATGAACAGCTGACCAAGTACCGGCGTATTTTGCCCGTTAGCCGGGTCGACCATTGATGCAAAACCCAAGCTCGATTGCATACCGAGGATCTGACCCAGCATAACAAAGGTTTGAATCATGAACTGGGTAACAAAACCCATGGCCACGCCAATCACAATTTGCTCGAAGACAGTCAGGAAGCCTTGAAAGGACAGAAGTTCAATCTCTTTGGGAACGGCTGGAATCGCAGGCATCACCGCAAAAGTGATCGCCAAGCCTAAATACAGACGAATACGCGGCGACACGAAGCGTGCCCCTGTTACCGTCATCACCATCAGCATCGCTGAGATGCGAGTGTATGGCCAAAAATAATTGGCTAACCACTCTAGTACAAGGCTCGTTGGGTATTCCATATCGGTTTAATACAGAACTTGCGGCAAGCGTTCGATGAGCTCAAAAAAGAACTCCATCATCATCTGGGTCATCCAGTGTGCGAATAGCATCAACGCCAACAAAGTTACGATCAAACGCGGCAGGAAACTCAGGGTTTGTTCGTTGATTGAGGTCGCAGCTTGGAAAACAGCCACAACCAAACCGATCAGCAGGCTAGGAATAATGATGGCGCAAACCATGATTAATACCATCCAAAGGGCATCTCGGAACAACTCTACGAATATTTCAGGATTCATTATTCCCCCAGCTACAAGGCAAAACTGCCGGCGAGTGTGGAGAGTATCAAGTTCCAGCCATCAACAAGAACAAACAGCATCAACTTAAACGGCAGCGATACAATCATCGGTGACAACATCATCATACCCATAGCCATCAATACCGATGCCACCACCAAGTCGATGATTAGGAAAGGCAAGAACAGCATAAATCCGATTTGGAAAGCCGTTTTTAATTCCGATGTGATAAATGCTGGAATCAGAACCGCCATCGAAACATCTTCAGGGTTAGTCACTTCCGCGCCAGAAATATCAACAAAGGTTTCAAGATCTTTGATTCGAGTCTGCTTGAGCATGAAGGATTTAATCGGTTTTTGGGCAACATCAAATGCCTGTCGTGCCGATATCTGTTCATTAAGATAAGGCTGAACTGCTTGTTCGTTAACTTGATTAATCACTGGCGACATGATGAAGAAGGTCAAGAATATCGCGATACCAATAATGACTTGGTTAGACGGTGTTTGTTGTAGACCCATCGCCTGACGCAAGATAGACATCACAACCACAATACGAGTGAACGATGTCATCAAAATCACCATCGCCGGCAAGAAGCCAAGCATGGTCATTAACGCGAGAATTTGCAGGTTAATCGAGTAGTCTTCACCGCCATTGGCATTGGTTGTCATGGTAAAGGCAGGTATGCCGCCACCATTGCCAGTCAAGCTGCCCGTGGTCATGGTTGTCGATTTGGCTTGGTCTTGTTCCATCGTGCTGATAGTGACCGATTCCGAGCCAGCGGTATTCGCAGGAATGACGGTGCCGTCTTCAGCTTGTGCAAATACCGACACACTGAATACGATTGAGCATAGGAGAATAAGCTGAACCAACCACACTTTCACCGTTCGGAAAGCTCCGGCTTGGTGAAAGTAAGAGGAGTTCAAAAGTCCGTTACTTGTTTGCATCTTTTTTTATTAGCTGGGAAAGCTGACTTGAAAATGTACTTTTTTCCAGCATCTCCTGAGTAAGAGGTTTATCGAGCTTAGAGATCAGCTGAATCGATTGTGTGGTAATCCCTACCAAGAACTGTTCATCACCCGCTTGCACAATAGCGATACGCTCTTTAGTACCAACAGGGATTTGCCTAACAATCGCCAAACCTTGTTGATTCGACATCGCAGGTACTTGCATTCGCTTGAGTAGCCAAGCAATAAATAAAATGAAGGCTATAACGAAAATTAGCGACCCAAAGGTGGTCGCTAAATCGAGAGAAGGCGGTGTTGCTGCAAAGGCAATGGAAGGAGCCGTTAATAGCCCTACTCCCAAGATTCCTCGTAACAAACCTGTCATTCCGAGAAAAGAGCCCGCAAGTCTTTGAGACAAAAAGCTCATTAACGCAGCTTCTTAATTCGTTCTGTCTGGCTAATAACGTCAGTCAAGCGAATACCAAACTTGTCGTTTACTACAACCACTTCACCGTGAGCAATCAGAGTTCCGTTGACCATCACGTCTAGTGACTCACCAGCGATTCGATCTAGCTCAACAACCGAACCTTGGTTCAACTGAAGTAAATTACGGATACTGATCTGAGAGCGGCCAACTTCCATCGAAATAGTCACGGGGATATCCATAATGGTATCCAGCTTACGACGCTCATCTTCAGAAATCGGAGATGATGAATCGGTTAGCTCATCAAGTGGTGCCGCAAGCACATCATCAACATCAATTGACGGCGCTGAAGGATCTTCACCAAGTGCTGCAGCCCATTCGTCTGCTAGCTTTTGATCTTCACTAGGTTCCATTACCAATTCCTATACTTTTATCTATTTTACTATTCGTCGTCATCATCACTGTTTTCGAGCTCAGACAATAAGTCTTTACCTAGAAAAGCGAGATCAGTTTTAACCACATGTGGTCTTTGGATTTTTTCCGAAATCTGTACTGCAAGCTTCTCACCAGAACGGCCCATTTTCACACGATAAGTCGGCAGTTCTTCGACAAACATGGTTGCGTGCTCAGGCATGTTCATTGGGATAACATCACCAGGGCGCAGCTCCATCAGATCACGAAGGGAAATATCTTGCTCTAGCAAATTCACGCGGAAATTGACGGGCACATCCATGATCTCATCACGCAGTGCGGTACTCCAACGAACATCGGTTTCCATCTTGTCTGATTGAACACCCGCATCAAGCAGTTCACGGATCGGCTCAACCATGGAGTAAGGCATGACAACGTGGAAGTCACCACCACCGCCATCCACTTCAATGTGGAACGAACTCACAACAATCACTTCGGTTGGGCTCACAATGTTCGCCATACTTGGGTTCACTTCGGAATCCAAGTATTCAAACTCAACCCCCATCACTGGCGACCAAGCTTCTTTGTAATCTTCAAAAACAATTTTCAGCAGTAACTGAATGATTCGTCTTTCAGTAGGCGTGAATTCACGACCTTCAATCTTGGCGTGGAAACGACCATCACCGCCAAAAAAGTTCTCTACGAGAATGAAAACCAGACGAGCTTCCATGGTGATGAGTGCCGTACCTTTCAATGGACGGAAACGAACCATGTTTAAACTGGTGGGTACATACAATGTGTTTTGGTACTCACCAAACTTCATCATCTGTACGCCGTTGATCGACACTTCAGCCGTTTTACGTAACATATTAAACAAGCTGATACGCATATGACGTGCGAAGCGCTCGTTAATAAGTTCAAGGGTCGGCATTCGACCACGGACGATTCGATCTTGAGATGAGAAGTCGAAATTGACCGCATTGTCATTTTCGGTTTCTAAGACATCTTCAACTTCTTCAACATCATCAACGCCATGTAACAGCGCATCAATTTCGTCTTGGCTTAATAAATCGGTCACAAATTACCTATTGAATTACGAAGTCAGTGAATAACACTTTTTCAATCACAGGCTGGCCAACAGCTTGAGCCAGGCTTGCTTTAATATCTTCTGTTGCCTTATTACGCAGTTCCACGCGGCCTGTTGGTGAGCGCAATTGATCAACCGTTGCCGAAGCGAACGTGGCCAGTAGCGTACTTTCTACAAGTGGAGAGTGGTAACGAGCCAGGTCTTCATTCTTACTGCCACGTACCATGAGCTGTGCTTTTATCTGAACTAGGCGATCTTTTTTGTCACCTGTCACATTAAACAAGAAGGGCTGAGGAATATTAACATACATAACCGGCTCTGCAGCGACCACAGCCGTTGCTGGCTGAGACTGAGATTCAGAGGCGCTATCGTCAGAACCTAAGAAAAAGTACAGCGCACCACCTATACCAAGCAGTAACACAACTACGGCAATAATAATTATAAGGAGCTTGCTCTTCCCTTTAGGTGCATCTTGTTCTTCGGCCATATCTTACTCTAACTTCCTGTTCTTGCGATTAACTGATGGTTCTTTTTATTAACTGGTTTTTTCTATTAACCAAGCGTTCTTAGCCTGATATTAGGCATAATAACTAATTCCATCACGCTTTGATGCGACATTCAATTCAAGATTGCTGCCACTATCAAGGTTTTCATCACCTTGCGTATCATTTGTGCGGTTAGCGCCGGATTGTTGCTCACCATTGTTGTATCTATCTTGTCCCTGACCGGAGTTCTGTTGTTGAACAGACGAATCGGCAAGCTGCAGACCTTGCTGAGCAAGCATCTCTCTCAAGCGAGGTAAGGTTTGTTCAATCACATCTCTCGCTTGCTGATTACTCACCGTAAAGTGCACGTTTGCCACGTCATTATTCATGGTCATGCGGATTTTCATTTGGCCCAATTCTGGTGGGTCGAGACGAATGTCCAAGTTCTTAAGGTTCTTAGACATCATCATTTGTACTTTTTCAGCCACTTGCTCATTGGCTAGCTCTTTGGTGAGCTGTAAGGGCGCTTGTTGAGCAGCTTGAATTTCAGCTCGCGTAGGTGCTGAACCCACCGTTGCCGTACCTTGTGCACCAGCCGCAGAAGCGATCTGCTGAGCAAAGGTCGAATCTTTAGAATCTTCTTTAGCACCCGCTTTACCCAAACCAGACAGTGCTGCTGCACCGGCGCCCGCTTTAAGAAGCGTATCAGTCGAGCCTGCTTTTGTGGCAGCTGGCGTTGCATTCATCGCCATTCCTTGCGCGGTTAAAGCTGGATCCAACGTTGCTTGCTGCTGAGGTGAAGCCACATTAGCTTGTTGAGCTGCGGCCTGTTGGGCTGCGGCCTGTTGGGCTGCATGTGCATTATTGGCGTGCAGCATTGCCGCCTTGTCCGTAAGAGCATTGTTTGCTGATTGAGAAGCGGCCTGCGCTGACACTTGTTGTGTAGCCGTCGCTACAGCTGCTGTTGATGCTGCCGCAGCTAAGGCTTTAGTTTCGCTTGAATCCGTATTATCCCAATCGATAGCAGTGGGTTCACCAGACGCACTGTTCGCAGCCGGAGCTTGACTTAGCAAAGCTGTTACTTGTTGTTGAACGTTAGCGAGCTGTTGATTCAACAGGTCTAGGTTAGAGGTCGCTTTAGCCAAAGCGGCTTGCTCATCGACCGTCAACTTAGCGCCACTTTGTTGCTTATCAAGCAAGCTATCGACAACAGACTGCTCTGATTCGATTTGTCCATTCAATTGGTTTAGCGCTTTGGTATGGGCATCTACTTGCTTTGCCAGTTCAATATCCACGGCTGACAATGCTTGGCTCTGCTCGGCAGCAACCGCACTAGCTGCATTCTTTTGGCTCAGCTCTCGGCTCATACTGGCTTCAATTTGTTCTGGAGTGACGCCGTTATCCATCAACTGTCGAATTTCAGTATCAGTTAGCTGAGAAACACCCTTACCTCCGGTAAGTACAGCGATTTCAGAATCGACTTCAAGGCTCTTCTCCTGATTTGCAGCCTTAGCTTGTTGTGTCGCCTTATCCGTAACGGAAACTCCTGCAACAGAAGCACCGGTGATATTACCTTGGGCTTGTTCTACCTGACCTTGCTGAGGCAAGCCTTTGCCGTTTGGCGCTTGATTTAGGGTTTTGTTTGCCTCATCCAATTGACCAAGCAATTTATTGCCTTCGCTCATCGCTGCATTGGCTTGCGATGCCTGCGTAGCACCATCTACCGCTGATGGACCCTGAGTTTGGGATTGAGCAATATGTTCTTTAGATTCGTTAGTCGTATCCTGCGCATCTTTACCATCTGCCTTATCTGCAACAGTCTTATCAGCGACAGTGCTATCAGTGCCCGAATTGGCTTTGAGCTGAGCCTCAGATCCAGACGCAGCCTCTGCTGATGTTTTATCAGCAGCTTTCTCGCCTTCTACTTCTGAAGCTGCTTGCTTGCTTTGCGCTTCGCTCACTTCGTCAGTAGCCTTTGATTCAGCGGAATCACCTTTGTTCGCTTCGGCTGACGCTTCACCTTCGGTAGATGTCTGTTTAGTATCAGGTTTCGCAGTGCTTTCTGTGTCTTTTGCTGCGACTTTACTGTCACTTTCTTCAAAGCCGAGCGCTTCTTTAAAGGACTCAAAGAAACCTTTAGAGTCGCCGGTTTCTTCTACCTTGGAAGAGGCAGAACCGGTGTCCAACAACGATGACATTTTGTTGGTCGCTGAATTTGAGGAAAGACTAACATTCATATATACAAGCTCTATCTACTAGCTTTGCTGCCATGAATCAGGCAACAAAAAGAAAGTCGGATGCTTTTCATGCCTTTGGTGGGCATAACGCGCAATTTTATATAAAACGGAGCAAGAAACATGCCTATAAGTTCGGTTTTCACAATATAGAGAACAGCACTGACGTCATTCGTGGCTTAGGATCACATCTTCTTTCGGCTGTATAACAGAGTCGAAAACTCATCCATTTGCTTTTGTTCTCTTCGATCTTGCAGCTTTGCTTTCTCTTTCTGCTTTTTCTCCATCAACCACTCGTAGGATTTACGTTTTTTGTGTAACTCCATCCAGTAGCTTTGGCAGTTGTCGACTTGATTTTTAAAGTGGTGCTCGGCTTCTCTCTGTTTGGATAATGTTTCATCCAACTGAGTTAAGAAGCGGTTCAAGTGACCATATTGGCTCGCCGTTAAGCCTGCCTTGCCGCGGTCAACGAGCTGCTGACAGTAATCCAGTCGATACTTTTCAATCTGCGCAACCTGCTCATAGTAGCCTTGCAGCTCAGAGTTCGCTTTGTTGAGCGCAAGTACCGCTTGGTTCTCTTGATCTTTGGCTTGATCGAGCAAAAATTCTAATGCGTTATCCATGACTAACCTTATTCACCCGTTAGCCACCCAATACATGTTTCAACATGTTGACGCACATGTCGTATGGGACGGTCTCTTTCATCTTCTGCTGCAAGTACTCATCCAGTTTTGGTTTCAACGTGAAGGCACTATCGATTGCTGGATCCGTTCCTGGCTTGTAAGCACCAATCGACACCAAATCTTGGTTTTTACGGCAGATAGACAGCACTTGCCTTACCGCTTTCGACATCAAGACATGTTCTTCAGTGGTGATTTGCGGCATAACACGACTGACGGATTTCTCAACGTCAATCGCTGGGTAGTGACCGGCATCGGCCATCTCACGAGATAACACAACGTGACCATCGAGAATTGCTCGCGACGCATCCGCAATCGGATCTTGTAAGTCATCGCCTTCGGTTAACACGGTAAAGAAAGCCGTGATAGAACCTTGTTCATCATTGCCGTTACCTGCTCGTTCCACCAGCGCAGGAAGCTTAGCGAAGACTGATGGCGGATAGCCCTTGGTTGCTGGCGGCTCACCCACAGACAGAGCAATTTCACGCTGAGCTTGAGCAAAACGGGTCAATGAATCCATGAGTAGCAGAACATCTAAGCCTTGGTCGCGGAAGTACTCGGCGACAGCCAACGCGGTTTGACAGCCTTTTAAGCGCATCAATGGTGATGAGTCGGCAGGAGCGGCAACAACAACCGAACGCTTACGGCCATCTTCACCAAGAATCTCTTCAATAAATTCTTTAACTTCTCGTCCACGCTCACCGATTAGGCCTACGACCACTACTTGCGCAGTTGTGCCTCGAGTCATCATGCCCAGAGTTACGGATTTACCGACACCAGAGCCAGCAAACAGACCGATACGTTGCCCTTTACCCACGGTTAGCAAACCATTAATCGCTTTCAAGCCGACATCGAGTGGTTCAGAAATCGGTTTACGAGCTAACGGGTTGATTGGCTCCGCATTAAATGAAGCGCGTTGCTCTGTATAGATTGGACCTAAACCGTCGAGTGGATTACCTACGCCGTCGATCACTCGACCGAGCAGTTCCATTCCAACAGGGATACCACTTTCGGTAGTCATTGGCGTGACGCGAGCGCCAGGTAAGATCCCGGTGATTTGCTCACTCGGCATCAAAAATAGGTTATCGCCAGAGAAACCGACGACTTCGGCTTCCATCTGACCAGACATGGTTTCGACTAAACACAAACTGCCGATTGGCGCTTTACAGCCGGTCGCTTCAAGCGTTAAGCCAACAACGCGTACTAATTTACCAGAGGCAATTGGTCGCGATTTTAGCCCCTCGACTTTGTACTGACTGAGACGATTCGCTAACTCAAGCATTACTCATGACCTTGGTGACGATTTGCGCCGCAGAAATTTTGAATAACGTTCTTTACACGATCTTCCATGCGGTAGTTAACGCTCGACTCACCCGCTTCAATTTGTACATCACCACGGTTGAGTGCTGGCTCTGCGACCAGCGTCCAATTACGGCAGTCCAATTCAGTCTCGCCATACGCAGAGCGAATGATCGCCACATCTTCCGGATTGAGTTTCAATGTGATTGCGTGACCAGAAATCGGCAACGACTCTACCGATTCTTTAACGGTATCTAATATGATTTGTGGGTTGGTTTGCACTTCAACATGAACCACTTCTTTGACCATGGTAAGCACCATGTCGACCAATTGCTTCTCCACCTGAGCGTTCATCAACTCTAATGGTTGAGCGAACTGGTTTGCCAGCCCCATGAAGACGGCCACCTGCTGTTGAATGTACTCTTGACCCGCGGTTACGCCTTCAAGCTTGCCGGCTTCGTTGCCTTCTTCGTGACCGGCAGCAAAACCTTCTTCTTTGCCTTTTTCATAGCCTTGCTTAAAGCCCGCCTCTTGGCCTTGATGCAGCCCTTCCTGATAAGCGCCTTGTTTAATCAGCTCGATTTGCTCTTCAGTCAGAACCAGCTCTTCATCTTCAATGGCTTCTTCAACCGTTGGCATCCAACTAGGGTCGTAGTTAAAAGCGGTTTCTTTGGCTTGTTTGCTCACGTCAGAGGTGTAGTCAGGCAGCCCCCATTTCTGAGGTTGGGCAACCGTATTATCTTCTTCAGGGCGAAGGAAGCCGCGTTTTCTATCACCTGACATATCAGTACCTATCTATGAGTGGCTTAACTGTATTGTGAATTCAAGCAGTTAAACTGAGTTAATCTGTGGTTCGAGATTGGATAAAGAAAAGCCCCAACAGTGTGGGGCTTTTGAGATTTCTGTATTAAAGGAACTCGTCGGCGCCACCAGACAGCATAATTTCGCCACTGTCTGCCATCTTCCTCGCGATACCCAAAATCTCTTTCTGAGCCGCTTCAACATCAGAGACTTTGACTGGCGGCATCGCCTCAATATCGTCTCTCATCATATCGGCAGCACGTTTAGACATGTTCTTGAAGATCTTCTCACGTAGACCTTCATCTGCACCTTTAAGTGCTTTCTGTAGAATATCTTGTGGAACATCACGTAGTAGTCGTTGAACACCTTGGTCATCAACTTCAATAAGGTTTTCAAAGACAAACATCAGATCTTGAATCTGTGTTGCCATGTCTTCGTCTTGGTCACGGATTTGATCCATCAAGACGCCTTCCACGTTGTTATCCATGTAGTTCATGATCTCAGCCGCGGCTTTCAGGCCACCAATTTTGGCAGCTTGAGCACCCGCTTGACCCGCGAACTGTTTCTCCATGATTTCATTCAGTTCAGCAAGCGCCGAAGGTTGAACTTCTTCAAGGTTGGCAATACGCATCATCAGATCCAGACGAACTCGCTCTGGGAACTGAGACAGGATCTCAGCCGATTGATCGGCATCGAGGTACGACAACACAATAGTTTGAATTTGAGGGTGCTCGTTGATGATAATGCTCGCCACCTGACGAGGATCCATCCACTTAAGCGAATCCAAACCTTTCGAACCTGTGCCGAGAAGGATTTGGTCAACAAGGTTATTCGCCTTGTCTTCACCCAGAGCAGCAACTAACGCATTACGCATGAAGTCTTCGCTGCCCATACCAATGTTGGTGTACTTCTGAATATCATCTAAGAAAGCACGGTGCACAGCGCCTACTTTCTCTTGGGATAGGTCTGTAGCTCGCGCCATCGCACTACCCACACGCTGAACCTGCTTTGGCTCTAGGTGACGAATAATACCAGCAGCATCTTCTTCATTTAAACTGAGCAACAAGATCGCAGCGCGCTCATCGCCTGAGATAGAGCCGATATCCACGCTAGAGACATCAAGCACTTCACCGCCTTCAGTTTGTTGTGGAACTATTTCGTTAGCCATCTACCATCCAATTCTTAACTACTTGAGCTGCTAGCTCTGGTTCATTCGCTACAAGTGCACGTACTGCTTTCAGCACGTCCTCGTCTTTATGAAGGTTTGGTAAGTCGATACTTGAACCAAATTCAAACAGCTCACCACCTTCAATATCACCACCAATTAAGCTGGTTTCGCCGTCGGCACCAATTGGCATGCCATCAGGTCCGTACATCTGTTCATCGTTGTCTGCTGCTGGGTTAAGCAGTTTCTTCATTGCAGGGCGAACAAGTACCAACACCACCACAATGATAACCAAGGCACTTGCAAACCAACGAACCCAATCATTGAAGTTTGGATGCTCCCAGATTGGCACATCAGCAACAACATCTGTTACTTGAGGTGCAAACTGCATGCTTAATACGTTGAGTAAATCACCACGAGTCTCGTCAAAGCCCACCGTACCGATCAGCACTTGGCGAATCGCATTGATTTCATTCGCTGGAATTGGCGTATGAACCACCTCACCCGTATCTGGGTTCAAGGATTGGCGGTCTTTAATGGCAACAGAAACCGTCTGGCGATTAACCGTGCCGCTCTGTTTACGTTCATGACTGATGGTGGTGTCTAGCTCAAAGTTTCGAGTCGCTTCTTTGTGAACAGAGCCTTGACCTGTCATCGCGCCGTCTTTCATCTGAGCCACATCTTGTGGAATTGAGGCATCCGCTGGAGGCTGGTTACTCAACGCACCCGGAATACCCGCCACCGTATTTCCATTGTTGTAATCTTCTAAAGTGTATTCACTTCGAGTCGCCGGTGTATTCGGATCAAAACGTTTTCTGGTTTGCTCCACAGCACTGAAATCGAGCTGGATATCAACCTGAGCGGTGTAGTTACCAAACCCAAGAATAGGAATCAGGATGGAGTCAATTTTTTCACGCAGCGCTTGTTCTTGATTGCGCTCTAACTCGTGTTCTTTACGACGCGCCGCTGACATAGGGTCTTGAGAGCCTGAGCTCAACAATCGGCCATGCTGATCGGTCACCGTAATACGTGAGGTTTTCATTCCCGGAACGGCACTTGCCACCATATCCACAACAGAATCAACTTCTTGCTGCTTGAGGTTAGTACCTGTTTTTAGAGTTAGGAATACAGAAGCAGAGGCTTCTTGATTATGACGTACAAAAACACTCTGCTTCGGCAGGGCCAATAAAACCTGAGCTTTACGCACCTGTTTCATCTGCTCAATGGCTTTGGCAAGTTGTCTTTCGCGGCTTAATTTAAGGCGTTCTTGTTCTAAACGTTGTGATACACCAAAACCCATGTCTTGCATAAGGATGTCATCACCCGCGTTTCGCTCTTGATTCAAACCCGCTCGTACCATATTAAGCTTTAATGAGTTGTACTCACTCGCCGGTACTGAGATGGTATTGCCTTCAAGCGTGTAATCGATCTTTTGCAGATCTAAGTAATCAAGAACGGGGATCAATTCTTCTGTTTCGTAAGCCCCTAATGGACGCATTTCTGGCTCTTTTACCCAGAAAAACAGCATCACAATCAGCGCTACACAGATAGAGATAGAAAGGACTAAGACGACCTGACGAAGTAAATCAAGATCACCGACAGCCATATCGAACTTCGATGAACTGCGTTCACCTAGATCGGGATTTTGCCCTTCTCCGTCTAGCTCAGAGCCTGCAATAAGTGCATGGTCGTTGCTATCGCTTACGGTTAAATCTGTTGTTTGACTATTATCTGCCACTATTTAACTACCCAACTTATACCGGCATATTCATCAGCTCTTTGTACGATTCGACCAATTTATTTCTAATTTGGATCGTCGCCTCAAAAGCCACACTAGATTTATTACGAGCAATCATCACGTCCGATAGGGATACGCTTTGGTCGCCACTATCAAAACGAGCTTGAAGATCACCTGAGGTCTTTTGTAATGAGTTCACATTATTGATGGCATTAGTCAGCATGTTGCCAAAATCTGCACCGACCGCTTGCCCCGTTGCTGCGGGACGCGCGCTGGCAGCTTCGACCATCATCGCCTGCATTTCGCCTTGTAAACCATCTATTCTCATCTACTACCTCAGGAGTCAAAATTATGACTATCTATTTAGCTATATTATTGACAGAGCAATTAGCGTGCCACACATTAAATTGACTAGATATCGTATTACACTAGTCAGAAAGCTGACACTACTAATCTATCCTCAGTTTGGGATATCTATTCCAGCATCGCGCATTTTAGCCAACTTGTAACGCAGTGTACGAGGGCTAATACCCAGTTTTTCAGCCATATCTTTGCGTCGACCATTACATGCAATCAGGGTTTCAAGAATGATCGCATACTCTTGATCTCTAAGCTCATTACCTAACCCTTCGCTGCTAGCCGCGATTTTATTGATTGGGTTTGCTTCGGCAATAGGCTTGATTTCTGGCGCAGCTACGTCAGTGCCTTCGACGATTTGTTGTAGGCTGCTTGCGTCTTGCCAATCGACACCTTCAAGAAGGATATGCTCACCAGAGATGTTCTCTTGTTCGCTCAATATTAACGCACGCTGTACCACATTGTCTAATTCGCGAACATTGCCCGGCCACGGATAATTGACGAGTTTACTGATCGCTTGTGCTGACATAACGGGTACAGGCATACCAAGTTTGGTGCAGTGGCGCTCGACTAAGTGCTTGGCTAAAGGCTCAATATCGCCTTTACGCTCGCACAATGGAGGCCAAGAAATTGGGAATACATTCAGGCGGTAGTATAAATCCTCACGGAAATTCCCTTCAGAAACATACTGTTTAAGGTCTCGGTTACTGGTCGCTAATACACGAACATCCAATTTGATGCTCTTACGACTACCTAATCGCTCAACTTCGCGCTCTTGCAAAACACGCAGTAGTTTGGCTTGTAGGCTAAGATCCATTTCACTGATCTCATCCAACAGAATTGTACCGCCCTGCGCTTGCTCGAATTTCCCCGGGCAAGCTTGAATAGCGCCAGTAAATGCGCCTTTTTCATAACCAAACAGGGTCGCTTCTAACATGTTGTCTGGGATCGCCGCGCAGTTAATCGCGACAAACGGGCCATCTTTTCGGCTAGAAGCATTGTGAATGTAGCGAGACATCACCTCTTTACCAGAACCACTCGGGCCCAACACCATGACGTTGGCATCGGTTTTCGCAACTTTATCAGCCAGCATCATTAGCTTGATACTTTTTTCATCAGCAACGATAGCGTCGCCGTTGTCATCCGACTTTACAGGCGCATAACGGCTGACCATGTTGAGCAGCACTTCTGGCGCAAATGGCTTTGCCATATAGTCGATAGCGCCCTCTTTCATTGCAGCAACGGCATCTTCGATGTTGGCGTACGCTGTCATTAGCAATACCGGCAAATTTGGCCAATGCTGCTTAATATTTCTCAATAGTGCCAAGCCACCCATGCCCGCCATCTGCACGTCAGATACGACAATATCAACGGAGTTCGATTTTAATTTGACCAGAGCATCTTCCGCACAATCCGCTTCCAGCCATTCATAGCCAGCAAGCGCGAGTGTGTCGACAAGGGCTTCGCGTAGACCTTCATCATCTTCGACGATTAACACTTTGCTTTGAGCCATAGGATTCTCCAGTGTAAATTCAGTTAAAACTTATTAGTCTTCAGAAGAAGCACTTCTTTCAAGCGGTAGACACATGGTAAAGCATGCGCCGTCGCCTTCTTCTGATATCAATTCCAGTCGGCCTTCATGTGCTCGACATACCATTTGTACAACCGCTAAGCCTAGACCTGTACCTTGTGAACGAGTGGTAAAGAAGGGTTCCATTATTTTACCTTGAAGCTCTTTCGGTACGCCGGGGCCACTGTCTTGCACTGATATCTTAAGCTCGCCATTTACGGGCCTAAAAAACACATCGATCTGCGATTCCTTACCCGCAATTTGAACCGCGTTCAACACTAGGTTGCTTAACGCTGAGGCGATAGCATTGGCGTTGCCGAACATTTGAGTCTGTTCGCCCTCAACTTCTTGGCAATAATCAATCTGGTTAGTTTTCAATGCCGCTTCCACCATAGGGTGAAATTCAGTGATCAATTCAGCCACAGTAAATGGCTTAACGACTTTGTTGTCACCACCTTTGGCAAACAACAGCATGTCGTTCACTTGCTTCTCTAAGTCATGCAATCTATCCATAAGCTTAGATTGAAAACGCGTTTTTGTTGCCGGCGGCAGATTTGGCGCGGCAAGGTTTGATGCATACAGCATCGCACTTGAAAGCGGCGTTCGCACTTGATGGGCAAGCGAGGCCACCATTCTACCTAATGAAGACAAACGCTGAAGATCACTCACGCGAGACTGCAATAGTCGGGTCTCGGTCAGATCGGTAATCAAAATCAGCTGACCCGTGGTAGAGGCTGAAATCGCCAAACGCACTTTTCGCCCGTTCTTCAATGAGATCTCATGACCGTCATCGTCTTTTGGGTCAAAGGCACTTTGAATCACTGAAAACCACTTCTCGCCAACCAACTCAACACCAAGAATACGATGCGCTTCAGGGTTCGCTTCTCTCACTTCGCCGTGTGTATCTAACAAGATAACCCCTGCTGGCATCACGTCGAGTACTTGCTTATAGCGCTCAACCTGCTGTTCAACAGAATCTAGGTGTGATTGATTTTCTGGTTCGTTAGATACGCACATGTCAAAAATTTGCCTCAAATACTAAAACAGCCTGAGACGTACAACACGAGTCAGGCTATTTGCTATATTTATCACATAGTTAAGCAAGCAACAACTCGACTATGGTTTATCTGTTCACTTAGCTAGAGTTACCAAATAGCTAAAAAGTGTGTGCTAGTTTTTCGTTTTCATCGAAAACTGGACACTATCGCTGCAAGTTATATTTACGCATTTTTTCAACCAGAGTGGTTCTACGCATTCCAAGCATGTCAGCAGCACGAGCAACAATGCCGCCCTGCGCTTCCAACGCTTGATTGATCATATTCACTTCCATATCCGCGAGTAGCTCTTTCAAGTTAACCCCTTCTGGCGGTAACTCTTGAGGCGCATTAGCATTGTCGGCAATATCATCTTGCTGATCAAAACTGAAATCTTCTGAGAATAAGTCAGCAAGTGCATCACGCTCTTGCTCCTCTTCAGATCCAAAGCTATTAAACTCTGGCTGGAACTCAGGGATATCGCTGTATCGATATTTAGTTGGCAGGTGATTCACATCAACCAAGCTGTTTGGATACAAGATAACCATTCGTTCAACCAGGTTCGCTAGTTCACGAACGTTACCTGGCCAGTAATGCTCCATCAAAGAGTTGATAGCACGAGCCGTGAAACAGATAGGCATGCTGCCTTCCGCTTCCATTCGAGTCATCAGCTCTTGAAGCAACAGTGGAATATCTTCTTTACGATCTTGAAGCGCCGGCATTTCAATCGGGAATACATTTAAGCGGTAGTAAAGATCTTCACGGAACGAATCATCGTCGATCATATCTTCAAGGTTGCGGTGGGTTGCCGCAATCACTCTAACATCAGCTTGTATGGTGCTATTGCCACCTACACGCTCAAAGCATCGCTCTTGCAGTACTCGTAGCAGCTTAACTTGCATCGCCATCGGCATATCGCCAATTTCATCAAGAAACAGTGTGCCACCTTCAGCCAATTCAAAACGGCCTTTACGTGCGGTAATCGCCCCAGTAAATGCGCCCTTCTCATGACCAAACAGTTCACTTTCAAGCAAGTCAGGTGGAATCGCGCCACAGTTTACAGGAACAAAAGGCCCTGAACGACGTTTAGAGTGATAGTGAATGTTACGCGCTACGACTTCTTTGCCTGTACCAGATTCACCAAGAATCAGCACGTTCGCTTCCGTAGAAGAGACTTGTTCAATTAAGTGACGTACTTCTTGAATGCCAGCACTTTGTCCTACTAGGCTGCGAAACAGGGTGTTCTTGCGTGCCGAAGACACAACTTGAACACCTTTGCGGCCTAAGAAGTCTTTACAGTGTCTTAATGCATCACTTAATTGCGGGTAGTTAAGAGGAAGTTCAAGCTCACCAACATAGTTAGTCAACTCGTCAACCGGGTGATTGTTTTTGCCAATCACCAGTAAAGGGATGTGATTGGCGTGAACAAGCTTCTCATTCAGTAATGCGTTGAAGCCTTTACCTTTAATGGTACCAATAATGCAGCCGGCCCACTGTAGTGACCAGTCAACTTTACGTGCTTGTTCAGAGCTGATTACTTCGCAGCTCTCTCCTACAAACTCTAATATTGTGCTTAAATTGTGACGATCTTGAGCGTTATCGTCGACGACAAGCAGTTTTGCCAAACCTTGCATAAGTAGGAATTATTGCCTTTATTTTGGTGCGATGCGGAAAAACGGTGAGCAACGTAGTCTATAAAACAGTGAGATGTATCAATGATTATGGTCTACGTGGACAAATTTAGGAAATCAGCAACGAAAAAAGCCATTAGGCTATCTAATGGCTTCTATTTTATTTGATTAAAAAAATAAGGCAACCAACCAATTAAGGGATATGAGATTGGTTAAAACTGCAGTTTTTCTTTAAATACCTACGTCAGCGGACGTCAAGTTGTGATATTCGTTCGGAATTTGGTCCCAAGCGCTCTTAATTTCGCGAATAATATCGATAACATCATCAATAGGCTGTGGGTCATTTTTGTGATTTGCCGCAGAAATTTGCGTGATCATGAACTCATAAAGTTGATCTAGGTTTTTCGCAATATCGCCACCATCGTCCATAGATAGGCAACTACGTAGGCTAATAATGATATCTAGAGCCTTACCAAGTCGCTCACCTTTCACTGGGATGTTGCCTGCTTGCATTGCCGCTTTGCCTTGAATCAAACGCTCGATAGCACCTGCCATTAGCATCTGTACAATCTTATGCGGTGAGGCAGCCGTTAGCTGACTATCCACTGATACCTTTTTATATGCCTGTAAAGAACCGCGCATAGTAAACCTCTTCTATAAAAACTTTTTGTATTGTTGAACTGATTTAGCACCGTGACGATATTTGTGTAGGGCCTTACCTACTCGACTCGTCTCAGACTGCATCAATTCGACTAATTTTCTGGTTCTGATAATGGCTTCAAACCATTCAGAACTTTGCTTAACGTCGGGGTGTGAGTCGATTATTTGAAGCACGTTTTGCAATAACTGTTCTCTGTTATCGACAAGCAGCGTTATTTCTTCAGCATTAATTTCACTAAATTCAAGCTTAGAGAGAATTAATTGATCGAGTTCACAAAGCTCTTTTAGCTGGCTATTCATCTATTAGCCCAACGCATTCATCATACTGCCCAACTGAGATTGCATCTTACTGGTCGCATCTTGCATGGCCGTGAACTTAGAGTGGGTACGGCTCTCAAGGCTGTCCATGCGGCGGTCAAGCGCGCTTTGGTCATCTGCTAGGCGGTAATTTTGCTCGACCAAGCTCTTTTCTCGAGTACGGATTGAACCCGTGATACCTGTAATGCCTTGAATCGCGTCTTCCACTTTTTTGGCGAAGCCGTTGTTGCCACCAAAGAACTCACCCAACTTATCAAAGTTATTGTTAAGTTGACGGTCAAGCATGTCGTAGTTGATTTCTAACGAGCCTTGTCTTGTGGTCGTGATACCAAACTCGGTCAAAGATTTTAGGTTATCAGGCGCGCCTTCAATGCTTGATGAGAACACACCTTTTAATCGTGAGTCGGCGTTACGCACGGTACTGTCACCAGACAGCGGGCCTTTTTGGCCAGTCGTTGGGTCAACACCCGCCAAGTTTTTAGACACTTGGTAAAACTGATTATAAGAATTAACAAAAGCTTCAATGTCTTGGCGAACACTATTACGGTCGTACTCCACACCAATTTCTGCCGGCGGCTTATCTTTTGGCGTTTTTCCTTTCACCGTAATATCAATACCTTCAATGGCATCTTCAATCACATTGTTATTACTAGAGAGTTGAGCAACACCATCTAGGACAACCATAGAATCTTGGCCAGCCTGAACTTCAGTCATTCCACTATAGGTATCAAAAGATTGCTGTGCTTGTTCAAGGTCTGCTTGCGCTTTATCGACCTTCTCTAAGAGCTCGCGCTCTTCGGGTTCTAATTTGGCACGCTCAATTTTCTTGGCTTGCTCTGCGGTGAGTTCGCCTTTTTGAACTTTCTCAGCCAACTCCGCTTTTTCTTGTGAAATCTTCTCTTCGATACGCGCTTGCTCAGCCTCAAGCTTTTGTTGGGCTTCTTTCGGTGTCACGTATGAATCGGTCAGAGTACCTGAGGCAGCATTTGACCACCCCGGCACATCGGGTGCCTTCTTTATCGCTTTTTCATCAAGCTCAAGTTCTGGTGTGTAGTAAGAATCTAAAAGCGTACCTGACGCGGTTTCAGTCCAGCCAGGGATATTATCTTCAGGCATCACAGACTTTGCCGCTTGAGCTGCGTCTAGGGCGGCTTGGCCGTCGGCGGCTGCTTGCTCACCGTAGCTGAGACTTTTAGAGTCTCCGTCAACATCTGAAGTAGAATCGGTTTGGGCTGCTGGGATGATATTGCCATCTTTATCGAGTGTTTCATTCGCATTTGGGTCATCGCTAGCGATCACTTCATCGATGAGTTCAACGGCTTTTCCTGCAGGGGTTAGAGCTAGAATATCTTGAGCAGCAACGCGCGCTTTCTCTAGCGCTTTAACACGTTCTTCAAGCGTTTTGTATTCGAGTTTTTTTAAGGGATTGGCAGCATCTGACTCAACATTAATGCTGATCTTCTGATCTGAACCAGACTGGTTCGAGGCAATAATAAGTCTTGGACCTTCGACATCGTTGATAATAGATGCACGAACGCCTGGGTTGCTATCTGCACCGTTGATACCACGAACAACTTCGATAAGTCTCGATCTGTCGCCAACTTGCACGTCAAAGCTGTCATCACCAAGCGAAACCTGCAGCTTACCTGGGCCAAATTTCATGTCCTCTGACAGTACATCAGAAGCCACTTTATGGCTTTGGGCAAGCTGCAACACATCGATGGCATATTTGCCAGCGATCGCTTCGGTAGTCGCGGTTGCAGAGACAAGCGCTTCATCGGTACTTTCCACTGTTCGCACAGCAAAAGCTTTTTCCTGACGAAAGTTTGTCATCAGGTTTTTCATCGAATCAAGGGATTCTCTGAGTCTTCCATAGGCACTAATGCTGGTATCGATTCGCGTTCGTTCATTGTCGATTCGTTGCTGTTTAGGTACACGCTCCGAATCAACAATTTTGCTGACCATGGAATTGATATCCATGCCAGACGAAATCCCCATTGGGCCAAAACTCATTAAATCACCTCAATAATACGACTTAAACCTTCACCTCAAATATTCGACTATTCGAGTTTTGGGCTGCTAGGCGTCTTAGAATTTCAAGCATTTCTTCATCAGGGATCTGGCGAATAATATCACCGGTTGTGGTCTCATAAATGGTAACCACATCTCTCCCAGATTCTTCATCGACCTTAAAAGCCACACCTTTATTGAGAGAGGAGATAAACTCGTTTACCTTCTCCACCATTTTGACTCGCTCTTCATCATTTAACTCTTGTCTATGTTGAGCTAATTGAATCGCCGCTTCGGTAGCTTCCTCTTTCGATTTCTCTACCTTGTCATAAGATGTTGCTTCTTTTAGTCGCGAAAGACTCGACGCACTACTACCTTCATCGCTTGCAATTTTAATGCCATTAGGTGAGCCATAAGGCTGGATGTTCGATGCGTTGGATGATATTTCCATAACACTCTCCCTCCCTCCTTTATGAGCCAAACAGTAAAACTCTACCCAGAGTAGAGTTTACCGCTACTTACCGAGGTAAGTTTAGCCCAATAAGCTTAGAGCTGCTGATGGTGACTGTTTTGCTTGAGCTAGGATAGAAGTACTCGCCTGTTGTAGGATTTGAGACTTCGTCATAGCTGTTGTTTCTTTCGCATAATCGGTATCTTTGATACGGCTCTTAGACGCATTAACGTTTTCGTTGATGTTGTCTAAGTTGCTGATTGCATGGTCAAAACGGTTTTGGAAAGCACCTAGAGAAGCACGTTGGCTATCAACAGATTTTAGAGCACCATCAATGATAGATACTGCTTCGTTTGCACCTGCAACAGAAGTTACGTCGATATCGTTAACGGTAACGTCTTTACCAGCACCGATACCTAGTTCGCCCGCAAGGCTGCCGCCAAACTCAACATCACCTTCAACTTTTTGGCTTGAAGCGAAAAGTTGCAGTTTACCGCCTTCACCCACAGACGCTTTAACGTCTTGGCTTTGACCATTGATGTAAGTTGCTAGCTCTTCGATATCGTTGCCTTCTTTAGCAGAAATAGATAGCTCTTGCGCTTCACCAAACTTATCGTTGTATTTGATTGTTAAATCAGCACCCGCACCTACACGCCAAGAAGCATCTTTGCCTTCTGTAACGCCGTAGCTCTTACCACCCATGTCTTGAGTGTCAGTACGCATGTTGCTCATAGATAGCATTACTGCTTCACCTGAGTCAGCACCGATTTGGAAAGATTGGCTGCCGTAAGTACCGTTCAGAAGCTTGTTACCACCAAAAGAGGTCGTTTCAGCGATACGGTTAAGTTCTGTGTTTAGAGCAGAGACTTCTTCTTGGATCGCAACACGTTCAGATTTGCTGTTCGAACCGTTTGAAGATTGAAGAGAAAGGTCACGCATACGTTGCAGAATGTTGGTTGACTCATTCATTGCACCTTCAGCTGTCTGTGCAATAGAGATACCGTCATTCGCGTTTTTCACAGCCATATCTAGGCCACGACTTTGCGACGTTAAGCGGTTAGAGATTTGTAGGCCTGCAGCATCATCTTTTGCGCTATTGATTTTATAGCCAGAAGACAAACGCTCCATTGATTTTTGAGTACCTTCAGCCGCGCTATTCAGGTAGCGCTGAGCCGTCATTGCAGACACATTAGTGTTTACATTAATCGCCATAGTTGATCTCCTTTAGGCATTTTTTAATGCACTTATGTGACTCTCACCTCACACAAATACATGTCAATTTGTTTATGCACCAGTGTCTCTCTCACCTTACATTGGTACATATCATTTCTCTCAATCCCTTTAACGGCGCCTTAATTAGAAGCTTTAATAAAAAATGCGCTTTTTTTCATATTCTTTTCAACAACAAAGGAAAGTGTGATCGGGCTTCAATTAATAGGGCGACATTCGCTAAAGTTGCCCCATTATTTAAGTTAATGAGCGTAGTGTTGAATATAAAGTCAGAAGAGATCCCTGATATCTCGTTCTACTCGATTCTGGGGTGACGAAAGACTGCTTCGATGTAGTAAGCGAGGAAACCATCATTTCCCAATTCCCGTCACTCCCTACAGTGAGGAGCGAGCGTGATAGGGAATCTCGCTTTCCAATCAACGACCAACACCAAAACTCCCCCCTTCTCCAAATTGCAGGCAATAAAAAACCCAGCCGAAGCTGGGTCTGTTTAGCGCTCATCTCTCACCACGAGCTAATTTGTGGAAGCCTAACGTTGACGCTTATAGTCAACGTGGCTTTTTAATCGATTAACCTAGTAGGCTAAGTGCCGAGTTCGGAGCTTGCTTCGCTTGAGCA